>NZ_JBHVZA010000006.1:274306-286105 GCF_042880275.1 Streptomyces sp. NPDC058308
CGCCCGTGGCGATATAACAAGGTCGCGGGGGGGGGACGCTGACCCCCGCTCGCTTATCGCCGGCGCCCCCCCCCCGGGGGGGGGGGCGGACCTCCGTCGTCAGCAGGCCGTCCCGGGCGGTCAGCCCGTGGCGAGCGCCGCCTCGTGCACCACCCGCGCCAGGCGCTCGTTCTCGGGCGCCGACCCGCCGGGGAAGGCGTACCGCCGCCGGGTGTAGCCGTAGGCGAGCCCGCTGCTCGGGTCGGCGAACGCCTGCGAGCCGCCCGCGCCGCTGTGCCCGATGGAGCCCGCGCCCAGGAACGGGAACAGCACGTCGGACGTGGCCTGGAAGCCGACCGCGAAGACCTTGTGCGCCCGCGACACCAGGTCGTAGCCGACCGACTGGACCTGGCCGAACTCGGCGACCGTGGCCGGCTTCAGGAGCGACTCGCGCCCCTCGACGCCGGTGACCGCGGCCGCGTACATCCCGGCCAGACCGCGCGCGGAGGCGACGCCGCCGACCGATGCGGGGCCCTTGGCGCGCACCGGACGGGAGTTGGGCAGCGATTCGATGTCGGTGGGCTCGGCCCCGTTGCGGTTGAAGGCGATGGAGGTCAGGCTCCGCGGGCCGGTCGCCGCCGTCGCGAGGAGCGCCTCCTGCTCGGGCGTCGGGTCCATCGGCAGGACGGAACGGAACCGCCCCTCGTGCTCCTCGGGCAGGCCGAGGAAGAAGTCGAGGCCGTGCGGGGCGCGCACCCGCTCCTCGTACAGCTCCTGCAAAGTCCGGCCGGTGGCGCGGAACACCACCTCGCCGGTGAGCGCCCCGATGACCAGGGCGTGGTAGCCGAAGGCGGTGCCGGGCCGCCAGCGCGGGCGCTGCCCGGCCAGCCGCGCGGCGATCGCCCGGTCGTCGGCGAGCTCCTCGGGGGAGAAGCCGCCGTCGACGCCCACGACGCCCACCCGGTGCGCGAGCAGCTCGCGCAGGGTCGCGGCGCCCTTGCCCCCGGCGGCGAACTCGGGCCAGTAGTGGGCGACCTCGCGGTCCAGATCGAGCGTGCCGTCCTGGACGAGCAGGGCGACGACGAGGTGGGCCGCGCCCTTGGTGGACGAGTACACGCCGTACAGGGTGGAGCTGTCCGTGTCGGGTCCCGCCCACAGGTCGACGACCTTGCGGCCCTTGACGTACGCGGCCAGCTGTCCGGCGTAGTGGGGGTCCTCGGCGGCGAGGACGGCGGTGAACTCGTCGCGCACGGCCTCGTAGCCGTCGGCGACGGTGCCCTGCACCTTGATCTCGCGGGTCATACGGGGTGGCCTCCGGGGCGTGTCGAGTTGATCGGTACCTGATCAACGGCCACGCCCCGGAGAGTAATTCCCCGGCCGGTGCTCGGCCGGGCCCCTGCGACGGGCCCCTGCGACGGGCCCCTGCGATGTCCCTCCCGGCTAGCGGCCGACGCTCAACAGCGCCCGCCCGACCTGCGGGAACACCCCCTTCGGGTGGTCGCGGAAGAGCGGCTCGGTGCCGAAGAGCACCACGTCCGTGCCCCCGGCCGACCCGCTGACGACCGAGGCGCGGCCGGCGGCGTCCGACGGTCCGCCGCCCCCGTCCTCCAGCGCCCGCCAGTGCCCCGAGACCAGCGGGTCGCCGGTGCCGTACGTCTGCTCCACCCGCACTCCTGAGCCGAGGCCGGTGAACCACATCGGCGCGTAGACGAAGCTGTGGTCCGGCGCTCCGCCGGTGACCGCGCCGCCCGAATTGGCCACCCGGACCACGCCGTTGGCGTCACCGTTGCCCTGGACGGGCTCGACGGCGAGCAGTTTCGCCGCGGTGTTCAGCGCGGCGCCGGCCGCTCCCCGCCCGACCAGGCCGCCGCCCCCGGCGAGGAACCGGTCGAGCCCGGCCCTCGCCCCCGGGTCCAGCTTGCCGCGGTCGAGTCCGGCCGACACGAAGAGCGCGTCCGTCTTCCGCCAGTCGAAGCCGGAGTTGAGCACGGCGGTCGAGACCGGCGTCACGTCGAAGTTCATCTCCCGCAGCGCGAACAGCTCCCCGGGCGTGACGGCCGCGGCGACCCGCGTGCGGTGCAGGGCGGCGCCGCCCCGCGCCTTCGTGGCGTCGAAGGCCACGTCGTACTTCTTCGCGGCGGCGGTCGCGGCACGGCGTGCGGAGGCGGGCAGGATCGCACTCCCGTCGTGGTCGCGGCGTGCGGAGACGCCCTGTGCGAGGAGGGAGTTGAGGGCGGCGATCTCGCGCGGGTCGTCGAGACGCAGCCGCAGCTTTCCGCGGGGCGCCACGTACCCGACGCGGGCCGCGGAGCGCACCGCGCGCGTGTGCACGCGGTGCGGATCGCCACTGCGCACGGCGTCCACGCTCGCGCCCCACAGCCGCCCGAGGCTCCACCCCGAGATGTCGTACATGGTCGACACCTTGCCGCTGATGTCCCGCCCGTCGGCCAGCATCACATTGGCCAGGCCCCGCTTCGGCTGGTGCATGTCGACGACGTATGAGCCCTTCGGGTACGTCCGCCCGCCGAGCCGGAAGCCGTGGCTCGCGCGCCCGACGCGTACGTCGTTGGCGAGGAGATGGTCCACGA
Source organism: Streptomyces sp. NPDC058308 (assembly GCF_042880275.1). Classification (NCBI taxonomy): domain Bacteria; kingdom Bacillati; phylum Actinomycetota; class Actinomycetes; order Kitasatosporales; family Streptomycetaceae; genus Streptomyces; species Streptomyces sp. NPDC058308. The sequence goes on from NZ_JBHVZA010000006.1 coordinate 276,874, forward strand.
GCCGCGCCGCCGCAGGCGCCGAGCGGCGGCTCCCGCCGCCCGCCGGAATCACGTACGCACGCGGGAAGTCCGTCGTGTAGACGTCCTCCGGTCCGATCGCCGGCACCCCCGGCACGGTCTCCTCCGACACCGGCACCTGCTCGGCGCCCGTCGCGCCCCGCCGGAAGACCTCGATCTGGTCGGCGATCACCGAGCGGCGGTGGCGGTCGGTGTGGTCGAGGGTGGCGCGCATCGCGGCGCCCGCGATGTCGACGTTGACCGCGGCCCTGCGGCGCAGCTCCGCGACGGGCCGCGTCTCGTACTCCTCGTTGTTCACCTGCATCGGGAACTCGATGGTGTGCGTGGCGACCGCGCCGTGGAAGGGCAGGTACTGCGGGGTGAAGATCGGCGGCCAGTCGTCCCAGCCCTCCTGCTGGTCGCGGAAGGGGATGACGGGAGGCTTCACGCCGTCCTTCTCCTCGGTGTACCCGAGGCGCTTGATGGCGGCCTCCATGCCGAGGGCGTTGGCGTAGGAGTTCTTGAGGAAGAGGTCGTACTCGTAGTTCTCGCCGTGCGGGGGAGTGGTCGGCTCGATCAGGGTGCCGTTCACGTACCCGTGCAGGTCGAGCATGACCGCGGGCTGCTTGGCCACGGCGATCTGCCGGACCGCGCGGGTCTCGGGCTGCGAGGCGGTGATGAAGTCGCGGTTGAGGTCGAAGCCGTTGGCGTTCGCGCGGGTGCCCGCGATGCGGCCGTCGGGGTTGGCGGTGATGCTGAAGTAGAGGCGGTTGTGCGCGAGCAGGTCCTTGCTCCGCGCGTCCTTCGCGCCCGCCAGCCTCTCGATCAGCTTCAGGGCGGCGTCGGTGCCCTCCCACTCGTTGCCGTGGATGTTGTTGTTGATGAACACCGGCGTCTTGTACGAGGACTTGATCGCCCTGTCCCCGGCGGCCGCGCCCGGCGCGTTCTCGATGCGCTCGCGCATCCGCTCCTGCCGGGCCGTCTCGCGCGCGGACTCGGGGGCGGTGACGGTCACGAGATAGAGCTGGTGCCCGCCCGCGGACCGGCCCGCGATCTCCACGCTGACGCGGTCGCCGACGCGCTGCAGAGCATTCAGCTTCGGGGCTATGCCGTGGTACGGCGTCAGCCCCAGCTTTATCGACTTGTCGGCCGGATTCTCCGGAGGTACGACGAGCTTGCGCTCGCGCGGATACCCGCGGGCCTCGTCGTCGCCGAGCCCCGGAGCCCTCGTGTCGCCGAGGGCGCGGACCGCGGCCGCCGCCGGGGCCCCGGACGCCCGCCCCGCGTCGGACGGCGAGCCCTCACGGACGACCGGACGCGGCGTCGGATCCGCGCTCGCGCTGCCCGGGGCGAGCGCGGTGAGGAGCAGCGCGCCCGCGGCTACGGCGGCGAGCGCAACGGATCTTGAGGGCGGGAGCGATACGGGTCCTGACGGCCGGGACATGCCCATGCGTACCTCCGGGAGATCGGTAAGCGAGGTCTTACCGGCTCAACTCCCGCACAACAAGAGGGCCTTGTGTCCCAGCCGTGACGGACCTGCCGATCACCGGGGACAGGCCCCCGCCCACCTGCGGCTAAGGTGTGCCGCATGCGCGATCTGGGTGTGGGCTTCGGCTACTTGGTGAAGGGGCAGCGCTGGGTCGCCCAGCACGGCAAGCAGTACGGATGGGGGCTGCTGCCCGGCCTCATCACCCTCGTTCTCTACACGGCCGCGCTCGTCGCGCTCGCCCTGTGGGGCTCCGACCTAGTCGGCTGGGCCACGCCGTTCGCCGACGACTGGTCCTCGCCCTGGCTCGGCCTCTTCCGCGGCTTCCTGACGGCCCTGCTCTTCGCCCTCGCGCTGCTGCTCTCCGTGCTCACCTTCACCGCGGTGACCCTCCTGGTCGGGCAGCCGTTCTACGAGTCGCTCTCCGAGAAGGTCGACATCGCCGAGTCCGGCCACGCTCCCGAATCGGGCCTGCCGCTCTGGCGCGAGCTGTGGATCTCCGCCAGGGACAGCCTCCGCGTCCTGGTGCGGGCGGCGCTCTGGGGCGTGCTGCTCTTCGCGCTCGGCTTCGTGCCGGTGGCCGGGCAGACCGTCGTCCCGGTGATCGGCTTCTGCGTGACCGGCTTCTTCCTCGTCGAGGAGCTCACCGCGGTCGCCCTGCAGCGCCGCGGCGTCGAACTGCGCGAGAGGCTCACCCTGCTCCGCTCCCGCAAGCGACTCGCCTGGGGCTTCGGGGCGCCGCTCGCCGTCGCCTTCCTGGTGCCGTTCGTCGCGGTCTTCCTGATGCCGGGCGCGGTCGCGGGCGCGACGCTGATGGCACGGGACCTTCTCGGCGAGAACGGCACCGACGGCGGCGGTCCTGCCGCGGGTCAGGACGACGCGGCCACCCGGAGGATCCCCCTCACCTGAGCGATGATGTCGAGCCGGTTGCGCACGAACTCGGGATCGGTGACGTCGCCCGTCGCCGGGTCCGTGTTGCCCGCCCCGAACTGCAGGACGGGCGTGTGCACATGGCCGCCGGGCAGCCGGTCGTGCAGCCCGAGCCGGTCGCGCAGGAGCGTCGCGCGGTAGCCGATCTCGTTCGACAGGTAGTCCCCGCCGCCGCCCGCACGCGCCGTCGACCCTTCGGTGGGCCCGTCGGGCCGGACCACGGGATCGGTGCCGCCCGCCGGGATCTCGGTCACCGACGTGTTGTCGTACACGGGGAAGCGGCCGGTCCGCGCGTCCTTGATCGCCTTGTACGGGAGGGTCGTGGACGTCCACTGGGGCTGGGAGGCGGGATCGCTCACCGGCACGGTCTCGGTGCGCGACACGTTCTCGTTGTCGGGGAAGCCGCCGCGCCAGGCGCCGTTGGTCCGCTCGATGTCGAACCGGCCGACGCGCCCCTGGCTGATGGTGGTGAACAGGTCGACCCGCGGCAGGTGCGGCCGCAGCGCCCGCTCCACGGCGCCGTCGGCGAAGTCCTGCCACCGGACCGGGAAGACCACGGCCTCGACGCGCGCGGGCCCCTCGGGGGTCCGGATCGTGGTGCCGTCCAGGGCGAGCGCGGTGGCGCCCGACGGGTTGCTGATGCGGACGTCCCGGTCGAGGGTGAACGGGTCGAAGCCGGTGACGAGGATGCGCTTGACGTGCTGGTGCCCGCCGGACCGGTACGCGACGCTGTCCTGCCCCCGTGAGGACCTCTCCAACGCGCCGATGAGACGCCCCCGTTGGGCCTCGGTCAGGGGGAACCGGGTGGGCGCCCACTGCCGCAGCTCCCGCGTCATCGCGAGCCGCGCCCAGTACAACGGCCGGTCGTCGTCCCGGCTGAGGGCCGACGCCGCCCCGGCGGGCCCGTGCCCCTGTGCCCGCTCGACGGCCCGCCGCCACAACGACCTGCCTTCGCGCCCGACAAGGCGCCGGGCCGCCTCGTACGAGGGGGACCTGCCCAGCGCCCGCGCCAACTCCGGGGCCTGCGAGTCGAACCCGCTGCGCCGCAGTATCTCCTGGGGAGCGGCACGGTCGAGCCGCGCCTCCTCCACGGTGGGAGCGGACCGCCCGGCCGGGGCGGCGGAGGCGGGGGCCGGGGCGGCGAGCCCGGCAAGCAGAGCGGCGACACCGAGAGCGCCAATTCGAGAGAGCACGCGAGTCCTTCCGTAACCGGTGGGGTGGCGGAAGTATCGCGGGGCGGGTCGGGCGGGGGCTAGGTCATGTCCGCATTGTCCCTCTCATCACCCGCACGGCGGCGGGACGTCGAAGGCGGGTGGGAGTGGCGCGGCGGGTCGCGGCGGAGTCGTGCGTGGCTCGCGTGGGCCGCGTAAACCGGTTGCCGGGCGCGCCCCGCTCCCGCGACGCTGCGCTCATGACCACGACCCCGGCCACTGCCACCGCCGCCCTGCCGCCGACCGCCCCCGCCGCCCGCCCGGCGCGTGGCCGGCAGCAGGCCGGGCCGCCGTGGAGGGCGATGCTCGCCCGCGCGTGAGCGCCGTCCTGGTCGCGGGGCTGCTCGCCGGGTACGGCATCGCCATGCCGGTCGGCGGGGTCGCGACCTACCTCGTGGCGCTCACCGCCCGCACGTCCTTGCGGACCGGCGTCTGCGCCGCGCTCGGTGTCGCCACCGCCGACGGCCTCTACGCCCTCGTCGCCGCGGTCGGCGGCGCCTCGCTCACCGGGGTCGTCGAGCCGGTGCTGACGCCGTTGCGGTGGGCCTCGGTCCTGGTGCTCCTCGCACTGGCGGGGCGCGGCGCCACGACGGCGGTCCGGGAGTACCGCGGGCGCGACGCGACCGCCGTGCGGACCGGCACCCCCATCGGCCCCGCCCGCGCCTACGCCGCCCTGCTCGGCATCACGCTCCTCAACCCCGCCACGGTGATCTACTTCGCCGCGCTCGTCCTCGGCAGCCCGGCCACGGCCGCGCTGACGCACCTGGAGCAGGCCGTGTTCGCGCTGGCCGCCCTCGCGGCGTCGGCGAGCTGGCAGGTGCTCCTCGCGGGCGGCGGCGCGCTGCTCGGGCGGGCGCTGACGGGCCGACGGGGCCGGCTGGTCACGGCGCTCACGTCGAGCGCGCTGATCACGGGCCTCGCGGTCCACCTGTTGCTGGGCGCGGAGTGAGGCCGCCTACGTCCGAGGACCTGCAAAGGCAGGCTCTCAGGGCCGCCCCAGCTCCAGGCCGACCGCGCCGCGCAGCAGTTCGTGTGCCCGGTCGAGCGGCAGCGTGTCGCTCAGCCACCGCTCGCTCAGGCCCTCGACCAGCGCGGTGAGCCGCTCGGCGGCGGCCTCCGCGTCGACCCCGGCAGCGGCCTGCCCGGCGGCCCCGGCCCGCCCCACCAGGTGCGCCAGGTCGTCCACCCACTCCCGCGTGGCGGCGGCCAGCTGCTCGCGCAGGTCCGGGTCGAAGACGGCGGTGGCGCGCAGCTCGCCCCAGGCCGCGCTGTTCTCCCGTACGCGGGGGGTGTCCTGCAGTTCCAGGAGCAGCAGTTCGGTGAGCTGGGCGCGGGGGTCGTCGGGGGAGGCGTCGAGGGCGGGGTCGGTGTAGCGGACGGCGCGCCGGCTGATGAACTCCAGGGTGCGGCGGAGCAGCCCCGCGCGGTCCTTGAAGTGGTAGTAGATCAGGGCGGTCGAGACGCCGGCCTCCGTGGCGACTTCCTCGACGCGCAGCCCGCGCACGCCCCGGCGGGCGATGAGCCGGGCGGCGGCTTCGAGGATCTGGGTGGGCCTGTCCGGCATCGCGTACTCCACTGCCTGAGGAAAGACGGTCGACGTGTCCGGTGCCCGATCATGCCTTACGCTCGTACTGACCAAATTTTCAGTCAAGGGGATCGATCATGTCGTTCACGCGGATGTCCAGGCGCCGGGCCGTAGGGCTCGGGGGCCTCGCCGCCCTCGGCGCGACGCTGAGCGGCTGCGGGGACGGCGGGGGCGGCGAGCGGGGGCGCGGCCGGGCCGTGCCGGCCGCCGCGACCCCCGGCGGTGACCGGCGCATGCCCGAGGAGGCGGCGCCGCACGAGCTGACGTACATGTCCTGGCCGACCCGGCGTATCTGGAAGTCGGACGTGCACGGCGTGCGGCAGGACATCGCGCGGATCGCGCGGACGATCGCCGAGTTCGAGCCGGTGACCCTGCTGGCGAACGAGCGGGACGTGGCGGCGGCCCGGCGCGCCTGCGGCTCGGGCGTGACGGTCGTGCCGGTCCCGGTGGACGACCTGTGGATGCGGGACACCGGACCGAGCTTCGTCCTTGGCCCGGACGGCATCGCGGGGGTCGACCTCAACTTCAACGGCTGGGGCGGCAAGCAGGAGCACGACCGCGACGGAAAGGTCGCGCGGGAGGTCCTGGCGGACCGGCGCGTCGCCAGGATCGGGGCGCCCCTCGTCGGGGAGGGCGGTGCGATCGAGGTCGACGGGGCCGGCACGCTGCTCGCGACCGAGAGCTCGCTGGTCAACGACAACCGCAACCCCGGCAAGTCCCGCGCCGACATCGAGCGCGAGCTGAAGAGCCTCTTCGGCGTCACCGAGGTCCTCTGGGTGGACGGCGTCCGGGGCGAGGACATCACGGACTGCCACATCGACGCGCTGGCCCGGTTCACCGAACCCGGCGTGGTCCTCATGAGCACCCCGGACCCCGCGGCGCCCGAGGACGTCTGGACGAAGGTGTACGCGCAGGCGCGCGACGCCCTCGACGGCGCGACGGACGCCCGGGGCAAGCGCCTTGAGATCGTCTCCCTGCCCGAACCGGTGGACATCGGCCGCCGCGGCGACGACTTCCTCGCGACCTACGTCAACTACTACGTGGCCGACGGCGGCGTGGTCATGCCCCGCTTCGGCGACCGGAAGGCGGACGACGCGGCGGCGTCGATCGTGCGGGACCTGTACCCGGGGCGGCGGGTCGCCCAGGTGCCGGTGGACACGCTCGGCGAGGGCGGCGGCGGCATCCACTGCGCGACGCAGCAGCTCCCGAAGCAGGGCTGAGGCGAGGCGAGCGCTGAGGCGAGGCGAGCGCTGAGGGGAGCACTGTCTCCCGTCCCCCGCCTCCGCTCACCCCACCCCTCCCGCTCACCCCACCCCTCCCGCCGCCTCCCGCAGTGCCGCAAGGAACGGTTCCGTCGCCGGGGGCGCCGTCAGGGTCCGTGGTGTCGCCGCGTACACCGCGCGCCGGGGCAGGGCCTCGTCCCGTACGGGTACCAGCGTGATGTCCGGCCGTACGCCCTCCGCCGCGAGTGCGGGGACGAGGGTCACGCCGAGGCCCGCCGCCACGTAGCCCTGTTTCGCCGTCCACTCGGCGACGACGTGGGCGACGCGTGGCCGGAAGCCGTGGCGGAGTGCCGGGTCGAGGAGGGTGCGCTCGCCGTTCCGGGAGCCCGACACCCAGTCTTCGGCCGCGAGTTGGGTGAGGCTCACCTCCGGTTCGTCCGCGAGGGCGTGCCCCGCCGGCAGCGCGACGTACAGCGCCTCGTCGAGCAGGTGGTGCAGTTCGTACGCCCCGCCGGGCCGCGCGCCGCCCGTCGACGACACCACCGCAAGGTCGAGTTCGCCCTCCGCGAGGCGCGCCAGGAGGGCGGGCGTCAGGCCCTCCTCGCGGGTCAGGACCACGCCCGGGTGACGGTCCCGGAACCCCGCGATGGCCCGCGGCACGAGCCCCGCGTCCGCCGTCGCGAACGCCCCGACCCGCAGCAGCCCGCCCGTCGCCTCCCGCATGGCGGCCAACTCCCTTCCTGCGAGGCCCAGTCGGGCCAGGATGTCCTGCGCGTGCGGAAGCAGCGCCCGCCCCTGCGCGGTCGGCCGCACCCCGCGCGGCAGCCGGTCGAAGAGCGGCGCCCCGCCCAGCGCCGCCTCCAGCGCGGAGATCTGCCGCGACACGGCGGACTGCGTCCACCCCAGCTCACGCCCGGCCACCGTGAAGGACCCGTGCCGGGCCACGTCGAGGAAGGTGCGGAGCCAGACGGTGGACAGTTCCGGCGGTGCGGGCGGTTCCGTCGCGGGGGCCGGGCCCGGGGCCGGGGGCGTGGCGGCGGCTCCGTGTGCGGCATGCGGGTTCGGCATGGCTCGCATGCTAGACATTCGCTTGTCGCATCCCGCGCCCGGGCCTAGCGTCGGTCGCATGGAAAAGATCGCATTCCTCGGCCTCGGTCACATGGGTGAGCCGATGGCCCGTCAACTTCTGTCCGCAGGGCACCCATTGACCGTCTGGAACCGCACTGCGGAGAAGGCGAAGGCCCTCGTCGGGGCCGGCGCAACGGCCGCCGCGAGCCCCGCCGACGCCGTACGCGAGGCCGACGTCGTCATCACCATGCTCGCGGGCCCCGCCGCCGTGCGCGAGGTCGCCGACGCCGTCCTCCCCGCGCTGCGCACCGGCACGTACTGGGTGGAGATGTCGACCGTCGGACCGGAAGCCGTACGGGAGTTGGCAGGCCGCGTCCCGGCGGGCGTCACCCTCGTCGACGCCCCCGTCATGGGCAGCACCGACAAGGCGGCCGACGGGCGGCTCGGCATCCTCGCGGGCGGCGACGCGGCGGGCGTCGAGCATGTGCTCGCCCGCTTCGGTCCGGTCACCCGCACCGGCCCGCTCGGCTCCGGCGCCGCGCTCAAACTCGTCGTGAACACCGCCGTCATCGGCGGTGTGGGCCTGGTCGCCGAGGCCATGAAGCTCGCCGACGCACTCGGCCTTGACGAGGCCACCGCCAGGGACGCCCTCGCCGCGGGACCGCTCGGCGGCGCCGTCGCGCGCGCCTTCGCCACCGACGTGCACTTCGGCAGCGATCTCGCCGTCAAGGACATCACCCTGGCGACGGAGGCGGCGCGACTGCCCGTGATGGAGGCGGTGTTGGGCCACTTCGAGGCGGCCGCCGCCGACCCCGACGTCGTCCACGAGGACGTCGCCCGCGCCGTCACCCACATCCGGGCCCGACGCGCCACGTGACCTGGCACCCCACGCCCCGCAAGCATCCCGCCCTCGCCCCCGCCAAGGAGTACGCAGCATGGAGATCACCGTCGGCAACCCCGTCACCGGCCCGCGCCCGCAGGGCCCCTACTCCCAAGTCGCGCGCGTCGAACACGCGGACGGCGGCGTCCTGCTGTACCTCTCGGGACAGTGCGCCGAAGGCGACGGCATGGCAGCCCAGACCCGCGGCGTCTTCGAGGCCGTGGAGCAGCTGCTCAAGGCCCACGGCGCGGGACTCGACGACGTCATCAACATCCGTACGTACCTGACGGACATGGACGCCGTCGCCGAATACGTCGCCGTACGCCGGGAGTTCCTCCCCGGCACCCCGCCCACGAGCACCACCGTGGCGGTCCCGCGCCTCGTCCCGCCGGGCGCGCTGGTCGAGGTGGAGGTGGTGGCCGCCCTCGCCGGTGTCCCGGACGCCACCGCCGGGGCCCTCGCCGGGTAGCTTCAGAAGTACCGGAACGCCGCTGGCGTGAGGATGCGCCCCGTCAAGGGGCGCGGGGAACTGCGCGCCCAGCCTCAACGAACCGGCACCCGTGTACGTCGCCGACACCGCGAGCCGGCCGGGGCAGCCCTCCTCGCCGTCGGGGGAGACCCGCGAGAGCCGCACCCCGCGCCCCGCCCCTCTCCAGGGTCCAGCGGTGGACGGACGTGCCGTCGGGAAGCGTCCCGAAGAGATCGCTGCGCATGCCCGTGACCCTGCGCCGGGCCCCGCACCAGAAGGACCCTAGACCTAGACGAGTAGTTCCGATAGCGGGGTTCTCAGACGGAGGGAGGGTGTCCAACATCGGGTTGTGACGACCAATTTAGACACCCTCTTGACGGCAC
>NZ_JBHVZA010000007.1:0-281307 GCF_042880275.1 Streptomyces sp. NPDC058308
CCCGGTACTGGGCGTACCGGGATGAGCCCGACAACGCGGCGAGCGTGCGTGCCAGGCGTCGCGAGGCAGACGCGAGTTTGACGACAGGGCCTAGCCCCTGTCGTCAGCGGAGCAGCAGGGGGTCAACTCAAGGGCACGATGTCCGGCGCCCCCAGGCGTGCCGCGTCCGCCGTCAGGTCGTCCGGCTGCCGCTGCGACTCCCGCTCGGCCTCCACCCGCTTCTCGTAGTGCTGCACCTCCCGCTCGATCTGGTCCTTGTCCCAGCCGAGGACGGGCGCCATCAGCTCGGCGCATTCCCTGGCACTGCGCGTGCCCCGGTCGAACGTCTCGATCGAGATGCGCGTGCGCCGGGTCAGCACGTCGTCGAGGTGCCGGGCGCCTTCGTGCGACGCGGCGTAGACGACCTCGGCACGCAGGTAGTCGTCGGCCCCCGGCAACGGCTCGCCCAGCTTCGGGTCGGCGGTGATCAGTTCGAGCACTTCCTCGGCCATGGAGCCGTACCGGTTCAACAGGTGCTCCACGCGCACCACGTGCAGTCCCGTCCGCGCGGCGATCCTCGCGCGGGCGTTCCACAGCGCCTTGTACCCCTCGGCGCCGACGAGCGGGATGTCCTCCGTGACGCATTCGGCGACGCGCTGGTCCAGGCCGTGCACCGCCTCGTCGACGGCGTCCTTGGCCATCACGCGGTACGTCGTGTACTTGCCGCCCGCGACGACCACCAGGCCGGGTGCCGGGTGCGCGACCGTGTGCTCGCGCGACAGCTTGCTCGTGGCGTCCGACTCACCGGCGAGCAGCGGGCGGAGCCCCGCGTACACCCCCTGGACGTCGTCCCGGGAGAGCGGCACCGCGAGCACCGAATTCACATGCTCCAGGAGATAGTCGATGTCGGCGCTGGAGGCGGCCGGGTGCGCCTTGTCCAGGTCCCAGTCCGTGTCGGTGGTCCCCACGATCCAGTGCCGGCCCCACGGGATGACGAAGAGGACGCTCTTCTCGGTCCGCAGGATCAGCCCGGTGCTCGCGTTGATCCGGTCCTTCGGTACGACCAGATGGATGCCCTTGGACGCCCTGACGTGGAACTGGCCGCGCTCGCCGACCATCGCCTGTGTGTCGTCCGTCCACACACCGGTCGCGTTCACGATCTGCTTGGCACGGACCTCGTACTCCCCGCCGCCCTCCACGTCCTGCACCCGGGCGCCGACCACCCGCTCGCCCTCGCGCAGGAAGCCGGTGACCTTGGCGCGATTGGCGACCTTCGCGCCGTACGCCGAAGCGGTGCGCACCAACGTGGCCACATAGCGGGCGTCGTCCATCTGGGCGTCGTAGTACTGCATGGCGCCGACCAGTGCGTCCTTCTTCAGGCACGGGGCGACGCGCAGGGCGTGGCGGCGCGTCAGGTGGCGGTGCATGGGCAGGCCCCGGCCGTGTCCGCGGGACATCGACATGGCGTCGTAGAGCGCGACGCCCGATCCCGCGTACAACCTCTCCCAGCCCTTGTGCTGCAAGGGGTAGAGGAACGGCACCGGCTTCACGAGATGCGGGGCGAGCCGCTCCAGGAGCAGGCCGCGCTCCTTCAAGGCCTCCCGCACGAGCGCGAAGTCGAGCATCTCCAGATAGCGGAGCCCGCCGTGGATCAGCTTGCTGGACCGGCTCGACGTGCCCGAAGCCCAGTCCCTCGCCTCGACCAGGCCGGTGGACAGGCCGCGGGTCACCGCGTCGAGCGCCGTGCCCGCACCGACCACTCCCGCGCCCACCACCAGGATGTCCAGCTCCCGTTCGGCCATTCCCGCAAGTGACTCGGCACGCTCCGCCGGCCCCAGTGTCGCTGTCCTCACCGCTGCCTCCCGTTGAGCTCGGGTGTGGTCGGACTCACATCATGCCCAGATTTCTCCGCCGCCCGCTGATCGCGGCCCCGGCCTGTGGACAACACTCCGGAACCCCACGCAACGCAATACCGCAAATCGGTCATATTTACTCCTAGTCTGACATTGCGCTGGTCCGCCTTGTCCACAGGGCTTGCGCACTCGTCCCACTCCGGCTATTGGGAGGACGGCCCACCGCCATGCCCGCAGATCTCGCTGTCATCGGCCTCGGCCACCTCGGCCTGCCCCTCGCCCAGGCCGCCGTCGCACGCGGCATCGCCACCATCGGCTACGACCCCGTCCGCGCCGCCGACCTGGCCGGCGGCCGGCTGCCGTGCGACGGCGCCGAAGGCACCCTCACCGCCGCCGACGTCCGCCGGATGCTCTCGGGGGGCTTCCGGCCGACCGTCAATCCGGCCGAACTCGGCCGGGTCCGCACCGCGGTCATCTGCGCCCCCACTCCACCGGCCGCCGACCGCTCGCTCGACCTGAGCCAGGTGGCCGAGGCCGCCCGGGCCCTGGCCGCCCGCCTGCGCCCGCACACCACCGTGATCCTGGAGTCCCCCGCCTACCCGGGGACCACGGAGGAATTCCTCCGTCCGATCCTCGAATCGGGTTCGGGCCTGCGCGCCGGGCGCGACTTCCACCTCGCGTACTCGCCCGGCCGCCTCGACCCCGGCAACCGCAGCCACGGCTACGCGGGCACCCCCAAGGTCATCGGCGGCCTCACCCCGGCCTGCACCGAGTCGGCCGCCACCTTCTACGGCCGCCTCACCGACAAGGTCGTGCGCGCCCGCGGCCCACGCGAGGCCGAGACCGTGCACCTCCTGGAGACCAACTACCGGCACGTGAACATGGCCCTGGTCAACGAGATGGCGGTGCTCTGCCACGACATGGGCATCGACCTGTGGGACGTCATCCGCTGCGCCGAGACCAAGCCCTTCGGCTTCCAGGCCTTCCGCCCCGGACCCGGCGTCGGCGGCCACGGCGTCCCCCTGGACGTCCCGAACCCCTCCCGCGGCGTCCGCCCCCTGCGCATGGTCGAACTGGCCCAGCAAGTCAACGACCGCATGCCCCAGTACGTCATCCAGCGCTCGGCGACCCTGCTCAACGAACACGGCAAGTCCGCCCGCGGCGCCCGCGTCCTGCTCCTCGGCGTCACCTACAAGCCCGACCTCGCCGACCAGCAGGGCGCCCCCGCGCAGGAGGTGGCCACCCGCCTCATGGAGCTCGGCGCGGCGGTCAGCTACCACGACCCCTACGTGCCCAGCTGGAGCGTGCTCGGCCGCCCCGTCCCGCGCGCGGACTCCCTCTACGAGGCGGCGGCCGACGCCGACCTCACGATCCTGCTCCAGCACCACCGCACGTACGACCTGCAAGGTCTCGCGGTGAAGGCGCAGCTCCTGCTCGACACCAGGGGCGCCACCCCGGCGGGCGCGGCCCACAGGCTCTGAGCGCCTGTCTTCGAGCATGCGAAAGGGCCCCGGTACCAGGAGGTACCGGGGCCCTTCGTAGATCTGCGTCCAGAAACCGGACCGTCAGTCCGTCAGCGCTTGTGCTGCGAGTCCGCGACCGTCACCTCGACGCGCTGGAACTCCTTGAGCTCGCTGTAGCCCGTCGTGGCCATCGCGCGGCGCAGCGCACCGAAGAAGTTCATCGAGCCGTCCGGAATGTGCGAAGGACCGGTGAGGATCTCCTCGGTCGTGCCGACCGTGCCCAGGTCGACCTTCTTGCCACGCGGCACGTCCTCGTGGACGGCCTCCATGCCCCAGTGGTGGCCCTTGCCGGGCGCGTCCGTGGCGCGGGCCAGCGGGGAGCCCACCATCACGGAGTCCGCGCCGCACGCGATGGCCTTGGGCAGGTCGCCGGACCAGCCCACGCCGCCGTCGGCGATGACGTGCACGTACCGGCCGCCGGACTCGTCCATGTAGTCCCGGCGGGCGGCCGCGACGTCGGCGACGGCGGTGGCCATCGGCACCTGGATGCCCAGGACGTTGCGCGTGGTGTGCGCGGCGCCGCCGCCGAAGCCGACCAGGACACCCGCGGCGCCGGTGCGCATCAGGTGCAGGGCGGCCGTGTAGGTGGCGCAGCCGCCGACGATGACCGGGACGTCCAGCTCGTAGATGAACTGCTTCAGGTTCAGCGGCTCGGCGGCGCCGGAGACGTGCTCGGCGGAGACGGTGGTGCCGCGGATCACGAAGATGTCGACCCCGGCGTCCACGACGGCCTTGGAGAACTCGGCGGTGCGCTGCGGCGAGAGCGCGGCGGCGGTGACCACGCCCGCGTCACGCACCTCCTTGATGCGCTGGCCGATCAGGTCGGCCTTGATCGGGGCCGCGTAGATCTCCTGGAGGCGCCGGGTCGCGGTCTCCGCGTCCAGCTCGGCGATCTCGTCAAGGAGCGGCTGCGGGTCCTCGTACCGCGTCCAGAGGCCTTCAAGGTTCAGGACGCCGAGGCCGCCCAGCTCACCGATACGGATGGCCGTCTGCGGGGAGACGACGGAGTCCATGGGAGCGGCCAGGAAGGGCAGCTCGAAGCGGTAGGCGTCGATCTGCCACGCGATCGAGACCTCCTTCGGGTCGCGGGTGCGCCGGCTCGGTACGACGGCGATGTCGTCGAAGGCGTACGCGCGGCGGCCGCGCTTGCCGCGCCCGATCTCGATCTCAGTCACGTTGTGGGGCCTTTCCCTCTTGGTCTGCCTGTCCAGTATCCCCGACGCACACGGAAGGGGCGGCCCCGGTGACCGGGGCCGCCCCTCCCACGCGCACGCGTGAGCCGGAAGGCTCTACTTGCTGCGGCTGTAGTTCGGTGCCTCGACCGTCATCTGGATGTCGTGCGGGTGGCTCTCCTTGAGGCCCGCGGACGTGATGCGGACGAAACGGCCCTTGGTCTCCATCTCGTCGATGCTCGCCGCGCCGACGTAGCCCATCGTCTGGCGCAGGCCCCCGACGAGCTGGTGCAGCACGTTGGCCAGCGGGCCGCGGTAGGCCACCTGGCCCTCGATGCCCTCGGGCACGAGCTTGTCGTCGGAGGCGACCTCGGCCTGGAAGTAGCGGTCCTTGGAGTAGGACTTCCCCTGGCCACGGGACTGCATGGCGCCGAGCGAGCCCATGCCGCGGTACGACTTGAACTGCTTGCCGTTGATGAACATCAGCTCACCCGGCGACTCCTCACAGCCCGCGAGGAGCGAACCGAGCATCACCGTGTCGGCGCCGGCGGCCAGCGCCTTGCCGATGTCACCGGAGTACTGCAGGCCACCGTCGCCGATGACCGGCACGCCGGCCGCGCGGGCCGCGACCGCGGCTTCGTAGATCGCGGTGACCTGCGGGACACCGATGCCTGCGACCACGCGGGTGGTGCAGATCGAGCCCGGTCCGACACCCACCTTGACGCCGTCGACACCGGCGTCGATGAGCGCCTGGGCGCCGTCACGGGTGGCGACGTTGCCGCCGATCACGTCGACGCCCACGCTCGACTTGATCTTCGACATCCAGCTCAGGGCGTTGCTGTTGTGGCCGTGCGAGGTGTCGACGATCAGGAAGTCCACCCCGGCGCCGGCCAGCGCCTGGGCGCGCTCGAGCGCCTCGGGGCTGGCGCCGACGGCGGCGCCCACGAGCAGCCGGCCCTCGGGGTCCTTGGCGGCGTGCGGATACTGCTCGGCCTTCTTGAAGTCCTTGACGGTGATGAGACCCTTGAGCAGCCCGGCGTCGTCGACCAACGGCAGCTTCTCGATCTTGTGGCGGCGCAGCAGCTCCATGGCGTCCACGCCCGAGATGCCGACCTTGCCGGTGACCAGCGGCATCGGCGTCATGACCTCGCGGACCTGCCGGCTGCGGTCGTTCTCGAAGGCCATGTCCCGGTTGGTGACGATGCCGAGCAGCTTGCCCGCCGCGTCGGTCACCGGGACGCCGCTGATCCGGAACTTCGCGCAGAGCGCGTCCGCCTCGGCGAGCGTCGCGTCCGGGTGCACCGTGATCGGGTCGGTGACCATGCCGGACTCGGACCGCTTCACGAGGTCGACCTGGTTGACCTGGTCCGCGATGGAGAGGTTGCGGTGCAGAACACCGACGCCGCCCTGCCGGGCCATGGCGATCGCCATGCGGGCCTCGGTGACCTTGTCCATCGCCGCGGACAGCAGCGGGATGTTCACCCGGACGTTCCGTGAGATGCGGGACGAGGTGTCGACCGCGTTCGGGAGCACTTCCGATGCGCCCGGCAGCAGCAGCACGTCGTCGTAGGTCAGCCCGAGCGTCGCGAATTTCTCGGGCACTCCGTCGACGTTTGCAGTCATGACACCTTCCCCAAATGGCCTTGATCGGTGCGGATGTCCATGCTAACGGGCTCTGGGGGTGTCTCATTCCACGATCAAGATCATCGGTCGGCTTTGTACGTTCACACGTACCCGGCGACACGCCGAACCGGACCGCCCCTACTGCTCGGCGAGCGCCCTCAGCCTGCTCAGCGCCCGGTGCTGGGCGACCCGCACCGCGCCCGGTGACATCCCCAACATCTGTCCGGTCTCCTCGGCCGTCAGCCCGACGGCGATCCGCAGGAGCAGCAGCTCCCGCTGGTTGTCGGGGAGGTTGGCGAGGAGCTTCTTGGCCCACTCGGCATCGCTGCTGAGCAGCGCACGCTCCTCGGGACCGAGCGAATCGTCGGGCCGCTCCGGCATCTCGTCGGAGGGCACAGCGGTGGATCCGGGGTGCCGCATCGCCGCCCGCTGCAGATCCGCCACCTTGTGCGCCGCGATCGCGAAGACGAAGGCTTCGAAGGGGCGGCCCGTGTCCTTGTACCGCGGCAGGGCGAGGAGCACGGCGACACAGACTTCCTGCGCCAGGTCCTCCACGAAGTGCCGTGCGTCACCCGGCAGTCGGGACAGCCGGGTGCGGCAGTAGCGCAGCGCCAAGGGGTGCACGTGTGCGAGAAGGTCGTGCGTGGCCTGCTCGTCGCCCTCGACCGCGCGAAGGACGAGGGCACCGATCACCGTCGTCTTGTCATCGCGCATCGGTCCATGGTGCCTTGACGGCGAAGGATCCGCGGCACCGCGTCCGTAGTTGTGCACTGAAGCGTTATGAGCAGGTGCGCCGGAACTCATCTCCTGCGCCCTCCCCTCCCGCTCGATCGACTCGTCCCCGAGGAACTCCACACCTCAAGGATGCGGCATCGGCGACGAAACAAGCAGCGGCGGGCATCCGTCGCCCCGCCCGCCGGGTGGCAGACGGGGATCGCGGACCCCCCGCGGCAGCACACTCAGCGCACCAGACCCCAGCGGAAACCGAGCGCCACGGCGTGTGCCCGGTCCGAGGCGCCGAGCTTCTTGAAGAGCCGCCTGGCGTGCGTCTTCACCGTGTCCTCGGAGAGGAAGAGCTCACGCCCGATCTCCGCGTTCGAGCGGCCGTGGCTCATGCCCTCCAAGACCTGGATCTCACGCGCGGTGAGCGTGGGCGCGGCGCCCATCTCGGCCGAGCGCAGTCTGCGCGGTGCCAGCCGCCACGTCGGGTCGGCGAGCGCCTGGGTGACGGTCGCCCGCAGCTCCGCGCGGGAGGCATCCTTGTGCAGATAGCCGCGGGCGCCGGCGGCGACCGCGAGCGCGACCCCGTCCAGATCCTCGGCGACGGTGAGCATGATGATGCGCGCACCGGGGTCGGCGGACAGCAGCCGCCGGACGGTCTCGACGCCGCCCAGTCCGGGCATGCGTACGTCCATCAGAATCAGGTCCGAGCGGTCGGCGCCCCAGCGGCGGAGGACTTCCTCGCCGTTGGCCGCTGTCGTCACGCGCTCGACACCGGGCACGGTCGCGACCGCGCGGCGGAGCGCCTCTCGGGCAAGCGGGGAGTCGTCGCACACGAGGACAGATGTCATGACTGTCCTCCGCGGCTCTCACAGCTGCTGCGCGTCACCTTGAGCCTCCAGGCTGGTACATATCGTCACCTGTGCGGTTGACGCTCTCGGACACCTGCCCGAGCGCTTGTTCTTTCAACCGCCTCGCACTCTCAACGACGGTCACCCGAAAGAGTTACGGGGCAGTCAGCCACCTTCGGCACTCTACGTGAGGGCGCGGACACAGCGCAGAGCGCGCGGAAGACCCTCAACCTTTCATCACAAGCTATGCCCCATTTAGCGGCTTTTCTTCCCTTTTCCTGGTGTCTATGGCTAGATTCGCAATGAGTCATATTTTCATCTCCTTAGACAGTAGATGTACGGTCATGGGCACCGTATCCGCGAAGAACGGCATCAAGGGGACCAGCAATGGCAGATTTCTCCCGCCTTCCCGGACCGAACGCAGATCTGTGGGACTGGCAGCTCCTCGCGGCCTGCCGCGGGGTCGACAGCTCGCTCTTCTTCCACCCGGAGGGCGAGCGGGGAGCGGCGCGCAGCGCACGTGAGAACTCCGCCAAGGAGGTCTGCATGCGGTGCCCGGTGCGCGCGGAGTGCGCCGCGCACGCCCTCGCGGTGCGCGAGCCGTACGGCGTGTGGGGCGGACTGACCGAGGACGAGCGCGAAGAGCTCATGGGGCGCGCGCGCAACCGACTGGTCACGGCGTCAGCCTCGGCGGGCAGCGCCGTGTCGCACAGCTGAAGGAACGTTTCTTCGAACAGGCTTTCCGGCGAGCTCCGGAGCAGTCCCGGGGCGACTACCGCCCCCCTCCTCAGCGGGCAGCGGCCCGCGCGAGATGGTCCAGCGTGGCGGCGACGGCCGGCACCTGTGCCAGGTCCGGCAGCGTGAGCGCGACGATCTCCCGCTGCACGGCAGGCTCCACCGTCACGGTGACGGCGCCCTTGGGGCGCACCGACTCGATCGCGAGCTCGGGCAGCACCGCCACTCCCAGTCCGGCGCCGACCAGGCCGATCACCGCCGGGTAGTCGTCGGTCGCGAAATCGATCCGGGGCACGAAGCCCGCGCTCTCGCAGACCTCCACCAGTTGCCTGCGGCAGCGGGGGCACCCCGCGATCCATGACTCGTCGGCGAACTCGCCGATGGTGACCGAGTCCGCGCCCGCAAGCCGGTGCCCCTCGGGCACGAGACCGACCAGCCGGTCCGCGAGCAGCGGACGCACGATGAGGTCGCCCCACTCCTCGGCGGCCGTCGCCCCTTCGTACCGGAACGCCAGGGCGACGTCGCAGTCGCCCTCGCGCAGCATCTCCACCGAGCGCGGCGGCTCGGCCTCCACGAGGGAGACGCGGGTGCCGGGGTGGGCGGCGCGCAGGGCGGCAAGGGCGCAGGGAACGAGGGTGGAACTGCCGCTGGGGAAGGAGACGAGCCGCACCCGGCCCGCGCGCAGGCCCGCGATCGCGGCGACCTCCTCCTCCGCGGCGGTGAGCCCGGCGAGGATGCCCGAGGCGTGCCTGACCAGGGCCTCGCCGGCCTGGGTCAGGCGCATCTCACGGCCGGTGCGGATCAGCAGCGGCGTACCGGTCGAGGATTCGAGGGCCTTCATCTGCTGGCTGACGGCGGGCTGGGTGCAGCCGAGCTCGCGGGCCGCGGCCGAGAAGGAGCCGGTGGCGGCGACGGCGCGCAGGACGCGGAGGTGACGGGCCTCGATCATGGGATCGAGCATAAGCGGCGCTTGGACATATCGCGAAATAATGCTTCGCAGCTTTGAGGGGGCGGGCTTAGCCTGCTGAGCATGGAGCTTCTTTCGGTGAACATAGGCCGTCGCAGGGTCGTCGAGTACGCCGGTTCGCGCTCCGGCAGCACCGGCATCGACAAGCGGCCGGTGCGCGGGCCGGTCCTCGTGACGGCGCCGGGCGCGAAGGGCGTCGGCGGCAGCGGCCTGGCCGGGGACCAGATAAGCAACCTGCGGCACCACGGCGGGAACGACCAGGCGGTGTACGCGTACGCCCGCGAGGACCTCGACGCGTGGCAGGAGACCCTCGGGCGGCCGCTGCCCGACGGCTCGTTCGGCGAGAACCTCACGATGTCCGGGGTCGACGTGACCGGCGCGCGGATCGGCGAGCGCTGGCAGATCGGCTCCGATCTGGTGCTCGAAGTGACCAGCGGGCGCATCCCCTGCCGTACGTTCCAGGGCCACCTCGACGAGCCGGGGTGGGTGAAGCGGTTCACCGGAGAGGGTGCTCCCGGCGCGTATCTGCGGGTGATCGTGGCGGGCGAGATCCGGGCCGGGGACGCGGTCCGGATCGTGCACCGGCCCGAGCACGAGGTCACCGTCGGCCTCCAGTTCCGGGCCGTCACGACGGAGAAGTCGCTGCTGCCGCGGCTGCTCGCGGCGGGCGACGCCCTGCACCCCGAGACGACCGAACGCGCCCGCAGGTACCTGGCGCAGCACGCCGCCGAGGGCCTCGTGACCTGACGCCGGGCCGACGGCGCGCCACGGGGGCCGCGCGCGCTCACTAGCCTTGGGCCATGACTACGGCTCTGATTACGGGATCAACCGCCGGCATCGGCGCCGCCTTCGCGCGGCGCCTCGCCGGTGACGGGCACAACCTCGTCCTGGTGGCTCGCGACACCAAGCGGCTGCGCGAGCAGGCGACCGAGCTGCACGACCGGCACGGCATCGAGGCCGAGGTGCTGACCGCGGACCTCGCGACGGACGCGGGCATCGAGACCGTCGAGAAGCGGCTCTCGAACCGCAGGGACACAGTCGACCTGCTGATCAACAACGCGGGGTTCGGCAACAAGGGCCGCTACTTGGAGGTCTCGCTCGCCGACGAGCTGACCATGCTCAAGGTGCACTGCGAGGCGGTGCTGCGGCTGACGTCGGCCGCGACGGAGTCGATGCGCGAGCGCGGGCGCGGCGGGGTCGTGAACGTCGCGTCGGTGGCGGCGTTCGTGCCGCGCGGGACGTACGGGGCTTCGAAGGCGTGGGTCGTGCAGTTCACCCAGGGCGCGGCGAAGGACCTGGCCGGCACCGGGGTGCGGCTGATGGCGCTCTGCCCCGGCTTCGTCCGCACGGAGTTCCACGAGCGCGCCGGGATGGGGACGTCCAACATCCCCAACTGGATGTGGCTCGACGCGGACAAGCTGGTCGCGACGGCACTCGTCGATCTCTCCCGCGGCCGCACGCTGTCCGTCCCCGACCCGCGGTACAAGGCGCTGATGGGGGTGGTGAAGGTGACGCCGCGGGCGCTGCTGGGCGGCGTCACGTCCCGTACCGGCCGCAAATACGGGCCGCAGTAGGCCTGCGGGGGCCTTCGCGGGGGCGGGGTGCGTCTGCCTGGTTGTCCACCGTTGCCGGGTGCGGGCCGCCTTCGGCTGGTCGCGCAGTTCCCCGCGCCCCTGAGGGCGACTTCGGTGAGCGCCCCGTCAGGGGCGCGGGGAACTGCGCGAGGACGGAGGACGATCCACGGACGGCGACGCGCCAGGCACCCGGCAGACGCGCCCCCGAAATGGCTGAGGCCCGACTCCCTCAACGGGACGTCGGGCCTCAGCTACAAATCAGGTCAGTGCGAGTGACCGTGGCCGTGGCCGTGACCGGCCTCCGCCTCTTCCTCGGCCGGCTTCTCGACGACCAGGGTCTCGGTCGTGAGGAGCAGCGACGCGATGGACGCGGCGTTCTCCAGGGCGGAGCGGGTGACCTTGACCGGGTCGATGACGCCGGCCTTGACCAGGTCGCCGTACTCGCCGGTCGCGGCGTTGAAGCCGAAGCCCTTGTCGAGCTCGGCGACCTTCGAGGTGATGACGTAGCCCTCGAGGCCGGCGTTCTCGGCGATCCAGCGCAGCGGCTCGACGGCGGCGCGGCGGACGACGGCGACACCGGTGGCCTCGTCGCCCTCCTTGCCGAGGTTGCCCTCGAGGACCTTGACGGCGTGCACCAGAGCGGAGCCACCACCGGAGACGATGCCCTCCTCGACCGCGGCGCGGGTCGCGGAGATGGCGTCCTCCAGACGGTGCTTCTTCTCCTTCAGCTCCACCTCGGTGGCGGCGCCGACCTTGATGACGCACACGCCGCCGGCCAGCTTCGCGAGGCGCTCCTGGAGCTTCTCGCGGTCCCAGTCGGAGTCCGTGGACTCGATCTCGGCCTTGATCTGGGCGACGCGGCCCTCGACCTCGGCCTTGTTGCCGCCACCGTCGACGATCGTGGTGTCGTCCTTGGTGATGGTGACGCGGCGGGCGGTGCCGAGCACGTCGAGACCGACCTGGTCGATCTTGAGACCGACCTCTTCGGCGATGACGGTGGCGCCGGTGAGGGTGGCGATGTCACCGAGCATGGCCTTGCGGCGGTCGCCGAAGCCGGGGGCCTTCACCGCGACGGCGTTGAAGGTGCCGCGGATCTTGTTCACGACCAGGGTCGACAGGGCCTCGCCCTCGACGTCCTCGGCGATGATCAGGAGCGGCTTCGAGGCGTTGGCCTGGATGACCTTCTCGAGCAGCGGCAGGAGGTCCTGGATGGAGGAGATCTTGCCCTGGTGGATCAGGATGTACGGGTCGTCGAGGACGGCCTCCATACGCTCCTGGTCGGACACCATGTACGGCGACAGGTAGCCCTTGTCGAAGGCCATGCCCTCGGTGAAGTCGAGCTCAAGGCCGAAGGTGTTGGACTCCTCGACGGTGATGACACCGTCCTTGCCGACCTTGTCCATCGCCTCGGCGATGAGCTCGCCGACCTGCGGGTCCTGGGCGGACAGACCGGCGACGGCCGCGATGTCGGCCTTGTCGTCGATCGGACGGGCGGTGGCGAGGAGCTCCTGCGAGACGGCCGCGACGGCGGCGTCGATGCCCTTCTTCAGGGCGGCCGGGGAGGCGCCGGCGGCGACGTTGCGCAGGCCTTCCTTGACCAGGGCCTGGGCGAGCACGGTGGCGGTGGTGGTGCCGTCGCCAGCGATGTCGTTGGTCTTGGTCGCCACCTCCTTCACCAGCTGGGCGCCGAGGTTCTCGTACGGGTCGTCGACCTCGACCTCACGGGCGATGGTGACGCCGTCGTTGGTGATGGTCGGCGCGCCGAACTTCTTGTCGATGACGACGTTGCGGCCGCGGGGGCCGATCGTCACCTTGACCGTGTCGGCAAGCTTGTTGACGCCGCGCTCAAGGGCGCGACGGGCGTCCTCGTCGAACTTCAGGATCTTCGCCATGGGAGCGATTCAGCCCTCTCGAAAACTCGGATGAACGAACTGCGCCCCTCGCCGCCCGGCAATCAGCGGGGTGACCAGGGGCGCAGCTCAAAAGCAAATCTGCTGGTGAAGCAGGTGAAGCGGTGAATTACTTCTCGACGATCGCGAGCACGTCGCGAGCCGAGAGGACGAGGTACTCGTCGCCGTTGTACTTCACCTCGGTGCCGCCGTACTTGCTGTACAGCACGACATCGCCGACCTTTACGTCGAGCGGAAGGCGCTCGCCGTTCTCGAAACGCCCCGGGCCCACAGCGAGGACAGCGCCCTCCTGGGGCTTCTCCTTCGCGGTGTCCGGAATGACCAGGCCGGAGGCCGTGGTCTGCTCGGCGTCGAGCGGCTGGACCACAATGCGGTCCTCGAGCGGCTTGATGGCAACCTTGGAGCTGGCGGTCGTCACGATCCGGTCTCCCCCTTCGGAGATCTCACGGGGTTAAGAGTCTGAGTGTGGCGACCAGGTGGATCCGTCGTCGCGGGTGCCGGACCTGCCCGTCGCTGTTGGCACTCTCCAGTGGGGAGTGCCAGAAGTGAGACTAGGACGGGGATTAGCACTCGGTCAAGCGGAGTGCCAGTCGACTGCGTCGGGCTTTAGCGGATGTGGGTGCCCCTGGGCGGGGCGGGCGGCGATTTTTCCCTGTCGGGGCAACGGTTCTCGGGCTCTTCGGGTTCCCCGGCGGCGATTCGTGGGGGCCCTGATTCTTGTGGCCCTGCACCGGGGGCTGTGCCCACCCGTTCCTCCCCCAGTGCCTCAAGGGCCTGGGGGGACCCCCAGCGGAACGCCTGCCCACAGCGGTGCGAGCTCGGCTCTGAGCCCGGCTCTGGGGTCGGGTGTGAGGGTGTGCCTGGTCTGCGGGGCATCTTTTGTGTTGCCTTTCTGCCCAGGCGTTCGATCGGGTCCACTGATTCCGCGCAGCCCGCGAGCAGTGCGGGCGCGAGTACTCCGCACAGCAGGGCCCCGGCGAGGAGGCGGCGGCGGCGCGCTCGCGCCCGGGGGGTCACAGGTAGTCCTCCAGTTTGGCCACCGCGTAGCCCTTGTCCGTGACCGTCTTCATGACCCGGCGGACCATGTCGGGCATGGTGCCCTTCCAGTCCTCACGCCCCCGGAAGTGCGTGAGGATGATGTCGCCGGGATGCAGGTCCTTGTCCCACTCGCGCCACTCCATGTGGTCGGCGAAGGCCTCCGACGCCCACAGCGGGACCGCCTTGACGCCACAGGACTTGGCGGCGCGCAGGGTGTCGCGGTTGTAGTTGCCGTACGGCGGACGGAAGAGCTCGGGGCGCTTTCCGTAGTGCTTCGCGATGACGTCCTGCATGCCGCAGATCTCGCGGCGCTGGCCCTCGTACGACAGGCCGGGCAGATAGCGGTGGTGGAGGGTGTGGTTGTTCAGGGTGACGCCGCGGTCCTGCATCTTCTTGAAGTAGCCGTAGTCCTCCTTGACCAGGTAGTCGCTGAGGAACGCGGTGTACGGCAGGTGCAGTTCGCCCATCATCCTGAGCAGCGCCGGGTCCTTCTCGGCGCCGTCGTCGATGGTCAGGAAGACGACCTTCTCCTTGGTGGGGATCGTCGTGAAGACCGGCGGCAGGCTCGACTGGCCCTTGACGTCGAAGCCCTTGCGGGTGGTGATCCGCGGCTTGGTCCTGGGCGGTGGGGGCGCGGCGAGCGGGGTCTTGGCCAGGCCCCAGCGCTTGGCCGCCGCGACCCTGGCGGCCTGGATCGCGCCGAGCTTCTGGGCGTAGGAGTCGAGAGCGCGGGCGGGCGGGGCGTTGAGCGGCTGCTGGCCGTGGGCGGGGTCCGCGCCGGAACCGCCTGCGGAGGCGCAGCCCGACGCGATGGCGGAGGCGGCCAGGACGGCCACCGCGGCGCGTACCCGGTTGTTCCGTCTTCTGGCGTATTTTACGTTTTGTCGTACTAGTTGCATGGAGCCGGATCCTCGCAGCTCAAGGCCGTTTCGAGGCCCCGACACCGCCACCGGCCGCGCACCATCCACCGACTGGCCCACAATGGGGCAGGTGAACGACCCGAACACGCCGAGCGGCCACGAGGCCGGCCTCGTGGACCCCCTCGCCGCCTTCGCCGCCCTCCGTACCGCCGAGGGCCGGGCCCTGCTCGACGAGGTGCGGGACGTCGAGCCCGCGCAGGAGCTCGCCGCCGCCACCCGGCTGCGCCGCACGCACCCGGCTCCCCTGGTCACGGCCGCCCTCGCGCAGGCGCGGCTGCGCCAGCGGGCCGCGGCGAAGTTCGGCGCCGGGGACGCGGCCCGGATGTTCTTCACGCCGGACGGCGTCGAGCAGGCCACCCGCTCCTCCGTCGCCACCTATCGCGCCGAGCGCTTCAGGGCCCTCGGGGTCCGCTCGCTCGCCGACCTGTGCTGCGGCATCGGCGGCGACGCGATCGCTCTGGCGCGGGCCGGGATCTCCGTGCTCGCCGTCGACCGTTCCCCGCTGACCTGCGCGGTCGCCCGCGCCAACGCGGAGGCCCTGGGGCTCGCCGAGCTGATCGAGGTGCGCGAGGCCGATGTCACCGAGGTCGACACGTCGGCGTACGACGCGGTGTTCGTGGACCCGGCGCGCCGCTCCGCCAAGCGCGGCCGCATCTTCGATCCGGAGTCCTACTCCCCACCCCTGTCGTGGGCGGTGGAGACGGCACTGAGGGCGCCGCGCGCCGCGCTGAAGATCGCTCCCGGCATCCCGCACGAGGCGGTCCCCGCCGAGGCGGGGGCCGAGTGGATCTCGGACGGCGGCGACGTGAAGGAGGCCGTGCTCTGGTTCGGCACGGACGCGCCCTCCTCGCACCGCGCGACGCTGCTGCCCGGCGCCGCCTCCCTGTGGTCCTCGCTCGACGCGATGCTGCCCGACCCCGAGGTGCGTCCCGTCGGGCGGTATCTGTACGAGCCGGACGGCGCGGTCATCCGCGCGCACCTGGTCGCCGAGGTCGCCGCCCGGGTCGGCGGCGGGCTGATCGACGAGACCATCGCGTACGTCACCTCCGACGCCCTGCACGGCACCCCGTACGCGACCGCCTACGAGATCACCGATCAACTCCCCTTCAACGTAAAGAAGTTGAAGGCACTGTTGCGGGAGCGCGGGGTCGGCATCCTCACCGTGAAGAAGCGCGGGTCCGCCGTCGAGCCGGAGGAGCTGCGGCGCAAGGTGAAGCCTCAGGGGAAGCAGTCCGCGACCGTCTTCCTGACCCGGGTGGCGGGCGCGCCGACGATGCTGATCGGGCATCCGGCACCGGCCGCGACGGACTGACCCGGGCCGACCGGCACTGAACCGGACCGGCCGGCACTGATCCAGGCCGACCAGCACTGATCCACGCGGCCGCTCAGAGCTGGCAGGAGGCCGCCCGCGCGAGGAGCAGCTCCCGCTCCCTCTCGTTGCGCGCAAGGGACGCCGCCCGCTCGAACTCCGCGCACGCCTCGGCCGTCCTGCCGAGCCGCTCAAGGAGGTCGCCCCGCACGCTGGGCAGCAAGTGGTAGTCCTTCAGGGCCGGTTCGGCGGTGAGCGCGTCGACCAGGGACAGGCCGGGCTCCGGGCCCTGCGCCATCGAGACCGCGACCGCCCGGTTCAGCTCGACCACCGGGGACGGGGTGCGGGCGGCAAGCAGGCCGTAGAGGACGGCGATCTGCTGCCAGTCCGTCTCCTCGTACGTGTGCGCGTGGGCGTGACAGGCGGCGATCGCGGCCTGCAGCGCGTACGGGCCGAGAGCTCTGGACGAGGCGACCGCGGCCCTGGCCCGCGCCAGGGCGGCGTAACCCCGCCGGATGAGCAGCCGGTTCCAGCGGGCCCGGCTCTGCTCCTTGAGCAGCACCGGCTCGCCGAACGGTCCCGTGCGCGCCGCCGCGCGCGACGCCTGCAGTTCGAGGAGCGCGGCCAGGCCGTGCACCTCGGACTCCCCGGGCATGAGGCCGGCGAGGACCCGCGCCAGGCGCAGGGCGTCCTCGCACAGCGCCGGGCGCAGCCAGTCGTCACCCGCCGTGGCGGCGTACCCCTCATTGAAGATGAGGTAGATGACTTCGAGGACCGAGCCGAGGCGGGCCTCGCGGTCCGGGCCGTGGGGGACCTCGAAGGGGATGTCCTTGGTGGCGAGGATGCGCTTGGCCCGCACGATGCGCTGCGCCACGGTGGGCTCGGCGGCGAGCACGGCGCGGGCGATCTCCGCGGTGGTCAGGCCGCCGAGCAGGCGCAGGGTGAGCGCCACCCTGGCCTCGGCGGAGAGCAGCGGGTGGCAGGCGGTGAAGACGAGGCGGAGCAGGTCGTCGTCGATGTCGTCGGGACCGTCAGAATCGGCGGGACCGGCGGGACCGGCGGGATCGTCCGCGCCCGGCCCCATGGTCTCCAGGTCACGGCCGACCTCGGCCAGCTTGGCGGCGTAGCGCTCGCGGCGGCGCACCAGGTCGATGGCGCGGTGTTTGGCGGTGGCCATGAGCCAGGCGCCCGGGTTGTCGGGGACGCCCTGCCCGGGCCACTGTTCGAGGGCCGCCACCAAGGCGTCCTGCGCCAGCTCCTCGGCGATGCCGACGTCTCGTACGATCCGCGTGACACCGGCGATGATGCGCGGCGACTCCAGGCGGAAGACGGTCTCGACGGCGTGGCGGGACCGCTGCTCCGGCGGTGTGCGACGGGGGTGCTCCGGCGGAAGGCTCACGGCCACCCATCAGAACACCCCGGCGCACCCCCCGCAAAGGCTGCAACCGGTCCGGGCGAGAGAGCCTGGACCGGTCGGGCGGGACCCGGGGTCCGTCAGAAGGACCCTAGCCCTCGATCTCCCGGACCTCCGCGGTGACCGTCCAGTAGTCCTCATGGGTGCGCAGGAAGCGCTTGGTCCACTCGACCGCCTCCGTCATGTCCTTGGCCTGGCAGATCGAGTAGCCGCCGACGACCTCCTTGGTCTCGGTGAACGGGCCGTCGGTCACGGACATCTCGCCCTTGTCCCAGGTCACGCGGGTGCCTTCCGAGGTCGGCCGCAGACCCGCGGTGTCGAGCATCACCCCTGCCCTGGTGAGCTCTTCGAGCAGGGCGCCCATGCGCTCCTGCAGTTCGGCGCTCGGGCCGCCCTCGGGCGCGTTGTTCTCGTCGATGCGGATCATCGTCAGGTAGCGCGGCATGGCTGTCTCCCATCGGGTGGTGGCGGGGCCTCTCCTCGCCTCTCACTCCTGCGTCGAACGGGAGACGCCCGTTTCGACATCGTCGCCGGGATTTTTCGAAGTTTCTTTCCCGACGGGTGTTTTCGCAGGCCGCAGAGGTGCGGTCGGGGTCGTACGACGGCCGTGCAGCACCGCCGTCGCCAGCGCGGCCGCCACCAGGAGTCCCGCGGACGCCGTGAAGGCCGCCGCGTGCCCTTCGGCGAGGGCGCTCCGGCCCTGCCCCTCCCCCGTGGCGCTCGCCGCGACCGTGACCAGGAGCGCGAGGCCGAGGGAGCCGCCGAGCTGACGGGAGCTGTTGAGCAGTCCGGAGGCCATGCCGGTCTCCCCGGGGGCGACGCCGCTGGTCGCCGCCGTGCCGAGCGGTACGAAGCACAGGCCGATGCCGACGCTCGCGACCAGCGAGGGCCCGAGGACGGAGCCCAGGAACGTGCCGTCCGCCCCGACCGTCAGGGCGAACCACCCGAACCCGGCGGCGCCGAGCAGCCCGCCCGCCACGAGGAGCGTCCGCTCGCCGAGCCGCCCGACCGTCCGGGCCGCGACCGTCGACCCGGCCACGATGCCCGCGCAGAACGGCAGGAACGCGGCGCCGGCCGCCGTCGGCCCGTACCCCATCACCTGCTGGAGGTAGAGCGAGGTGAAGTAGAAGGCGGCGAACTGTCCCGAGGACATCAGCAGGGCGAAGACGTTCGCGGAGAGCACGGACCGGTGCGCCGCGCCGAGCAGGCCCAGGCGCAGCAGCGGCTCCCGCTTGCGGGACTCGACGGCGACGAAGGCGGCGAGCAGCAGGGCCGCGGCGCCGAGCGTGCCCAGCGTGGTGCCCGACCCCCAGGCGTACGTCTGCGTGCGCGCGAGGCCGAGGACGAGCAGCGTCGTCCCGGCCGTGACGAGCAGGGCGCCGGTGATGTCGAGGCGGGGCGCGGGTCCCGTACGGCGGTCGGCGGGCACCCCGTGCCGTGCGGCGAGGAGGGCGGCGAGCACCACGGGGACGTTGACCAGCATGACGGAGCGCCAGCCGGCCCAGTCGGTGAGCAGCCCGCCCGCCATGATCCCGACGGCCCCGCCGAGCGCCCCCGAGACGCCCCACAGACCGAGCGCCCGGGACCGCGCGGACCCCGCCGCGTAGTTCACGGTGATCAGGGCGAGCGCGACGGGAGCGAGCGCCGCCGCGCCCGCCCCCTGCACGGCCCGCGCCGCGATGAGCTGCCCCGGCGCGAGGGCGAGTCCGCCCGCGAGGCTCGCCGCGCCGAAGGCCGCGAAGCCCCCTATGAGGGTGCGCCGCCGGCCGACGAGGTCGGCGAGGCGTCCGCCGAGCATGAGCAGGCCGCCGAAGGCGAGCGCGTAGGCGTTGACGACCCAGAGCAGCGCGTCGGGGGCGAAGCCGAGGTCGTCACCCATGTCGGGCAGGGCGATGTTGACGACGGACATGTCGAGGGAGACGAGGAACTGCACGGTGAGCAGCACCGGCAGCAGCCAAGGTCCTCGCGGAGCGTTCGAGTTCACCGTAGTGACCGTGTTCACCATGCGACGCAGATTACTATACGTGTATAGAAACTACGCAAGGGCTGCTACCCCGCTCCCCTGGCCAGGCGCGACAATGAGCAGGTGGCAGCAGATGACAACGAGCAGACGGCGGCCGGGTCCGGGGCCGGGGCCGGGGCGAGAGCCGAGACCCCAGGCGCGGGGAAGAAGCGCGCCGTGGGGCGCCCCCGGCGCATCGAGACGGCGACGATCGTCGCGACGGCCCGCCGGATCCTGGAGACGGAGGGCGTCGCGGCCCTGAGCATGCGCCGGGTCGCCAAGGAGGTCGGCGCGACGCCGATGGCGCTCTACCACCACGTGCGCGACAAGGACGAGCTCCTGATGCTCACGCTCGCCGGTACGGCCGCGACGGTCCCGCGCCCCGAACTGCCCGCCGACCCGCGCGAGCGCCTTCTCGCCGTCTCGGTGCACATGCACGGCATCCTGGCGGGGATGCCCTGGGTGGTCGAAGTGCTCAGCCTCGGCGACCTCACCGACGAGGGCGCCCTGTGGATGGTCGAAGAGATCATCGCCTCCTGCGTCGCGTGCGGGCTCACCCCGGAGGAGGCCGTACGCGCGTACCGGACCATCTGGCACTGCGTCTACGGAGACCTGGCCTTCCGCCGCGCGATGGAGCGCCGCGCCGAGGACCCGGACCGCAAGCGCCACTTCCCCGGCCTGCTCACCGGCGCGGACGCGGCCGAACTCCCCTACCTCGCGGCACTCGCGGGCCGCTGGGCGGAGCTCACCGAGGACTACGACGTGACCCGCCAACTGGGCGCGGTCATCGACGGATTGCTGGGCCGGGCGGAACGCCCCCAGTGATCCGAACTGAACCGGGCGGAACGCCCCCGGTGATCCGAACTGGGCCGGGCGGAACGCCCCGGGTGATCCGAAGGGGTGTGCGAGGCTCCCCCGCATGCCCTTCGACCACAACGACCACTACCACCCGCTGCTCCTGCGGAACCTGCCGCGTGGGGGGCGAGCTTGGGCGTGCCAACTCATCAGGTGATTGTTACAGTAGTACTGTAACAATAGTTCTTGATGTTGGAGAGCTCATGACCTCCCAGGCCAGAAGGACGCGTCCCGGAATCTCCGATCGCAGTCGGATCGCCTTAGGTGCCGCCCCGTGGCTCGCCGCCGCCGTGGCACAGCTGGCCGTCTACGCGGCTGTCCGCG
This sequence comes from Streptomyces sp. NPDC058308, assembly GCF_042880275.1. Lineage (NCBI taxonomy): Bacteria > Bacillati > Actinomycetota > Actinomycetes > Kitasatosporales > Streptomycetaceae > Streptomyces > Streptomyces sp. NPDC058308. The sequence continues at coordinate 20,770 of NZ_JBHVZA010000007.1, forward strand.
GTCGACTGCCGGACAAGGTGGTCTCGCACGTGGGCTTCTCCGGGCCCGACGGCTTCATGTCGCCCCTCAAGCTGGTCGCCATCACCGTCGCCATATACCTGGCCGAGGCAGCCCTGTTCGGATACTTGCTGATAGGCCGCCGCCAGACGGCCGGGCAGTATCGACTCGTTGCCGCCTGCGGGTGGGGCGCCGCTCTGGGCGAGGGCTATTTCCTCACCGCCTCCTTCGCCGCCAACGCCGGGCTGTCCGACCCGCGCGACCTCGACTTCTCCATGGCGGTGCACGGGGGGATCGCCATCGCCATCTGCCTGGCGGGCGGCGCTCTCGGGGCGGCACTGGCATGGAAGGCGGACCGATGATGACGCCGCCCGCCCCTCGCAGGGCGGCCTGGAGCCGGAAGGCGGGGCCTGCCTGGTGCGCACCGGCCGGAGCGCTCCTGGTCGCCGCAAGCGGCGGTCTCGCCTACGTCACAGTGAGCTGGTGGCTGCTCTTTGCGGCGTTCATGGGCCTGCTTCTCGTGCTGTTCGGCAGTACGAGGGTTACCGTCGACGCGGGCGGTCTCACCGTCTCCGCTGCTCGGATGCCGATCCGGCGCTTCCGCTCGGATCAGATCGTGGCCGCGCGCTCCGGCTACGCCCGCCTCGCCGACCTGGGGGGCTTCGGCTATCGCGTGATGCCCGGTCGGCATGCCGTGTCCTTGCGGCCGGGCGATGCCCTGTGGCTGGCGCTGAGCAGTGGGCGAGAGTTTGTCGTGACAGTAGACGATGCCGGGACTGCCGCACGTCTGATCACGGACCTTTCTGAAGGGCGTTGACGCCATGCTGGTGGAGATCGATACAAGCTCCACGCAACCGCTGTCGGAACAGGTTGCCGCGGCCGCCCGACGCGCCATGCTCGCCGGTTCGCTGCGCGTCGGTGACCGGTTGCCGGCTGCCAGGGATCTGGCCGGCGCATTGGGGATCAGCCTGCACACCGTGCTGCGGGGCTACCAGGCGCTCCAGGCCGAGGGGCTCATCGAGTTGCGGCGCGGCCGAGGGGCGGTCGTGGTCGCATGCGCTCCGCAGGACCGCGCCGCAGTCGTCGAACAAGCACGGCAGTTGGTGGCTGCCGCTCGGCGGATCGGCATGTCGGATGCCGAAACGCTCGCGCTGGTCTCGACGTGTATGGGCCGGGAGTAGATGCGGCGGCTCCGGCGGGAGTCCGCCCTCTGCGTGTCAACCGGCGGTTCGTACCGGAGGTCGCAGCGTCGTGGGTTCGACAGGTTCGACAGGTTCGACAGGTTCGGCAGGGGCCTCGGCAGTCGGGTGCGCCCGGCGCCGGGCGATGGTGGCGCCGGACGGCAGGCAGAGCACCAGGATGCCGCCCGCCATCGCGAGGGCGAAGCTCCACAGACCCATCATCAGCCCGATCGAGAAGTGGAACAGCAACCCCGCCCACATCGCCGCGCAGCGAACCCGCTGCGGCAACAGCGGGGCGACGGCGAGTGTGATCTCGATGAGCAAGGGAAGCCACGTCATCAGGGCGACACCCCATGGCGTCGACACGACAGGACGTACGACAGCGGCTAGCCAAGGGGGAGCACCGAAGCTCAGGTTGGTGCTCCAGTACCACATGGCCGTTCCGTCGTACCACTCCTGATGCGGCAGCTTGGCGACGCACGCGGTGAAGTAGACGACACACATCTGCAGCCGCAGCATCAGCAGTCCCGAGGAGCCGATGAGAGCCCAGCCTCGGCGGGCCCGGGAGCCTTCGTCCGATGGCGGTGCCTGCCAGTGCCACCGGCGCGGGTCCCCCAGGGCGGGCAGGATGAACAGCATCGACAGGACGAGCCCGATCTGGTCACCGCCGTCGCTGATGGCGATCCCCGCGAAGACGCTGTAATTGACATAGGCGTGCGGAACGGCGGTGAGGCGGGGGCGCCAGCCGGAAGCGACGATCAGGAGCAGAAGGACGCACAGCCACTTCAGCCACAAAAGGCCGGTGTGGTCGTCCTTCGCGAGGCAGAACACGGAAGCTGAAGTGGCTCCCTCGCAGGCCGGAAAGTCACCGGCTAGAGCGACCGGGCGAAACAGGGTGTCGACGCTGGAGAATGCGAGGGTGCCCGCGGTGCCGAGGGCGACGAGGGTGCGTGCCAGGCCGTAGACGTTGCTCCACGGCAGGCGGACGAGGCGGTCGGCGGCCATGTCAGCACTCCACATCCCAGACGGCAGCACGCACCGGCGTGTGGGTGCCCGACAGCAGATCGCGCCAAGCCCACGGAACCGGTTTCATCTCGACCATGGCCGAGCGTCCGCAGATGCTGGGCGAAGGCGAACGGTTCTTCAATTTTCGCGCCACAGAGACCTTCTGAAGGCATTCGGCAGCAGAGGTGGCGTCACCGCAGGGATGCCAGGAGATGCCCTTCTCGTGCAGGAGCAGAGCTCCCTCTATGCCCTGGGAGCGAGAGGCACGGTCCAGGCCGAAGGAATTGGAGGCGCGAGCGTGCGGCCCAAGCCGGATATCGCGCCATTCCTCGCCCTGCCGACGGAAAGGAACGAACTCGGAGCTCTTGGCGGACTTAGTAAAAAACGCCCAGCCCTGAGGGGCGACCACGAACGCGACGTCGTGCATCTTCTCCTGCCCCGGTAAGTGGAGGGCATTCTTCGGTACAAATATTTGGGCCAAGTAGAGGGCGATCACAGCCCAGATGACGGCAGCGACGGCGATCCATCTGCTCGGTACGCGGGTGTGACTAGCGCTATCAGTTACTCGTAGCGGTATGTACTCGGCAAGTCTCATCAGCGATCTGCAAGCTGGGTGTAAATAGGTGTTCGGCTGCTGTGGATCACGCAGCGGCGAGCCGGGTGATGTCGGCGACCTTTTGCTCCTTGGTGATGCCGCCCTCGTCGTCGGGTGCTGCCCTCGACATATTGACGACGTTCTTCCATGCCTGCACATTGACTGCGACGGAAACATTCACAGCACCGCCTACATTCACGGCGACCAGCACGTTCACCGCGAGGACAGCGCAGCGACCGGTACCCGTACCCACGTCCCCAGAGTTCTTGCCGGTGTCCTTCTCGTCCACCGTGACGTCGGTGAGCAGCTTGACGGCCTGATCCATTCCGGACTCGACCTTGCGGGGATCGCCGGAGCGGACCTTTGCGGAGAAGGCGCTGAAAAAGCCGGGCTCCTTCTCGGTGATCGCGTCGAGCACCTGGGCGACGGCCCTGCGCGCCTCGGCATTATTGTTCTTTCGGTAGGAATCGGGGGCGCCGGAGTACGACCCCAGCTCGGCGAACTTCTTGCCGAGATCCCCCTGCAGGAAGATCAGGCCCGCGTAAAGATCACGGCCGTCCTGATCAGTACCGGGAACCGGGCCCGACTTGTCGGCGGCGACCGGTGCGGTTTTCGCAGAAGGGGCGGCAGAAGCATTCGACGAGATCACCCCGCCCACACCGATCGCGGTGACTGCGGCCATTGTGGCCAGGAAGCGCTTCGTCATTATGTTCCGGGTCTGCAAAATGCTCCTTCGGTGGCGGGCGAGCATGCTGGACTGCAGTGATGGGCGCGCTATTTCACCAATATCCGGCACGCCAAGATTCTACGCAGAGACCCGACTCCCGCCTATCGGGAATTTCCTATACAGAGATTGGGAAACCCACTCACCCCGGCGGCAGCCGATGCGCCTCCGGGGCCAGGGTCACCTCCACCAGGTCACAAGGGAGCGGGAAGGGGAGGTCCGCTGTCCCCAGGCGGCGCAGGCAGGTGAACACGGTGTCGCGGTGGCAGTAGAGGCGCCCGGCCGCCCGTCCCGCCGAACCCTCGCAGGCCAGCCAGGCGTCCAGCGTCTCCAACAGCACGGCCCGGTCGGCCGGTTCGAGCGCGAGGACCTGGGCCGGCCCCTCATCCGGGCTAGAACCTAACGAAGCACTACTGAGCCCGCTCCACCGACTCGAACCGCCACCGGTGCACCGCCCGCGTCACCAACTGCGCGTCGGGCTCCGGGAGTTCGGGCAGCTCGGCGTCGGGCTCGGCGTCCCACCAGGTGATGACGAGGACCCGGTCCTGCGGCGCGCGGAAGGTCTCTCGGCGGACGGGGGAGCCGTCGATCTCCTGGGCCCGCGCCCAGGCGAGCAGCTCCTCGCCGCGTCCCTCGACGGCGCGGGCCTCCCACATCAGCGCGAGCGTCATGAGTACAGGTTCTCCTTGCTGACCTCGTGCACGTGATCGTGATCGTGGTCGTGCGGGTGCCCCGGCACGTGCGGCTCCGTCACCGGCAGCGAGGAGTCCGCCGACAGGTCCCAGGACGAGGCCGACCGGTTGCGGGCCACCATCTCGGCGCCGAGGGCGGCGACCATCGCGCCGTTGTCCGTGCACAGCTTGGGGCGCGGCACGCGCAGCCGGATGCCCGCCTTCTCGCACCGCTCCTGCGCGAGCGCGCGAAGGCGCGAGTTGGCGGCCACGCCACCGCCGATCATGAGGTGGTCGACGCCCTCGTCCTTGCAGGCCCGCACGGCCTTGCGGGTCAGCACGTCGACGACCGCCTCCTGGAAGGACGCCGACACGTCCCGCACCGGCACCTCCTCGCCCGCGGCCCGCTTCGCCTCGATCCAGCGGGCGACGGACGTCTTCAGACCGGAGAAGGAGAAGTCGTACGGGGCGTCGCGCGGCCCGGTGAGCCCGCGCGGGAAGGCGATGGCCGCCGGGTCACCCTCGCGTGCGTACCGGTCGATGACGGGGCCGCCCGGGAAGCCCAGGTTCAGTACCCGCGCGATCTTGTCGAAGGCCTCGCCCGCCGCGTCGTCGATGGTCGCGCCGAGCGGCCGCACGTCCGAGGTGATGTCGGAGGAAAGCAGCAGCGACGAGTGGCCGCCGGAGACCAGGAGCGCCATGGTCGGTTCGGGCAGCGGCCCGTGCTCCAGCTGGTCCACGCAGATGTGCGAGGCGAGGTGGTTCACGCCGTAGAGCGGCTTGCCGAGGGCGTACGCGTACGCCTTGGCGGCCGAGACCCCGACGAGCAGCGCGCCCGCGAGCCCGGGACCCGCGGTCACCGCGATGCCGTCCAGGTCCTTCGCGCTCACGCCCGCTTCCTTCAGGGCGCGGTCGATGGTCGGCACCATCGCCTCCAGGTGCGCGCGCGAGGCGACCTCGGGGACGACGCCGCCGAAGCGGGCATGCTCGTCGACGCTGGAGGCGACGGCGTCCGCGAGCAGGGTGGTGCCACGGACGATGCCGACGCCGGTCTCGTCGCAGGAGGTCTCGATGCCGAGGACGAGAGGTTCGTCGCGCGAGTCAGCCATGAATCTCGGTTCCTTGTACGCCAGATACGGAGGTGGAGGGATCGGTGCGGCGCATGACCAGGGCGTCCACGTTGCCGGGCTGGTAGTAGCCGCGCCGGAAGCCGATGGGCTCGAAGCCGAAGCGCTCGTACAGCTTCTGCGCCCGGGTGTTGTCGACCCGCACTTCCAGCATGACCTCGGCGCACTCGAAGGCGGTCGCGGCCTGCAACAGGTCGGTGAGGAGCCGGGCGCCGAGGCCGGAGCCCCAGTGGTCGCGCGCCACGGCGATGGTCTGGACGTCGGCCAGGTCCCCGGAGGCGGCGAGCCCCGCATACCCGACGAGGCGGTCGCCGTCCATGGCGACCACATAGCGGCGGGTGGCGAGCGGCCCGCGCGCGTGGGCCAGCTCCGACCAGAACATCCCGCGCGACCAGGCGTCGTCCGGGAAGAGCTCCTTCTCAAGGACGAACACCGCGTCGATGTCCCACCAGCGCATCTCGCGCAGCACGGCGGCCTCGGTCGCCTGGGTCACCTGGGTGGTCACTTGGGGGTGACCACCTTGTAGTTCTTGGGCACCTGCGCGTCGGGCCTGCGCAGGTACAGCGGCCTGGGCTCCAGGAGCTCCTCGCCCGCCGCCAGCCGCTCGGCGGCCAGCGCGGCGAGCGCGGCGGCCGAGACGTGCTCGGGCCCGCGGGCGTCGGGGAAGGTGTCGGGGTAGAGCAGCGCGCCGGCGCCGACCGCGGGCACCCCCGCGACCTCGGCGGCGATGTCCGCGGGGCGGTCGACGGCGGGGCCGCCCACGCGGGTGCGGACGTCGTCGTAACGCGCCCAGTAGACCTCCTTGCGCCGGGCGTCGGTGGCCACCACGAAGGGGCCGCTCCCGACGCCGGACGCGTACGCGAGGCCGTCCAGGGTGCACACCCCGTGCACGGGCACGCCGAGCGCGAGGCCGAAGGTGTCGGCGGTCATCAGGCCGACGCGCAGTCCGGTGTAGGGGCCGGGGCCCACCCCGGCGACGATGCCGGTCACGGCGTCGAGTCCGAGGCCCGCCTCGGCGAGCACCCGGTCGACGGCGGGCAGCAGCAGTTCTCCGTGCCGCCGGGCGTCGACCTGGCTCGACTCCGCGATGACGGAGGAGCCGTCGTGGAGAGCGACGGTGACGGCGGGCGTTGCGGTATCCAGAGCGAGCAAGAGCACGCGAACAGCCTACGGCTCCCAGGCGCGGCGCACGGCCGGACCGGCATCGGACAGCCATCGGACGGGCATGCGGACGGGCACCGGACCGGCACCGGACCGGCACGGGGTGCGGATGCCCGGGGATGGGGCGCCGCTGCTGCTACCGTCAACCCGGCAGCCGTACGCAGTACGAAGAGGTGGGTGGCGCAAGGTGTCAAGGAGCAGCTCGGGATTCGTGGCCGGGCTCACCGCCGCTGCGCTCGCCGCGGTCGGCTTCCTCGCCTACCAGGCCTCGGCCAGCGCGCCGGACGACCTGGCCAAGCACCCCGGAAAGAGCTCTCCCCCGGCCGCCGCCCCGCGCTCCCCGAAGGAGAAGGCGGACCCGAAGGCGGTGCCCGCGCGCTCCGGGACGGGGCAGCGCGTCGTGTACTCCGTGGGCGAGGACCGCGTCTGGCTGGTCGAGCCCGACGGGAAGCTGCGGCTCACGTTCGAGGTCACGCCGGGCACGGTCGACCCGGCGCCGGGCACCTACAGCGTCACTTCCCGTACCGGTGCCGTCACCGGTACGGATGGCAAGGCGGTCGAGCACGTCGTGCGGTTCACGTCCGTCGAGGGGACCGGGATCGGCTTCAGCGCGGCGGTCGACGGCTCGACGCCCGAGCCGGACCCGTCGAAGAAGACCGGCGGCATCCGCGAGTCGCGTGCGGACGGCAACGCGATGTGGGAGTTCGCCCTGCGCGACCGGAAGGTCGTCGTCATTCCGTGACCGGCGGGCGGTGCCTCACCGCTCCGTGGCGGGCTCCTCCGCGGCCGGGTCACCGGGCGGCGTGGAGACGGCCGTCGCCGCGGCGCAGGACGCCAGCAGGTCGCTCATGGACAGGTGCGAGGGCATCGACAGGTGCGAGGGCTCCGGTGCGCCCGACGGCCCCGGCAGCCGGTGCGACTGCGGCTGCGGCTGTACGTCATGTTCTGAAGCCGACATGGATGCCTCCTGGGGCTGCGGGGGCAGGGGTAGTTAGGCAGACCTAACCAGTACCTCTCTCCATGTGACCACGCCCGGCACACACAACGCAACATTTTACCGACGTCTTGTCGGAACGTTAGGGCGAACGTACGAGAGCGGGCCGCCCCGACACGCGATCGGAACGGCCCGTACGGGGGATGCGGAACGACCCTCAGGCCGCCAGCGACTCCAGGTCCGCGTCCGCCCACCGCTGCCCGAGCCCGGTGAGCGTCACCTCGCGCACCTCGTCCGTCGTGTCGCCGGTCGCCCGGTCGATGACGACGTGCAGGCGGTCGTCCGAGAGCTCCTCGACCTTGCCGTCGCCCCACTCCACGACGATCACCGATTCGGGCAGCGAGACGTCGAGGTCCAGGTCCTCCATCTCGTCGAGCCCGCCGCCCAGGCGGTACGCGTCGACGTGCACGAGGGCGGGACCGGCGCCGAGCGGCGGGTGCACACGGGCGATGACGAAGGTCGGGGAGGTGACGGCGCCGCGCACGCCGAGGCCCTCGCCGAGGCCGCGGGTCAGCGTCGTCTTGCCGGCGCCGAGCTCACCGGTGAGCATGACGAGGTCGCCGGGGCGCAGGATCTTGGCCAGGCGGCGGCCCAACTCACCCATCTGGCCGGGGGAGTTGACCGTGATCTTGAGTACGGCTGCGGGGGCCTGGTGGTGCGGTGCTTCCATACCGACCACGGTAGCGGCTGGACGGCCCCGCCCGGCCCGCCTTCGCGGCGCCCGCGCCGCGTCCCGGCCCCGCCGGACCCGCGGGCCCGGGGCGGTCAGCCGCCCGCCCGGCCCGCCCGGTCGGCCGCGGGGACGGCCCCCACCCGCGCGAGCAGATCCGCGAGCCGGTCCATGACCACCTCCGGGTGCTCCAGCATGACCAGGTGCCCGGCGTCCGGGACCAGGACCAGTTCGGCGTCGGGCAGCCGCTGGGCGATCGTCTCGCTGTGCTCGCTCGGCGTGACCAGGTCCTTGTCCCCCGCCAGCACGAGCACCGGCAGCTCGGCGAAGTGCTTGAGCGCGTCCGCCTTGTCGTGCTCGGCGAACGCCGGATAGAACTCCGCGACCACGTCGATCGGCGTCGCCTCGATCATCCGCTCCGCGAACCGCGTGATGGCCGGGTCCACGTCCTTGCGCGAGAACGAATAGCGCTTGATGACACCCGCGAAGAGGTCCGCGGTGGCCCGGCGCCCCTTCTCGACCAGCTCGGCCTGTGAACCGAGCGCCCGCAGCACCCCGGGCAGCACCCGCCGGACCGCTTTCATGCCCGCCACCGGAAGCCCGAAGTTCACCTCACCGAGCTGCCCCGACGAGGTGCCGACCAGGGCGACGCCCACCACGCGCTCCCGGATCAGCTCCGGGAACTGGTCGGCGAGGGCCATCGTCGTCATGCCGCCCATGGAGTGCCCGACGAGGACGAGCGGCCCCTCGGGCGCGGCGGCGTCGATGACGGCCTTCAGGTCCCGCCCGAGCTGGTCGATGGTGACCGGCAGGCCACGCTCCAGCTGGTCGGCCCCGCGCCCGGAGCGGGCGTGGCTGCGCTGGTCCCAGTAGACGGCGCGCACGACACCGCGCAGGGCGGCCCGCTGGAAGTGCCAGGAGTCCTGGCTCAGGCAGTAGCCGTGGCTGAAGACGACGGTGACCGGCGCGGGGGCCCGGCGGCCGAAGAGCCGGCGCCGCCGCGAGGCCTGGTCGCTGTCCGCCTCGACCTCCTCGACCTCGTAGGAGAGCTCCGTGCCGTCGTCCGCGTACGCCGTGCCTGGCATGCCGCGCAGCGAGCCGTAGGGCCCCGAGGCGTCGAGCGCGAGCCGTGCCTTCTTGCGCATGCCGCGGCCCACGGTGAGCCGCTCTATGGCGACACCGGCGGCCGCGCCCGCGGCGATGACGCCTATCGCGGTGCCCGCCACCCCGGCCCTGCGCCAGTTCCCCGCCGCGGCGGCGGCCTCCGTCACCGCTTCCGCAGCGGCCGCCCCCGTGCTGCTCTCGCTCACGTGCCGCTCCTCGTCAGTTCCTGGTCAGCCGTCGGACCGCTCGTGCACATAGACGCGCGGGACGCGCGATCCGATGCGGGTGACGATCTCGTACGCAATGGTGCCCGTGGCCTGCGCCCAGTCCTCGGCGGTCGGCTCGCCGCGGTCGCCGGGGCCGAACAGCACCGCCTCCGCGCCCACTTCCGGCTCGTCCCCGCCGAGGTCGACCACGAACTGGTCCATCGCGATCCGGCCCGCGACCGTCCGCCACTTGCCGCCGACGAGGACCGGGGCCGTGCCGGAGGCGTGCCGCGGGATGCCGTCGCCGTACCCGGCGGGGACGAGGCCGAGGGTCGTCTCGCCGGGGGTGACGTAGTGATGTCCGTAGCTCACGCCGTGGCCCGCCGGGACGTGCTTCACGTGGGCGAGCGAGGCGGTGAGCGTCATGACGGGGCGCAGCCCGAAGTCCGCCGGAGTGCCCACCTCGGGGCTCGGCGAGACGCCGTACATCGCGATGCCCGGACGGACGAGGTCGAAGTGCGTCTCCGGGAGCGTGAGCATCCCCGGGGAGTTGGCGATGTGGCGCACCTCGGGGCGTATCCCGCGCTCCTGCGCGTACGCCACCATCTCGCGGAAGACCGTGAGCTGGGCGGCGATCGACGGATGCCCCGGCTCGTCGGCGCAGGCGAAGTGCGACCAGAGGCCGGTGACCCGGACCAGGCCCTCAGCCTCGGCGCGCAGGGACTCGGCGACCAGCTCGGGCCAGTCGGCGGGCATGCAGCCGTTGCGCCCCAGGCCCGTGTCGGCCTTGAGCTGGATACGGGCGGGCCGCCCCACCGCACGGGCCGCGTCGGTCACCTCGCGCAGCGCCCACAGGGCGCTCACCGCCATGTCCAGGTCGGCCTCGACGCCCTCGCGCCAGGGGCCGCCCGGCGTCCACAGCCAGCACATGATCCGCCCGGGCACGCCCGCCGCGCGCACGGCCAGGGCCTCCTCCGGTGTGGCGGTGCCGATCCAGGTGGCGCCCGCCTGGCGGGCGGCCTTGGCGCAGGGCACCATCCCGTGTCCGTACGCGTCCGCCTTCACCACGGCCATGAACGCGGCGTCCGGCGCGTGGGCGCGCAGCGAGCGCACGTTGGCGCGGAGGGCGTCGAGGTCGATCTCGGCGCGGACACGGAAAGGGGCTGTCTCGTTCATCGCGGACAAGTGTCTCAGAGCCCGCCGACAGCCCCTGCCCGGCGCCAACTCGGGCCCGCTCCGCGGCTCGACTACCCGGGCCTGCGGACCTCCCGCCACACGGCGGGAATCGCGTCGGCCACGTCCTGGGCGCTCACCGGCGCGCCGTCCGCCGCACGCCGCCCGGCGAGACCGTGCAGATACGCGGCCACGGACCCCGCGTCCCGTGCCCCGAGCCCCGCCGCCAGCAGGGACCCGGCGAGCCCGGACAGCACGTCGCCGCTGCCCGCGGTGGCGAGCCAGGCGGTGCCGGTGGGGTTGACGCGTACGGGGCCCTCCGCCGACGCCACCAGCGTGGTGGACCCCTTCAACAGCGCCGTCGCCCCGTACCGCCGCGCCAGTTCCCGCACGGCGCGGAGCCGCCCCGCCTCGACCTCCTCGCGCGCCACCCCGAGCAGCGCGGCGGCCTCGCCCGCATGCGGCGTCAGGAGCGTGGGCGCGCGCCGGGCCCGTACCGCCTCCTGCCCCGCGAGCCGCAGCCCGTCGGCGTCGATAAGCACCGGCACGTCGGAGGCGACCACGTCCCGCAGCCGCTCCTCGTCGTCCCCGAGCCCGGGCCCCACGACCCAGGCCTGCACACGCCCCGCCTTCGCCGGCGGACCCGCGGACACCAGCGCCTCGGGGAACCGCGCGATGACGGCGTCCGCGGCGGGCCCCACGTACCGCACGGCGCCCGCACCCCCGCGCAGCGCGCCCGCCACGGCGAGCACGGCGGCGCCCGGATACCGGGCCGAACCGGCGACGACCCCGACGACGCCCCGCCGGTACTTGTCGCTCTCCCCGCCCGGCACGGGCAGCAGCCCGGCCACGTCGGCGAAGTGCAGGGCCTCCAGTCCGGCCTCGTCGGCCGCGAGTTCGAGCCCGATGCCGACGAGCCGCACGGCACCGGCGTACTCCCGGCCCGGATCGATCAACAGCCCCGGCTTGTACGCCCCGAAGGTCACCGTCACATCGGCGCGCACGGCGTCGCCAGGCACCTCGCCCGTATCGGCGTCGACCCCGCTCGGCAGGTCCACGGCGACGACGGTCGCGTCCCGCGCGGCGTCGACGAGTTGAGCGGCGCGCTCGCGGAGCCCGCCCCGCCCGCCGATCCCCACGATCCCGTCGACGACGAGCCGGGACCGGGCCACCACGCCCTCGGCCCGCTCCTCGTCGGCGCCCACCACCACACCTCCGGCGGCCCGCAACGCGGCGAGCCCTCCGGCGTGCGTGCGGTCCGGGGCGAGGAGCACGGCGCTGACTCCGGCGCCGCGGCGCGCGAGGCGGGCCCCCGCGTACAGGGCGTCGCCCCCGTTGTCCCCGCTGCCCACAAGGAGCGTGACTCTCGCCCCGTACACCTTGCCGAGCAGGCGCGCGCACTCGGCGGCCAGGCCTGCCGCTGCGCGCTGCATCAGCACGCCTTCTGGCCCCTGGGCCATGAGCGTACGTTCACTGGCCCTGACCTTTTCCACGCTGTACGCAGTCCGCATGGGGTCCAGTCTGCCTCTGCGAGTACGAACAGGCCCGCACCCGCCCACCCGTTTGCGCCCCCTACCCCTCCGCCACCACCACCGCCGAAGCCACCCCCGCGTCATGGCTCAACGACACGTGCCACGACCGCACGCCAAGGACGGACGCCCGCTCGGCCACCGTGCCCCGCACCCGGACCCTCGGCTGCCCGCTCTCCTCGACGTACACCTCGGCATCCGTCCACCGGAGCCCGCTCGGCGCCCCCAGCGCCTTGGCCAGCGCCTCCTTCGCCGCGAAGCGGGCCGCCAGTGAGGCGATGCCCCGGCGTTCCCCGCCCGGAAGCAGCAACTCGCTCTCCACGAAAAGGCGTTCGGCCATCCCGGGCGTCCGTTCCAGCGCCGCCGCGAACCGTTCGATCTCCGCGACGTCGATGCCAACCCCAATAATCACCGGCTCAGCGTGACACACCCCACCCCCCACCCCACCCCCCGTCCCGTTCAAACAGCCGTAACAATGGACCGTGATCTCTTCGGTCTCCGTGCCCCCGACGGCACCCCGGAGCGCCCACCGGCCCAAGCCGGAGGCGACTCCCTACCTCGACCTCACCCGCACCGAGTGGAGCGCGCTTCGCGAGAAGACGCCTCTGCCGCTCACGGCGGAGGAGGTGGAGCAGCTGCGCGGCCTCGGCGACGTCATCGACCTGGACGAGGTCCGCGACATCTACCTCCCGCTCTCCCGCCTCCTGAACCTCTACGTCGGGGCGACGGACGGCCTGCGCGGCGCCCTCAACACCTTCCTCGGCGAGAAGGGTTCCCAGTCCGGCACCCCCTTCGTCATAGGGGTCGCCGGCTCCGTGGCGGTCGGCAAGTCCACCGTCGCCCGGCTCCTGCAGGCGCTGCTCTCCCGCTGGCCGGAGCACCCGCGTGTGGAGCGTGTCACGACGGACGGTTTCCTGCTGCCCACGAAGGAGCTCCAGGCCCGGGGCCTGATGTCCCGCAAGGGCTTCCCCGAGTCGTACGACCGCCGCGCGCTCACCCGTTTCGTCGCGGACATCAAGGCGGGCAAGGACGAGGTGACGGCGCCCGTCTACTCCCACCTGATCTACGACATCGTGCCGGACCGGCGCCTCACGGTCCGCCGCCCGGACATCCTCATCGTCGAAGGCCTGAACGTCCTGCAGCCCGCGCTGCCCGGCAAGGACGGCCGCACCCGCGTGGGCCTCGCGGACTACTTCGACTTCAGCGTGTACGTCGACGCCCGCGCCGACGACATCGAGCGCTGGTACCTCAACCGCTTCAAGAAGCTGCGCCAGACGGCCTTCCAGGACCCGTCCTCGTACTTCCGCAAGTACACGCAGGTGTCGGAGGAGGAAGCCCTCGACTACGCCCGCACCACCTGGCGCACGGTCAACAAGCTCAACCTCGTGGAGAACGTGGCCCCGACCCGCAGCCGCGCCACCCTCGTCGTACGCAAGGGCCCCGACCACAAGGTGCAGCGCCTGAGCCTGCGCAAACTCTGAAGTCCCCCGCCCCACGACGCGGCCCGCACCCCGCTAACCTGCGCACATGCTGCACCTGCGCCTGATCACGCCGCCGACCGCCACGGACGAGGTGGTGCGCCTCGTCGAGCGCACGGTCGGCGCCACGCACCTCGTCGTGATGCCGGGCGCCGCCCGGGAACCCGCGGGGGACGTGATCATGTGCGACGTGGCACGCGAGGCGGGCGACGGCCTGCTCGGCGACCTGCGCGCGCTCGGGATCGACGAGTCCGGGTCGATCGCGGTGGAGAACATCGACCTGTCCCTGTCCCAGCGCGCCGACCAGGCGGAGGACGACGCTCCGGGCGAGGGAGCGGACGCGGTGCTCTGGGAGCATCTGGCGGAGGCGACCCACGAGGAGTCGACGCTCTCCGTCACCTACGTCGCGTTCATCACGCTCGCCACGATGATCGCGGCCTGCGGCGTCGTGCTCGACAACGCGATCCTGATCGTGGGCGCGATGGCGGTGGGCCCGGAGTTCGGCCCGCTCACGGGGTTCTGCACGGCCTTGGTCCAGCGCGCTCCCCGGCTGGCCGCGCGCTCGCTGACCGCGCTGCTCGTGGGCTTCGCGGTGGCGATGGTGGCGACGGCCGGGTTCAGCTACTTCATGGACGCGGTGCACCTGTTCAGCGACAGCGCCCTGCAGGCGGAGCGCCCGAACACGAACTTCATCTACCGCCCCGACTGGTTCTCGTTCGTGGTGGCGGTCCTCGCGGGCATCGCGGGCACGCTCTCCCTCACGTCGGCGAAGTCGGGCGCCCTGGTCGGCGTGGCGATCTCCGTGACGACGGTCCCCGCGGCGGCGAACGCCGCGGTCGCCTTCAGCTACAGCGAGTACAAGCAGGCCTGGGGCTCCACGGAGCAGCTCTTCCTCAACCTGCTCGGCATCGTCCTGGCCGGTACGGCAACGCTGCTGGCCCAGAAACTCCTCTGGGCCGCGCAGCACCGCCGGACGGCCAGGACGTCACACGGCTCCTAGGGTCCTCCCGCGGAGGCCCGCCAGAAGGGCCCTAGCCCAGCGCCGACTTCACCACGTCGGCCAGGCGCCCGGCCACGGAGCGGGCCTGCTCGATGTCGGCGGCCTCGACCATCACCCGCACCAGCGGCTCGGTCCCGGAGGGGCGCAGCAGCACCCGCCCCGTGGAGCCCAGCTCGCGCTCGGCGTCGGCGACGGCGGCCGCCAGCTCCGGCGAGGTCTTCACGCGCGTCCTGTCGACGTCGGGCACGTTGATCAGGACCTGCGGAAGCCGCTCCATGACGCCGGCCAGATCCTTGAGCGTCCGCCCGGTCTCGGCGACCCGGGCCGCGAGCAGCAGCCCGGTCAGCGTGCCGTCACCGGTCGTCGCGTGGTCCAGGATGATCACGTGCCCGGACTGCTCGCCACCGAGGGCGAAGCCGTGCTCCTTCATCGACTCAAGCACGTACCGGTCGCCGACGGCGGTCTGCACCAGGGAGAGCCCCTGGCCCTCCATGGCGAGCTTGAAGCCGAGGTTGGACATGACCGTGGCGACAACGGTGTCGTGACGCAGCGTGCCGTGCTCCCGCATGGCGAGGGCGAGCACGGCGAGGATCTGGTCCCCGTCGACCTCGGCGCCCGTGTGGTCCACGGCGAGGCACCGGTCGGCGTCCCCGTCGTGCGCGACGCCGAAGTCGGCCTTGTGCTCGACGACGGCGGCCTTGAGCAGGTCCAGGTGCGTGGAACCGCACCCGTCGTTGATGTTCAGCCCGTCGGGCTGGGCGCCGATCGTGATGACCTCGGCGCCGGCGCGCGCGAAGGCCTCCGGCGACACGCGGGCGGCGGCGCCGTGCGCCTCGTCGAGGACGATCTTCAGCCCGTCGAGGCGGTTCGGAAGGACTCCGATGAGGTGGGCGACGTACTGGTCGAGTCCCTGGTCGTACGAGGTCACGCGGCCGACGCCGGAGCCGGTGGGCCGCTGCCACAGGGCGCCGGTGCGGTGCTCCTCGTAGACGGTCTCGATGCGGTCCTCCAGCTCGTCGGCGAGCTTGTGGCCGCCCCGGGCGAAGAACTTGATGCCGTTGTCCGGCATGGCGTTGTGACTGGCGGAGAGCATCACACCGAGGTCGGCGCCCAGCGCACCGGTGAGATGCGCCACCGCGGGGGTGGGCAGCACACCGACGCGCAGGACGTCCACGCCCGCGCTCGCGAGGCCCGCTACCACCGCGGCCTCCAGGAACTCCCCGGACGCGCGCGGGTCACGCCCGACCACCGCCACCGCGCGATGGCCTTCAAAGGTGCCCGCCTCGGCCAGTACGTGCGCCGCCGCCACGGAGAGTCCGAGCGCGAGCTCGGCCGTCAGATCCGCGTTGGCGACACCACGCACGCCGTCCGTGCCGAAGAGTCGTCCCACTGCTGTCCTCCGAACGTTCCAGAAAAACCATGAACCCCTGGGAAGAGAGTCCCAGAACCAGAACAGTTCCAGGACCCCAGGGGTTCCTGATAGACGAACGCCCCGGCAGCACGGTGAGTGCCGCCGGGGCGAACGAGCAGTACGAGCAGGCAGCGATTAGCGCTTGCTGTACTGCGGGGCCTTGCGGGCCTTCTTGAGACCGGCCTTCTTGCGCTCGACCGCACGGTCGTCACGCTTGAGGTAACCGGCCTTCTTGAGGGCGGCGCGGTTGTTGTCGACGTCGGCCTCGTTCAGCGCACGGGCGACACCGAGACGGAGCGCACCGGCCTGACCGGAGACGCCGCCACCCGAGATGCGGGCGATGACGTCGTAGCGGTTGTCGAGCTCGAGCACCTTGAAGGGCTCGTTGACTTCCTGCTGGTGGACCTTGTTCGGGAAGTAGTCCTCGAGCGTGCGCCCGTTGACCCTCCACTTGCCGGTGCCCGGGACGATCCGGACGCGGGCGATGGCGTTCTTGCGACGGCCCAGGCCGGCGGCCGGCTGCGGGTCGCCGAAGCGCGCGGCGTTCGACTCGGAGGTGTACTCGCCCTCGACGGGGACCTCGGACTCGGTGGTGTACTGCTCGACGTCAACAACCTCGGTCTCTTCGACCGGCTGCTCAACGGTGGTCTCGGCCACGATTCTCCTCAGAATTCTTTACGTCTTTGGGGGTGGCCGGAACTACTGCGCGACCTGGGTGATCTCGAACGGGACCGGCTGCTGAGCGCCGTGCGGGTGCTGGTCGCCCGCGTAGACCTTCAGCTTCGAGAGCATCTGACGGCCCAGGGTGTTCTTGGGAAGCATGCCCTTGACGGCCTTCTCGATGGCCTTCTCGGGGTTCTTCTCGAGCAGCTCGTCGTAACGGACGGAGCGCAGACCACCCGGGTAGCCGGAGTGGCGGTACGCCATCTTCTGGGTCTTCTTGTTGCCCGAGAGGTGCACCTTCTCCGCGTTGATGATGATGACGAAGTCACCGGTGTCAACGTGGGGGGCGTAGATCGGCTTGTGCTTGCCGCGCAGAAGGGTCGCAGCAGTGGTCGCCAGACGACCCAGGACGATGTCCTGAGCGTCAATGACGTGCCACTGGCGGGTCACATCGCCGGGCTTGGGGCTGTACGTACGCACTTCGTAGCCTTCGCTTCTTCAGTGGATGGGGTCCAGACACACGGCACCCAGGAAGCGATCATGCAGCTGGGGCCCACAATGCCGGGGACGCTGCCCGTATGCGAGCCACTGGTAACTGCTCCAGGGAACCTACGTATGGGCCCTTCGCGTGAGAACGACGACACCAATACGCATAACAATCTCTGAGACTACCCGCGCCGCCCCGTACGGGTCAAAACGCGGACCTGGAGGCCGACCCCGCCTGCTCCGCCGCCCCGGGCGGCCTGCGCCGTCCAGCGTAACCGGCCCCGGCGCCCCGGAGCGCGGCCCGAGGCCACCGACCTCGCCCCGCCCCGCTCACCGGGCGCCCGCCGCCTCCCCGGCCCGCTCCCGCGCCGCCCGCCGCCCCGGCGGCACCGTCTCGTCCCGCGCCCCGCGCTCCCCCGCACCCCCGCCGGTCACACCCGCCCACCCGGCCGTGGCCGCCAGGAGGCAGAGCGTGACGGCGTCCTTGAAGGCGCGCCGCGTCCCCGGTTCGAGCCCCGGCCACCCGAAGCCCGGCACCTGCGGCACCAGCGCCACCCAGAACCAGGGGCTGCGGGCCACCGAGCCGGGCGCCGACGCCCCCGCCAGGAGCAGCGGAAGCACCACCAGGAGGTAGTGGTCGTAGGACGGCCGCGAGACGAGAAAGGCCGAAAGCATCAGCATCACGGCGCAATCCACCACCCCCGCCGGCTCCGCGTCCCTGCGCTCCCACCGCCGCCAGGCACACCACAGCCCGGCCAGCGCCGCGCACCCGGCCAGCAGTGTGGCCCCCGTCTGCGGCACCCCGAGCCGCGCGAGCACCGCGGAGGGCGACGCCTCGTAGAGCCGTACGAAGGAGTCCTCGCCGCGCAGCAGAAAGGGCAGCGTCCGCGTGAAGAAGCCCGCCGGGTCCGGCATCAGGAGCGCCGCGGCCGCCGACACCACCGCGGGCACGCCCACCGCGGCGCCGAGCGCCCGCCACCGGCGCGCGAGGACGAAGAGGAGCACCACGGGCGCGAGCAGCGGCTTCACCGCGACGGCGGCCCCGAGCACGAGCCCCGCCGCGACCCACCGGCCCCGGCAGACGAGGAGCAGGGCGAACGGCAGCGCGGCCGCGGAGCCCGCCGTCCAGTTGCCGAGCTGGACGAGGTGCCCGAACGGCGCGAAGCCGAGCGCGAGCCCGAGCAGGCCGTAGACGGCGAACCGGCTGCGCCACGCCACCCCGTGGATCCGCAGGGCGCACGCCCACCCGGCGACGAGCCCGGCGCTCACCCCCGCGGGCACGAGATAGCGCACCACGTCCGCGGGCAGCAGCGCCTGGGGCACCGCGGCGAGCACGGCGCCCGGCAGATAGAGGAAGTGCCGGTCGGCGTAGGGCGACCGGCCCGCCAGCCACGCCTCCGCGGCCCGCACCACGATGGCGTTGTCCATCCCGCCGCCCGGAGCCGCCAGGCCCACCCGGACCACCCCGGCGACGAGCACCAGCCCGAGGACCCACCGGACCTGCCACTCGGCCGACCGCGACAACCACCCGATAACAGCCGTTCTGCCCGTATTCATACGCCTCAGGCTAGGCCGGGCACCCCGTGCGACCCCCGCTCAACATCCCCAAGTGCCCGTCTAAGATGCCGCCCATGAGCTTTGGGCAAGGGGGACCTCAGTGGGGTCCAGGCGGAACGGGCGGACCCGGCGGCGGTCCCACGCCCGACTGGGCGGCACTCGCCGAGGCCTCCGAGGCGCGCGCCCGCCGCCGCAAGTGGCTGCTGATCGGCGGCGGAGCCTTCGCCACGGTCGGCATCGCGGCGGCCGTGGCCATCACAGTCGTCTCCGCGAACGGCGACGGCGACACCACGTCGAACAAACCCGCGAGCGAACTGCCGACCGCCGCGGACATCCCCGGTGCGAGCAAGGACGCCGAGCCGTCCTTCGAGGCGACCACACCGCCGCCCCCGTCGGACCCCAAGGACTTCATCTCCAGCGCCAAGAAGGACAAGGCGCCGCTCACCCCCGAGGGCCTCTTCCCCGGCAAGTCCCTGCGGTCGGGCCAGCACATCTACAAGAAGGGCGCGACCGACTCCACCTCGAAGTGCACGTCCGTCACGCAGAGCGCCCTCGGCTCGGTCCTCGCCAAGCACGACTGCACCCGCCTGATCCGTGCCAGCTACCTCAGGGACGGCATCGCGGTCACGGTCGGCGTCGCCGTCTTCGACACCACGTCCGACGCCACCAAGGTCAAGGACGAGGTGGAGAAGGGCCTCGTCGACGCCCTGCCCGGCAAGGGCGTCCCCGCCTTCTGCCGCACGGGCGTGTGCCGCGGCACCTACAACTCCCAGGGCCGCTACGCGTACTTCACCACCACGGGCTACACCAGCGGCAAGAACGTGACGACGTCGGACCGCAAGGCCTACGGCGTCGGCGACGACCTGGCCCGCTTCGCCTTCCAGCGGATCAACCAGCGGGGCGAGGCCCAGGCCTCGGCCGCCGCCGAGGCCCCGCAGTAGTCCCGCGCCCCGGTCGCCCGGCCGGGGCTCAGCAGCACCCGGCCCCGGGCAGCGTCCGCTTGTTCCTGGCTTCCTTGCTGCGTGCGGCGAGCAGCTCGTCGGCGGGATAGCCGACCTCCTCAAGGGTGAGCCCGTGCGGGCGCACCACATGCACGGCGGAGTCCCGCACACCCGCTTCGAGCACCTTCCCCGGCCACTCCACGGGCCGGTGCCCGTCCCCCACGAACAGCATGGCGCCGACCAGCGACCGCACCATGTTGTGGCAGAAGGCGTCGGCCCGCACGGTGGCTTCGAGAATCCCGTCGGGCCGCCGCTCCCAGCGCAGCTCCTGCAGCGTACGGATAGTCGTGGCGCCCTCGCGCTTCTTGCAGTAGGCGGCGAAGTCGTGCTCCCCGACCAGGTGCTCCGCGGCGGCGTTCATCGCGTCGAGGTCCAACTCCCAGTCGTGCCACAGCACATGGCCGCGCAGCAGCGGGTCGACGCCGCCCGGGTGGTCGGTCACGCGGTAGGCGTAGCGCCGCCACACGGCGGCGAACCGCGCGTTGAACCCGGCGGGAGCCTCGGCCACCTTCCACACCCGCACATCGTGCGGAAGCCGCCCCGCGAGCCTGCGCAGCAGCTTGTCGCTGTGCTCGGCCCACACGCTCTCCGGCAAATCGACGTGGGCCACCTGCCCCCGCGCGTGCACCCCGCTGTCGGTCCGCCCGGCCACCGTCAGCTCGTACGTCTCCTGCGACCGCGTCACGGTCCGCAGCGCGGCCTCGATCTCCCCCTGGACGGTCCGCTGCCCCTGCCGCTGCTTGGCCCAGCCGGAGAAGTCCTTGCCGTCGTACGAAAGATCAAGACGCACCCGCACGAACCCGGGCTCTACTTCGTCACTCACTCGTGGTTCCTCTCAGGCAACACAAAAGCGGGCCCGCCCCCGGCAAGGGGCGGACCCGCGACGCCCTGAAGGGGCGCGGGGAACTGCGCGACAAGCCGCGACGAGGCCGCAGCCGACGACGCGCAGTCCCCGGCGAAACGCTTACGCGTCCTTCGACTCCTCGGCGGCGTCGTCGCCCTTGGCCGTGTCGACCTTGGGCTCGGCGACCTCGGCGTCCTTGGCGGCGCGCTTCGTGGCGGCCTCGGCCTCACCGGTGGCCTCCTGGGCCACGGTCAGGGCCTCGACCAGCTCGATGACCGCCATGGGCGCGTTGTCGCCACGACGGTTACCGATCTTGGTGATGCGGGTGTAACCACCGGGGCGGTTCTCGTAGCGCGGGCCGATCTCCGTGAAGAGCGTGTGCACGATGCTCTTGTCGGTGATGACGGACAGCACCTGGCGGCGGTTGTGAAGGTCACCCTTCTTCGCCTTGGTGACCAGACGCTCCGCGTAGGGACGCAGACGACGGGCCTTCGCCTCGGTGGTGGTGATGCGGCCGTACTCGAAGAGCTGCTTGGCGAGGTTCGCCAGCAGAAGCTTCTCGTGCGCGGCGCTGCCGCCCAGACGGGCACCCTTGGTGGGCTTCGGCATGGTGTTTCTCCTTCATCGCTGCACCGGCCGTGTCAGGTACCGGTGACAGTGCCTGTGAGGCGGCTGCCCCGCAGGAAGTCTTTTTCAGCCCGTCCGGCGTTTGAGGACAAGGGCTCAGCCGCAGCGGCGGGGCGGCCGGGAGAACCCGCCCACCCCACCGGAGGCGACTAGTACTGCTCGGTCTCCACGAAGCCCGCGTCCGCGTCGTCGTCGGCGCCAAAGGCGTCAGCCGCGGCGGTCGGGTCGAACCCGGGAGGCGAGTCCTTCAGCGCGAGGCCCATGCCATTGAGCTTCATCTTGACCTCGTCGATCGACTTCGCACCGAAGTTGCGAATGTCGAGCAGGTCCGCCTCGGAGCGGGCGACGAGCTCGCCCACCGAGTGGATGCCCTCGCGCTTGAGGCAGTTGTACGACCGAACGGTGAGCTCCAGCTCCTCGATCGGCAGGGCGAGATCGGCGGCGAGCGCGGCGTCCGTGGGGGACGGGCCCATGTCGATGCCCTCGGCGTCGATGTTGAGCTCGCGGGCGAGACCGAAGAGCTCGACCAGCGTCTTGCCGGCGGAGGCCATGGCGTCACGGGGACGCATCGCCTGCTTGGTCTCGACGTCGACGATCAGCTTGTCGAAGTCGGTGCGCTGCTCGACTCGGGTCGCCTCGACCTTGTACGTGACCTTGAGGACCGGCGAGTAGATGGAGTCGACCGGAATGCGACCGATCTCCTGGCCGACCTGCTTGTTCTGCACGGCGGAGACGTAGCCGCGACCGCGCTCGACGGTCAGCTCCATCTCCAGCTTGCCCTTGCCGTTGAGCGTGGCGAGGACGAGGTCGGGGTTGTGCACCTCGACACCGGCCGGGGGCGCGATGTCGGCGGCGGTGACCAGACCCGGGCCCTGCTTGCGCAGGTACATCACGACCGGCTCGTCGTGCTCCGAGGAGACGACCAGCTGCTTGATGTTGAGGATCAGGTCGGTGACGTCCTCCTTGACGCCCGGCACGGTGGTGAACTCGTGCAGGACACCGTCGATGCGGATGCTGGTGACAGCAGCGCCGGGGATCGACGAGAGGAGCGTGCGGCGGAGGGAGTTGCCGAGGGTGTAGCCGAAGCCCGGCTCCAGCGGCTCGATCACGAACCGGGAACGGAATTCGTCGACGACCTCTTCGGTCAACGAAGGACGCTGAGCGATCAGCATGAAGTGATTCCTTCAGTCAGGGGCACCCACTATTTGATGCCCTGCCCGGGGCGAAGCCCCATGTGTTACTGGCTACAAGGGTACGGGCGATACGGCTCGGAAGAGCCGTACCGCCCGATTCCTCAAGTCAAGCGACGTACGTCAGACGCGACGGCGCTTGGGCGGACGGCAGCCGTTGTGCGGCGTGGGCGTCACGTCCTGGATCGAGCCGACCTCGAGGCCGGTGGCCTGGAGGGAGCGGATCGCGGTCTCACGGCCGGAGCCGGGACCCTTGACGAACACGTCGACCTTGCGCATGCCGTGCTCCTGCGCGCGACGGGCGGCCGACTCGGCAGCCATCTGCGCGGCGAACGGCGTGGACTTGCGCGAGCCCTTGAAGCCGACGTGGCCGGCGGAGGCCCACGAGATCACGTTGCCGGTCGGGTCCGTGATGGACACGATCGTGTTGTTGAACGTGCTCTTGATGTGAGCGTGCCCGTGGGCAACGTTCTTCTTTTCCTTGCGGCGCACCTTCTTGGCAGCGCCCTGACGACCCTTGGGGGGCATCTATAACTCCTACGGGAGGTGGTCGGTCCTGCAGCGTCAGCTGTCGATAGACCGCTGAGCGAGGACTACTTCTTGCCCGGCTTCTTCTTACCGGCGATGGCGCGACGCGGGCCCTTGCGGGTGCGGGCGTTCGTGCTGGTGCGCTGACCGCGGACCGGCAGACCACGACGGTGACGGAGACCCTGGTAGCAACCGATCTCGACCTTGCGGCGGATGTCGGCCTGGATCTCGCGACGGAGGTCACCCTCGGTCTTGATGTTGGCGTCCACGTACTCACGGATCTTGACGAGGTCTTCCTCGGTCAGATCGCGGACGCGGGTGTTGCGGTCCACCTCGGTGGCGTCCAGCGTCTGCTGGGCCAGCGTGCGGCCGATGCCGAACACGTAGGTGAGGGCGACCTCGATGCGCTTCTCGCGCGGGAGGTCAACACCTTCAACGCGTGCCATTCATGGCTCCTGTTGATTCTTCGGAGGTCTTCAGCAGAACCACTCCCAGCCGCCGTCCCCTTTTGCTGGAAAAGGGTCGGTACGTACTGGGTCCCCGGCCTCCGACCGGGGGTGTCGCCCTCCATGACCGATGGTTCTGAAGAGGGACGGGTCCTGCGTATCTACTTACGTGCGTCGCGCGAAAATCTGCGAACTGCAGTCGTGCGTCAGCCCTGGCGCTGCTTGTGGCGCGGGTTGTCGCAGATGATCATGACCCGGCCGTGACGGCGGATCACCCTGCACTTGTCGCAGATCTTCTTGACGCTCGGCTTGACCTTCATTGGGTGAGGTTCTCCGGGTCAGTGCCACCACCCCGCGCGAGCGGGATGCGGGCAAGATCTACTTGTACCGGTAGACGATCCGGCCACGGGTCAGGTCGTACGGAGACAGCTCCACCACGACCCGGTCGTCAGGGAGGATGCGGATGTAGTGCATGCGCATCTTGCCACTGATGTGTGCCAGGACCTGGTGGCCGTTCTGGAGCTCCACCTTGAACATGGCGTTCGGAAGAGACTCGACGACAGTGCCTTCGATCTCGATGGCACCTTGCTTCTTGGCCACGCTTCGCCCTTCGAATCGACTACCTTGATCGACTTCGTACACCGAATGCAGACACACGGATGCACGAGAGCCGACGCGTCAGTCTACGTCAGTGCACTCGGAAAGACGAATCGAGAAAGTCTGCCCCACGAGCAAGATCCTTAAGCAAGGAGGCACCACTGCCGCACACCGCTGACATCACGGCTCAGCCCAGCGGGTCCGGCGCCGCCGTGGTCCCGTACTCCGCCAGCTTCGCCTTGCCGCAGTCCGGCGCCGTGAGGACCAGCGGGCCCTCCTCCGTCAGCGCGACGGAGTGCTCCCAGTGCGAGGACCACGTGCCGTCCGTCGTGATGACGGTCCAGTCGTCCTCCAGGACCTCCGTGCGGGGGGTGCCGAGGGAGACCATCGGCTCGATGGCCAGGCAGAAGCCGGGGACCAGCTTGGGGCCCTTGCCGCGGCGGCGCTCGACGTAGTTCAGGAGGTGCGGGTCCATGTGCATCTCGGTGCCGATGCCGTGACCGCCGTAGTCCTCGACGATCCCGTACTTGCCGCCGCCCGGCTTGGGCTGGCGGCGGATGTACGTCTCGATGGCGCGCGAGATGTCGATGAGCCGGTTGCCCGGCTTCATGGCCGCGATGCCCGCCCACATCGACTCCTCGGTCACCCGGGAGAGCTCGACGAGCTCCGGGGCGTGACCGGTGCCCACGAACGCGGTGTAGGCCGCGTCACCGTGCCAGCCCTCGATGATCGCGCCCGCGTCGATGGAGATGATGTCGCCGTCCTTCAGGACGGTCTTGTCGTCGGGGATGCCGTGCACGACGACCTCGTTGACCGAGGTGCAGATCGTGGCGGGGAAGCCGCCGTACCCGAGGAAGTTCGACTTCGCGCCGTGCTCGGCGATCACCTTGCGGGCGACGTCGTCCAGATCCTTCGTGGTGGCGCCGGGCACCGCGGCCTCACGGGTCGCGGCGTGGATCGCGGCGACGACAAGGCCCGCCTCACGCATCTTCGCGATCTGCTCGGGGGTCTTGATCTGCACCATGGGACTTCCGCTCTCCGTCATCCGTCGACAAACCGGCTACGTACTCGCGCCGGGTACGTAGACAACAGTACGGCCGCGGTCCCCCGACGGGCACCGCGGCCGAACAGCGTACTGATTACTTGTCGCCCTTGAGGGCGTCCATCGCGCGCTCCGTGACCTCGTCCACCTTGCCGAGCGCGGAGATCGTGACGACCAGGCCCTGGGTCCGGTAGTAGTCGATGATCGGCTCGGTCTGCGAGTGGTAGACCTCGAGGCGCTTGCGGACGGTGTCCTCGCTGTCGTCCTCGCGCTGGTACAGCTCGCCGCCACAGATGTCGCAGACGCCCTCGGCCTTCGGCTGGGAGTACGTCACGTGGAAGACGTGGCTCGAGTCGTTGCGGCAGATGCGGCGGCCCGCGATGCGCTTGACGACCTCGTCCTCGGGGACCTCGAGGTCCAGGACCGCGTCGAGCTTCACATCGTCGGCCTTGAGGGCCACGTCGAGCGCCTCGGCCTGCGACACGTTGCGCGGGAAGCCGTCGAGCAGGAAGCCGTTCTCGGCGTCCGGCTGCGCCATGCGGTCCTTCGCCATGCCGATGGTCACCTCGTCGGGCACGAGGTTGCCGGCGTCCATGAACGCCTTCGCCTGCTTGCCAAGATCCGTGCCCTGGCTGATGTTGGCACGGAAGAGGTCGCCCGTGGAGATGTGCGGGATCGACAGGTTCTTGGCGAGGAACGCGGCCTGCGTTCCCTTGCCCGCACCGGGCGGCCCGACGAGGACGATTCGCATCAGCGGAGGAACCCTTCGTAATTGCGCTGCTGGAGCTGGCTCTCGATCTGCTTCACGGTTTCCAGACCCACACCCACGATGATGAGGATGCTCGTCCCGCCGAACGGGAAGTTCTGGTTTGCCTGGAAGCCCACCAACGCCATCGTCGGCACAAGAGCGATCAGTCCCAGATACAGCGAACCCGGCCACGTGATCCGGTTGAGTACGTAGCTCAAGTACTCAGCGGTCGGGCGGCCAGCCCGGATGCCCGGGATGAAGCCACCATACTTCTTCATGTTGTCGGCGACTTCCTCGGGGTTGAAGGAGATCGCGACGTAGAAGAAGGCGAAGAAGACGATCAGGATGAAGTACGTGGCGATGTAAATCGGATGGTCACCCTTGGTCAGGTTCGCCTCGATCCACGTCTTCCATCCCGAGTTGCCGCCCGCGAACTGGGCGACCAGGGCCGGAATGTAGAGCAGCGAGGAGGCGAAGATCACAGGGATGATGCCCGCCTGATTGACCTTCAGCGGAATGTACGTCGACGTTCCGCCGTAGGACCGGCGGCCGATCATTCGCTTCGCGTACTGGACCGGAATGCGGCGCTGCGCCTGCTCGACGAAGACCACCAGGCCGACCATGACCAGACCGACCGCGATCACGGTGCCGAACTCGATCCAGCCGCCCGCCAGGTCGCCCTGCTGCTTGATCGCCCAGAGGGCGCTCGGGAAGGTGGCGGCGATCGAGATGAACATCAGGATGGACATGCCGTTGCCGATGCCGCGGTCGGTGATGAGCTCACCGAGCCACATGACACAGGCCGTACCCGCGGTCATCGTGATGACCATCGTGATGGTGACGAAAATCGACTGGTCGGGGACGATCCGGCTGGCGACGGGGCAGCCCTGGAAGAGGGAGCCGGTGCGGGCGGTGGCCACCAGGCCGGTGCCCTGCAGGATCGCGAGCGCGATGGTCAGATAGCGCGTGTACTGCGTGATCTTCGCTGTGCCGGCCTGGCCCTCCTTCTTGAGGGCCTCGAGTCGCGGGATCACCACGGTCAGCAGCTGCAGAATGATGCTCGCCGTGATGTACGGCATGATGCCGAGCGCGAAGATCGTGATCTGCAGCAGCGCGCCACCGCTGAACATGTTGACAAGACCGAACAGACCCTGGTTCGCATTCGCGTTGTCGATGCAGGTCTGGACGTTCTTGTAGTCGATACCGGGGATCGGCACATGCGTACCCACCCGGTAGATCACGATGATGCCGAGCGTGAAGAGCAGCTTCTTGCGCAGGTCGGGCGTCTTGAACGCCCGGGCGAACGCGGTGAGCACGGTGCCTCCTGCGACCCCCGCGCGCGTGCGCCAGAGGTGGTGGTCTGAGGTTCGACGAATACGTATCAGTCAAGAAAACCGTGCGGCCGGGCCGCACGGAGCTTGGACAGTGCACGCCACCTTACCGGCGACCGTGCCCCCCTTGGAACGACCAACCGGGGATGCCCCTTTTGTGGGGCATCCCCGGCTGGGAATCGCTCATGTCATCGACACGTCTGAGGGAATCAGACGAGCTCGGTGACGGTACCGCCGGCGGCGGTGATCTTCTCCTTGGCGGAGCCGGAGACGGCGTCGACCGTCACCTGCAGCGCCACGGTGACCTCACCCTGGCCGAGGACCTTGACGAGGCTGTTCTTGCGAACCGCACCCTTGGCCACGAGGGCCTCGACGGTGACCTCGCCACCCTCGGGGAACAGCGCGCTCAGCTTGTCGAGGTTCACGACCTGGAACTCGGTCTTGAACGGGTTCTTGAAGCCCTTGAGCTTCGGGAGACGCATGTGGAGGGGCATCTGGCCACCCTCGAAGCGCTCCGGAACCTGGTAACGGGCCTTGGTGCCCTTGGTACCACGACCAGCGGTCTTACCCTTGGACGCCTCACCACGACCCACACGGGTCTTGGCGGTCTTGGCGCCCGGGGCGGGCCGGAGGTTGTGGACCTTCAGCGGGTTCTGCTCCGCCATGTCAGTCGACCTCCTCAACCGTCACGAGGTGGCGGACGGTCTGCACCATGCCGCGGAACTCGGGGCGGTCCTCCTTGACGACCTGCGTGTTGATGCCCTTGAGGCCAAGGGAACGCAGGGTGTCGCGGTGGTTCTGCTTGCTGCCGATGTACGACTTCGTCTGCGTGATCTTGAGCTGTGCCATTACGCAGCACCAGCCCCGGCACGCGCCCGCAGCAGAGCCGCGGGAGCGACGTCCTCGAGGGGCAGACCACGGCGAGCCGCGATCTCCTCGGGACGCTGCAGGCCCTTGAGGGCCGCCACGGTCGCGTGCACGATGTTGATCGCGTTCGACGAACCGAGCGACTTCGACAGGATGTCGTGAACGCCGGCGCACTCGAGCACGGCACGCACCGGGCCACCGGCGATAACACCGGTACCGGGGGAAGCAGGCTTGAGCAGGACGACGCCCGCGGCCTTCTCGCCCGTGATCGGGTGCGGGATGGTGCCCTGGATACGGGGGACCTTGAAGAAGTGCTTCTTGGCCTCCTCAACACCCTTGGCGATGGCGGCCGGCACCTCCTTGGCCTTGCCGTAACCGACACCCACGGTGCCGTCACCGTCGCCCACCACGACCAGCGCGGTGAAGCTGAAGCGACGACCACCCTTCACAACCTTGGCGACACGGTTGATCGCGACAACGCGCTCAACGTATGCGGTCTTCTCGGCGGCAGCGCCACCGTCGCGACCCTTCCGGTCCCGCCGCTCGCCGCCACCGGCACCGCCACCGCGGCGCTGGGGTCCAGCCATTGGAATTACCTCTCTCTGTTTCCGCTAGCTACGGAACCGACTCAGAACTTGAGTCCGGCTTCGCGGGCGGCGTCCGCCAGGGCTGCGATGCGCCCGGCGTACTGGTTACCACCACGGTCGAACACGACAGTCTCGACACCGGCAGCCTTGGCGCGCTCGGCGACCAGGGCGCCGACCGACTTGGCAGCCGCGGACTTGTCGCCCTCGGCCCCGCGGATCGTGGTGTCCAGGGTCGACGCCGACGCAAGGGTGTGACCCTTGATGTCGTCGATGACCTGGGCCACGATGTGGCGGTTGGAACGCGTCACGACCAGGCGCGGACGCTCAGCCGTACCCGAGATGTGCTTACGGATGCGGATGTGACGACGCTTGATGGCAGCACGCTTGTAAGCGTCGCCCTTAGCAATCTTGACACCGTATGCCATGGCTTACTTACCCGCCTTTCCGACCTTGCGGCGGATGACTTCGCCTTCGTACTTGACGCCCTTGGCCTTGTACGGGTCGGGCTTGCGCAGCTTGCGGATGTTGGCCGCAACCTCGCCGACCTTCTGCTTGTCGATGCCCTCGACCGAGAAACGGGTCGCGGACTCCACCTTGAAGGTGATGCCCTCGGGGGCCTCGACCAGGATCGGGTGGCTGTAGCCCAGCGAGAACTCCAGGTTGGAGCCCTTCGCGAGGACGCGGTAACCGACACCGCTGATTTCGAGCTTCTTCACGTAACCCTGGGTCACGCCGGTGATCATGTTCGCCACCAGCGTGCGGGACAGGCCGTGCAGGGCCTTGTTCTGACGCTCGTCGTTCGGACGGGTGACGTTCAGAACGCCGTCCTCGTCCTTAGCGATCTCGATCGGCGCGACAACGGTGTGCGAAAGGGAACCCTTGGGGCCCTTCACAGCGACCGTACGGCCGTCGATGGTGACGTCCACGCCGGCGGGAACCGTGATGGGGAGCTTGCCAATACGCGACATTAGCTATTCCTCCGTTCCCGACTACCAGACGTAGGCGAGGACTTCCCCACCTACGCCCTTCTTGCCTGCCTGCTGGCCGGTCAGAAGACCGTGCGACGTGGAGATGATCGCCACGCCGAGGCCGCCGAGGACCTTGGGCAGGTTGGTGGACTTCGCGTAAACCCGGAGACCGGGCTTGGAGATCCGCTTGATGCCCGCGATGGAGCGCTCACGGTTCGGGCCGAACTTCAGCTCGAGAACGAGGTTCTTGCCAACCTCGGCGTCCTCGACCTTCCAGCCCGTGATGAAGCCCTCCTGCTGGAGGATCTCCGCGATGTGAGACTTGATCTTGCTGTGCGGCATCGCCACGGTGTCGTGGTACGCCGAGTTCGCGTTACGCAGACGAGTCAGCATGTCCGCGATCGGATCAGTCATGGTCATGAATTGGCCTTCGGCCTCTCTCGCCGTGGTTTCCTATCTGCGCCATCCCTCTCCCCACTCAGAGGCAGGACGGGTGCGGCGCGGGGACCTACGGCGTAGTAAGTCGGTCAGGGCGGCAGACGCCCAACCCTCCTAGCCTAAGCCATATGGAGGACGGCATCTGCCAACCCTTTACTTACCGAGAGTCCAAGCAGTCCGGAAAAGTACGGACTACCAGGAGCTCTTGGTCACGCCCGGCAGCTCGCCACGGTGAGCCATCTCACGAAGGCACACGCGGCAGAGGCCGAACTTGCGGTAGACGGAGTGCGGGCGGCCGCAGCGCTGGCAGCGGGTGTACGCACGCACACCGAACTTGGGCTTACGAGCAGCCTTGGCAATCAGAGCCTTCTTCGCCATCTCGCTTACGCCTCCTTGAACGGGAAGCCGAGGTGACGAAGGAGCGCACGGCCCTCAGCGTCGTTGGTCGCCGTGGTGACCACGGTGATGTCCATACCCCGGACGCGGTCGATCTTGTCCTGGTCGATCTCGTGGAACATGACCTGCTCCGTGAGACCGAAGGTGTAGTTGCCACGGCCGTCGAACTGCTTGGGGGACAGACCACGGAAGTCGCGGATGCGCGGCAGCGCGAGCGACAGGGTGCGGTCCAGGAACTCCCACATGCGGTCGCCACGGAGCGTGACGTGGCAGCCGATCGGCTGACCCTCGCGCAGCTTGAACTGCGCGATGGACTTCCGGGCCTTCGTCACGGCCGGCTTCTGACCGGTGATCGTGGTCAGGTCGCGGATGGCGCCGTCGATCAGCTTCGAGTCACGGGCGGCGTCGCCGACACCCATGTTGACCACGATCTTGACCAGACCGGGGATCTGCATGACGTTCTCGTACGAGAACTCCTCACGCAGCTTGCCGGTGATCTCCTCGCGGTACTTCGTCTTGAGACGCGGAGTGGTGGTGGTCGTCATCAGATGTCCTCACCCGTCCGCTTGGCAACGCGGATCTTGTTGCCCTCGTCGTCGAAGCGGTAACCGACACGCGTGACAACCTTGTTGCCGTCCTTCTCCACGACCAGCTGGACGTTGGAGACGTGGACGGGGGCCTCGGTGGTCACGATGCCGCCGGCCTGCGAGCCGCTGGCGGTCGGGCCGGCCTTCGTGTGCTTCTTGACCCGGTTGACACCCTCGACCAGGACGCGCTCGTCGCGCGGGTAAGCGGCAATGACCTTGCCCTGCTTGCCCTTGTCCTTACCGGTGATGACCTGAACCAGGTCGCCCTTCTTGATCTTCATGCTTACAGCACCTCCGGCGCGAGCGAGATGATCTTCATGAACTTCTTCTCGCGCAGCTCACGGCCGACGGGGCCGAAGATACGGGTGCCGCGAGGGTCGCCGTCGTTCTTCAGAATGACGGCGGCGTTCTCGTCGAAGCGGATGTACGAGCCGTCCGGACGGCGGCGCTCCTTGACGGTGCGAACGATGACCGCCTTGACGACGTCACCCTTCTTCACGTTGCCACCGGGGATCGCGTCCTTGACGGTGGCGACGATGACGTCACCGATACCCGCGTAGCGGCGACCCGAGCCACCGAGAACACGAATGGTGAGAATTTCCTTCGCACCCGTGTTGTCGGCGACGCGAAGTCGCGACTCCTGCTGGATCACGTCTATCTCCTGTTTGTCTGCCGGTTCCCCCGGGGCAGTTCAGTGAACTGCCCCGGGAGCCTGGCGGAACGAACTCCGAGGGATACCCCTAGGAGCTGTACTTGTTGGAATTCCCTTGCGGGAATTACCTACTTGGCCTTCTCGAGGATCTCGACGATGCGCCAGCGCTTGGTCGCCGACAGCGGACGCGTCTCCATCAGGAGGACGCGGTCGCCGACGCCGGCAGCGTTCTGCTCGTCGTGCGCCTTGAGCTTGTTCGTACGGCGGATGACCTTGCCGTACAGCGCGTGGGTCACGCGGTCCTCGACGGCGACGACGACGGTCTTGTCCATCTTGTCGCTGACGACAAGACCCTGACGGGTCTTGCGGAAGCCGCGCGCGGCCTTCGTCTCTTCAGTCACGTTGCTCTCGCTCATCAGGCGCTCTCCACCGTCTCGATGCCCAGCTCGCGCTCACGCATCAGGGTGTAGATCCGCGCGATGTCCTTACGGACGGCCTTGAGCCGACCGTGGTTCTCGAGCTGCCCCGTCGCCGCCTGGAAGCGGAGGTTGAACAGCTCTTCCTTGGCTTCGCGAAGCTTGTTGACAAGCTCCTCGTCGCCCAGTTCGCGCAGCTCGGACGCCTTGGTACCGGCCGACATCACGACTCACCTGCCTCGCGCCGGACGATGCGGCACTTCATCGGAAGCTTGTGAGCAGCGCGGGTGAGCGCCTCACGAGCAATCTTCTCGTTCGGGTACGACAGCTCGAACATCACCCGTCCCGGGTGAACGTTCGCGACCCACCACTCCGGAGAACCCTTACCGGAACCCATGCGGGTCTCGGCAGGCTTCTTGGTGAGGGGGCGGTCCGGGTAAATGTTGATCCAGACCTTGCCGCCACGCTTGATGTGGCGGGTCATCGCGATACGAGCCGCCTCGATCTGGCGGTTGGTCACGTACGCCGGCGTGAGGGCCTGAATGCCGTACTCGCCGAATGCGACCGTCGTACCACCCTTGGCCTGACCGCGGCGCTTGGGGTGGTGCTGCTTGCGGTGCTTGACCCTACGGGGGATCAGCATTTCGGTCAGGCCTCCGTTCCGGTGCTCTCAGCCGGAGCGGCAGCGGCGGCGGGAGCGTCGGCCTTGGGGGCCTCGGCAGCCGGCGCGGACTGCTGCTGCGGCTTGCGGCCGCGGCCGCCACGCTCGCCACCGCGGCCACCACGGGCCGGGCGGTCGTTGCCGCCGCCACGGGCCGGGCGGTTACCCGCACGGGCCGCGGCGTTCTCGGCGCGGACCTCGGCGATGTTCTTGACGTCGCCCTTGTAGATCCAGACCTTCACGCCGATGCGGCCGAAGGTCGTCTTGGCCTCGAAGAAGCCGTAGTCCACGTTCGCGCGCAGCGTGTGCAGCGGCACACGACCCTCGCGGTAGAACTCGGACCGGGACATCTCGGCGCCGCCGAGACGGCCGCCACACTGGATCTTGATGCCCTTGGCGCCGGCCTTCATCGCCGACTGCATGCTCTTACGCATGGCGCGACGGAAGGAGACGCGGGAGGACAGCTGCTCCGCCACGGCCTGGGCCACGAGCTGAGCGTCGACCTCGGGGTTCTTGACCTCGAGGATGTTCAGCTGGACCTGCTTGCCCGTGAGCTTCTCGAGGTCACCGCGGATGCGGTCGGCCTCGGCGCCACGGCGGCCGATGACGATGCCCGGACGAGCGGTGTGGATGTCCACACGCACGCGGTCACGGGTGCGCTCGATCTCAACCTTCGAGATGCCGGCGCGCTCCATGCCGGACGTCATCATCCGACGGATGGCGACGTCTTCCTTGACGTAGTCCTTGTACAGCTTGTCGGCGTACCAACGCGACTTGAAGTCGGTCGTGACACCGAGCCGGAACCCGTGCGGGTTTACCTTCTGGCCCATTACCGGGTTCCTTCCTTGCTGCTGACGACCACGGTGATGTGGCTGGTCCGCTTACGGATCCGGTAGGCACGGCCCTGAGCACGCGGACGGAACCGCTTCAGGGTCGGGCCCTCATCCACGTACGCCTCGCTGATGACCAGCGAAGAGGCGTCGTTGTGGTCGTAGTTGTGCGCGGCGTTGGCAATGGCGCTGTCCAGCACCTTGCCGACCGGCACGCTCGCGGCCTGCGGGGCGAAACGCAGGACCGCCTGAGCCTCCGTGGCATCCATGCCACGGATGAGGTCCACCACGCGGCGGGCCTTCATGGGCGTGACGCGGATGTACCGCGCCTGGGCCCTGGCTTCCATGGTTGTCCCTTCGGTGTTAGTCATAGTCGTTTCCACCCCGCGCTAGCGGCGCTTCGACTTCCGGTCGTCCTTGACGTGGCCGCGGAAGGTGCGAGTCGGCGAGAACTCGCCGAGCTTGTGGCCGACCATCGACTCGGTGACGAACACCGGGATGTGGGTCTTGCCGTTGTGCACCGCGATCGTGTGACCCAGCATGCTGGGAATGATCATCGAGCGACGGGACCAGGTCTTGATGACGTTCTTGGAACCGGCTTCGTTCTGCACGTCCACCTTTTTTACGAGGTGGTCGTCGACGAAGGGCCCCTTCTTGAGACTGCGCGGCATCTAAACCCGCTCCTAGCGCTTCTTGTTCGACTTGCGGCGACGGACGATGTACTTGTTGCTCGCCTTGTTGCGATCACGAGTACGACCCTCCTTCTGACCCCACGGCGAGACCGGGTGACGACCACCGGAGGTCTTGCCCTCACCACCACCGTGCGGGTGGTCGACCGGGTTCATCACGACACCACGCACGGTCGGGCGGACGCCCTTCCAGCGCATGCGGCCGGCCTTGCCCCAGTTGATGTTCGACTGCTCGGCGTTGCCGACCTCACCGATGGTGGCGCGGCAGCGCACGTCGACGAGACGGATCTCGCCGGACGGCATACGAAGGTGCGCCATGGCGCCTTCCTTCGCGAGCAGCTGCACCGAGGCACCGGCCGAGCGGGCGAACTTCGCGCCGCCGCCGGGCCGCAGCTCGATGGCGTGGAGGGTCGTACCCACCGGGATGTTGCGCAGCGCCATGTTGTTGCCGGGCTTGATGTCGGCACCGGGGCCGCTCTCAATCCGGTCACCCTGCTGCGTGCCGCGCGGGGCGAGGATGTAGCGCTTCTCGCCGTCCGCGTAGTGCAGCAGCGCGATGCGCGCGGTGCGGTTGGGGTCGTACTCGATGTGCGCGACCTTGGCCGGCACACCGTCCTTGTCGTGACGACGGAAGTCGATCACGCGGAAGGCGCGCTTGTGTCCGCCACCCTGGTGGCGAACGGTGATCCGACCGGCGTTGTTACGGCCGCCCTTGCTGTGCAGCGGGCGAACCAGCGACTTCTCCGGCGTGGACCGCGTTACCTCGACGAAGTCGGCGACGCTGGAGCCACGACGGCCCGGCGTAGTCGGCTTGTACTTGCGGATTCCCATTTCTCAGTCCTCGTCCGATATTCGGACCAGGGCGCTCCGTTAGGAGGCCTGGCCGAAGATGTCGATACGGTCGCCCTCAGCAAGGGTCACAATCGCGCGCTTGGTGTCGGCACGCTTGCCGAAACCAGACTTGGTGCGCTTGCGCTTGCCCTGACGGTTGATCGTGTTGACTCCGGTGACCTTGACCGAGAAGACCGACTCGACGGCCTGCTTGATCTGGGTCTTGTTGGAGCCGGGGGCCACGATGAACGTGTACTTGCCCTCGTCGAGCAGCGCGTACGACTTCTCGGAGACGACCGGCTTGACGAGGACGTCGCGCGGGTCCGAGAAGGACTTGCTCAGCGGGGTGGGCTCAACAGCGATCTTGCCCTCGGTCGCGATGCGCTTCGCCTTGGCGACGCGCGCGGCCTTGGCGGCCTTCGCAGCCTTGGACGCGATGCTCTGGTGACGAATAGCCATCAGGCTTCGCTCCCTTCGGTCTCATCGGCCTTGGGGCCAGACACGAAGGACTCGAAGGCGGCCTTGGTGAAGACCACGTCGTCCGAGACGAGCACGTCGTACGTGTTCAGCTGGCCCGGCTCCAGGATGTGCACCTGGGGCAGGTTACGGGCGGAGAGCAGCGCGGTCTCGTCCGAGCGCTCGATGACCAGGAGCACGTTCTTGCGCTCACTGACCTTGCCGAGCAGGCTCTTCGCGGCCTTCGTCGAGATCTCGCCCGCGACCACGTCGGAGACGACGTGGATGCGCGAGTTGCGCGCCCGGTCGGTGAGGGCGTGACGCAGAGCGGCAGCCTTCATCTTCTTGGGCGTGCGCTGCGAGTAGTCACGCGGCTGCGGGCCGTGGACGACGCCACCGCCGGCGAACTGCGGCGCACGGGTCGAACCCTGGCGCGCGCGGCCGGTGCCCTTCTGGCGGTACGGCTTCTTGCCGCCACCGCGGACTTCGCCGCGACGCTTGGTCTTGTGCGTGCCCTGGCGGGCAGCGGCCAGCTGAGCGACGACGACCTGGTGGATCAGCGGAATGCTGATCTTCTCGACGTCGAAGATCTCCGCGGGGAGCTCGACCGTCCCGGTCTTGTCGCCTGCCGGCGAAAGGATGTCAATGGTGCTCATGGGTTACCTCAGGCCCCCTTGGCCGCGGTACGGACCAGGACGAGGCCGCCGTTCGGACCAGGAACCGCGCCCTTGATGAGGAGCAGGCCCTTCTCCGCGTCAACGGCGTGGACGGTCAGGTTCTGGGTGGTGACCCGCTCGCTGCCCATGCGACCGGCCATGCGCTGGCCCTTGAACACACGGCCAGGCGTGGCGCAGCCACCGATGGAACCGGGCTTGCGGTGCACGCGGTGGGCACCGTGGGAGGCCTTGCCGCCGGCGAAGTTGTGACGCTTCATCACACCGGCGAAGCCCTTGCCCTTGCTCTTGCCGGTGACGTCGACCTTGATACCGGCCTCGAACGTCTCGGCAGTCAGCTCCTGGCCGAGGGTGTACTCGCTGGCGCCAGCGGTACGGATCTCGACGAGGTGGCGACGGGGGGTCACGTCGGCCTTGGCGAAGTGGCCCTTGAGGGGCTTGTTCACCTTGCGCGGGTCGATCTCGCCGAAGGCGATCTGGACCGACTCGTAGCCGTCGCTGTCATTCGTACGGACCTGGGTAACGACGCAGGGTCCGGCCTTGACCACGGTCACCGGGACGACACGGTTGTTCTCGTCCCAGACCTGGGTCATGCCGAGCTTCTCGCCCAGGATGCCCTTGATCTGCTTGGTCATCTTCTCCGCGCCCTTCAGAGCTTGATCTCGATGTCAACGCCGGCCGGAAGGTCCAGGCGCATCAGCGAGTCAACGGTCTTGGGGGTCGGGTCGAGGATGTCGATCAGGCGCTTGTGCGTGCGCATCTCGAAGTGCTCGCGCGAGTCCTTGTACTTGTGCGGCGACTTGATGACGCAGTACACGTTCTTCTCAGTGGGCAGCGGCACCGGGCCCGCGACCGACGCACCAGTACGCGTCACCGTCTCGACGATCTTCTTCGCCGAGGAATCGATGACCTCGTGGTCGTAGGCCTTGAGCCGGATGCGGATCTTCTGTCCCGCCATGGCTACTTAGTAGTCCTTTGTCTCGAACGCTCTGGCTCCCGGGAGGCCCTTTTTTCTACTTCCTCCGACCCACGCGGTCGGGCGTGTCGCAGTCCCGCTCACACAGTTCTCCCGAAGGAGAATCCCTGCTAGGGGCTGCGGCCCAGATGACCGCGGGTCCGGGGGAAGAAACCCACCGGGCGCCTGGTCGAGCCACCGCACCGCACTTCCCGAAAGATTCCCGTACGTCCGCCCCAGCGCTGCCAGTGGGCCTTTTCGGGCCCTGCGACAGATAAGGCGACGAGTACTGTGGGACTCGCTTCCGGTCCTCCCGGCGGGAGGCGCGCAGCATCGGCACTCAACCGAGCAACCATGACAGTCTGCCATACGGGGCATGCCTGGTGCCAATCGAGCGGATGAGCGTACCCCGTGAGTGACGGAGATCAAACCCGGGGACCCGGGTCGGCGCGCCGGAGCCCCGTGGGCATGGGGGTCTGGGCGACTGCGTCTCACCCCACCGGAACCCGCCCCCGCGTGCTCCGGTGGCGCGGGCGACTTCCCCCAAGAAACCTGAGAGAGAAAGAACCCCCACCAAGCCCCACCAGGCCCCGCCGGGCCGCGAGTCAGCGGTGCCGCGCCCGCTCACTCCCCCGAGTGAACATCACCGGCTGGGCTGGCTTTCCGACCCCCCAACTCCCTTACGCTCACCGCCAGCAGGCGAAATCGAATCGCCGCAGCGAAACAACCCCAAACATGCGACGGCCCCCGCCGGGACGGCAATCCCGTGGCGAGGGCCTGACCACCGAGGAAGTAGGCCCTTCCCGATGGATACCCAAAACACTAGCGCGCCCCCGTGCGCCAAGTCCGCCGACGGGGACAACAAACCCCCCGCAAGGGCGACCACACGTCCCCGAGGCGAAGCGCACGCCACCGCTGCCCGGCGCCAGCCGTCCGGCATCGCCCACGAGAACACCCGCCACACCGCCCGTTTCACGGTGATCGGCAACCACCTCGCGCAGCACCAGGAGCTCTCCCTCCTGGCGATCGGCCTGGCCTGTCACATCCAGTCGCTGCCGACCGGCGCCCGCGTCGACATCAAGACGCTGGCAGCCCGCTTCCCCGAGGGAGCCACCCGTATCGCCGCGGCCCTCCGTGAGCTGGAGACACACGGCTACCTGCGCCGGGACCGCGAACGCACCCCCACCGGCCGCATCGTCACCCGCACGACCTCCTGCAACCAGCCACGCACCACCCGGCAACACCCCCCGTCGCCGAAGCCCCACCCCGAAAAGGCGCGAGCCGAGCAGGCATCCCCCTCGCCACCCCGCAAAATTCCCCGCCCCCTCCCGGCGGTACCGCACCCCACCTGCGCGGCCCCGCACCTCCTCGACGAGGCGAACCAACTCCTCACGGGCCTGAGCCACCACGACCCGCGCCTGATCCTGACGGCTCGCGACACGGCCCACCTGACCACGGGTGTGGTCGCCTGGCTGGAACGGGACGTCACCCTTGAGGCCGTGCGCCACGCCCTGACGCACGACCTGCCACCCACGGGCCTGCACCGCCCGGCCGCCCTGCTGGCCCACCGCCTGACGGCCCTCCTCCCACCCGCACCCGCCTTCCGCACCCCGACGGCGATCCGGCACCCCCTCCAGAACTGCGACACCTGCGACCGCGCCTTCCGAGGCCCGGAGCCGGGGCCCTGCGGCGACTGCCGCGAGGCTGAGGAACCCGCGTCCGATCTGCCGTACACCCACTGACCAGCGGAAACACTGAACAATGTTCGCGTCCCCCCATCCCGAGAGCCACAGGCGACCGCAGGCCGACCACGGACACGAGCTGGCACCCCGCCCTGAGCACACGCCCGACGCCCTGCGCGCCGCCCTCGCCGTCGTCGCCCCGGCGCGCCTGCCGGAGATGCAGCTCACCAAGGACGAGGCCTTTGCCAAGGCCGTCGAGTGGCAGTCCCTCAGCCCGGTACGGAGCTGGGTCCTCACCTGGGCCCGGGACATCGAGATCGCGCGCCGCCCCGACCTGTCCGCCCGGCACACCCGCGCGACGCGGGACCTGGAGCACGAAGACGCGGCAGTCGCCGGGGAAGCCCTGCGTGAGCTGAGCGCTGTCCTCGACGAGGCCATGAAGGCAGTACGGGCTTGAGCTGGAGCTGGGAGTACGCCTTCGCAGCGGAAGAAGCCGCCCGTACCGCGCCAACGCGCACCACACACGCAAAAGGGCCCGTACGACCGAAGTCGTACGGGCCCTTCCGTTACTGCGTGTACTGCGATGCGCTCAGTTCAGAGCAACCGGGTCTCCCCGATCAACGCGCAAGCGGAATGCTTACTTGTTGATCTTGGTGACCTGGCCGGCGCCGACGGTCCGGCCACCCTCACGGATGGCGAACTTCAGGCCCTCTTCCATCGCGACGGGCTGGATGAGCTCAACGGTCATCTCAGTGTTGTCGCCCGGCATGACCATCTCGGTGCCCTCGGGGAGGGTCACGACGCCGGTCACGTCGGTGGTGCGGAAGTAGAACTGCGGGCGGTAGTTGTTGAAGAACGGGGTGTGACGGCCACCCTCGTCCTTCGACAGGATGTAGGCCTGGGCCTCGAACTCGGTGTGCGGCGTGACCGAACCGGGCTTGATGATGACCTGGCCGCGCTCGACATCCTCGCGCTTGATGCCACGGAGGAGCAGACCGACGTTCTCACCGGCCTGGCCCTCGTCGAGCAGCTTGCGGAACATCTCGATGCCGGTGACCGTGGTGGTGGTCTTCTCGGTCTTGATGCCGATGATGTCGACGGTCTCGTTGACCTTGAGGACACCACGCTCGATACGACCGGTGACGACGGTGCCACGACCGGTGATCGTGAAGACGTCCTCGATCGGCATCAGGAACGGCTTGTCGACGTCACGCTCGGGCTCCGGGATGGACTCGTCGACAGCCTTCATCAGGTTGAGGACGGACTCACCCCACTCCTTGTCGCCCTCGAGCGCCTTGAGCGCCGAGACCTTGACGACCGGCAGGTCGTCGCCCGGGAACTCGTACTCGGAGAGGAGCTCACGGACCTCGAGCTCGACGAGCTCCAGGAT
Source organism: Streptomyces sp. NPDC058308 (assembly GCF_042880275.1). NCBI lineage: Bacteria > Bacillati > Actinomycetota > Actinomycetes > Kitasatosporales > Streptomycetaceae > Streptomyces > Streptomyces sp. NPDC058308. The sequence goes on from NZ_JBHVZA010000007.1 coordinate 60,935, forward strand.
CTCCTCGTCGTCCACCATGTCGGCCTTGTTCAGGGCGACAACGATGTACGGAACGCCGACCTGGCGGGCCAGGAGCACGTGCTCCTTGGTCTGCGGCATCGGGCCGTCGGTCGCGGCGACCACGAGGATCGCGCCGTCCATCTGCGCGGCACCCGTGATCATGTTCTTGATGTAGTCCGCGTGACCGGGGCAGTCGACGTGGGCGTAGTGACGCGCCTCGGTCTGGTACTCGACGTGCGCGATCGAGATCGTGATACCGCGCTGGCGCTCCTCGGGAGCCTTGTCGATCTGGTCGAAGGCCGAGGCCTCGTTCAGGTCGGGGTACGCGTCGTGCAGCACCTTGGTAATGGCGGCCGTGAGGGTCGTCTTACCGTGGTCAATGTGACCGATGGTGCCGATGTTGACGTGCGGCTTAGTCCGCTCGAACTTTGCCTTCGCCACTGAATCCTCCTGCGGAGTGGTTCTGTACGCCTTGCTTCATCGGCGCCAGGTGATCTTTGCTGGGAAGCCAGCCGCCGGGGTTCTTGCCCTGGGGTTTCGAACCCCGGCGGATGGTGTCAAGCCTAAAGCGTGAACTCGGGTGAGCTACTCGCCCTTGGCCTTCGCGATGATCTCCTCGGCGACGTTCCGCGGAACCTCGGCGTAGGAGTCGAACTGCATTGAGTAGCTTGCGCGACCCGACGTCTTGCTGCGGAGGTCTCCGACATAGCCGAACATCTCCGACAGGGGCACGAGGCCCTTCACGACGCGAGCGCCGCTGCGCTCCTCCATGGCCTGGATCTGGCCACGGCGGGAGTTGATGTCACCGATGACATCGCCCATGTAGTCCTCGGGCGTGGTGACCTCGACGGCCATCATCGGCTCGAGCAGCACAGGGCTGGCCTTGCGCGCGGCCTCCTTGAAGGCCTGCGAGCCGGCGATCTTGAAGGCGAGCTCGGAGGAGTCGACCTCGTGGTACGCACCGTCGAGAAGCGTGACGCGGACACCGGTCATCTCGTAGCCCGCCAGGATGCCGAACTGCATGGCTTCCTGCGCACCCGCGTCCACCGACGGGATGTACTCGCGGGGGATGCGGCCACCGGTGACCTTGTTCACGAACTCGTACGACGCGTCGCCGCCCTCGATGGGCTCGATCGCGATCTGCACCTTCGCGAACTGACCGGTACCACCGGTCTGCTTCTTGTGGGTGTAGTCCACGCGCTCGACGGCCTTGCGGATCGTCTCGCGGTACGCGACCTGGGGCTTGCCGACGTTCGCCTCGACGCGGAACTCGCGCTTCATGCGGTCGACGAGCACCTCGAGGTGAAGCTCGCCCATACCACCGATGATGGTCTGGCCGGTCTCCTCGTCCGAGTGAACGCGGAAGGAGGGGTCCTCCTCCGAGAGACGCTGGATGGCGACACCCAGCTTCTCCTGGTCACCCTTGGACTTCGGCTCGATGGCGACCTCGATGACCGGCGCCGGGAAGTCCATGGACTCCAGGATCACCGGCTGCTTGTCGTCACTGAGCGTCTCACCCGTGGTGGTCTGCTTCAGGCCCATGACGGCGACGATGTCACCGGCGCCCACCGACTCGATCTCCTCACGCTTGTTCGCGTGCATGCGGTAGATCTTGCCGATGCGCTCCTTCTTGCCCTTGACGGAGTTCAGCACCGCGGTGCCGGAGTCCAGGCGACCGGAGTAGATCCGGACGAAGGTGAGCTTGCCGAGGTGCGGGTCGCTCGCGATCTTGAACGCGAGGGCCGACAGCGGCTCGTCGTCGGACGGCTTGCGCTTGACGACCATCTCCGGGTCCTTGACGTCGTGGCCCTCGATGGCCTCGACGTCCAGGGGGGACGGCAGGTAGCGCACGACCGCGTCGAGCAGGGGCTGGACGCCCTTGTTCTTGAACGCGGTACCGCAGAAGACGGGGGTGACGGTGGTGTCGCCGCCCTTGCCGGAGGCGATGGTGATGCGACGGATCGCCGCGTACAGCTGCTCCTCGGTGGGCTCCTGGCCCTCGAGGTACAGCTCCATCATCTCTTCGTCGTTCTCCGCGACGGCCTCGAGCAGCTTGCCGCGGTACTCCTCGGCAGCCTCGGTGTGCGTGTCGGGGATGTCGACGATGTCGTAGGCCTCGCCCATCTTGGTCTCTGCGGACCAGACGAAGGCCTTCATCGTGACGAGGTCGACGACGCCCTTGAAGTCAGCCTCTGCGCCGATGGGCAGCTGCATGACGATCGGGGTCGCACCGAGGCGGTCGACGATCATGTCGACACAACGGTGGAACTCGGCACCGGTGCGGTCGAGCTTGTTGACGAAGCAGATACGCGGGACGCCGTAGCGGTCCGCCTGACGCCACACGGTCTCGGACTGCGGCTCAACGCCGGCGACGCCGTCGAACACCGTCACGGCACCGTCGAGCACGCGGAGCGAACGCTCCACCTCGACGGTGAAGTCGACGTGGCCCGGGGTGTCGATGATGTTGATGGTGTGGTCGACGTCGTTCATCGGCCAGTGACAGGTGGTGGCAGCAGAGGTGATCGTGATGCCACGCTCCTGCTCCTGCTCCATCCAGTCCATCGTGGCGGCGCCGTCGTGGACCTCGCCGATCTTGTACGACACACCGGTGTAGAACAGGATCCGCTCGGTGGTCGTCGTCTTGCCCGCGTCGATGTGGGCCATGATGCCGATGTTGCGCACCTTGGCCAGGTCAAGTGAAGTGGTAGCCATGTCGGCTCAGTCTTCTCTCGGTCTCGATGTGGGTAGCGACTACCAGCGGTAGTGCGCGAAGGCCTTGTTGGACTCGGCCATCTTGTGGGTGTCCTCGCGCTTCTTCACAGCGGCACCGAGGCCGTTGGAGGCGTCGAGGAGCTCGTTGAGCAGACGCTCGGTCATCGTCTTCTCGCGACGGGCGCGGGAGTAACCGACCAGCCAGCGCAGGGCGAGCGTGTTCGCACGGCCCGGCTTGACCTCGATCGGGACCTGGTAGGTCGCGCCACCGACACGGCGGGACTTGACCTCAAGGGTCGGCTTGATGTTCTCGAGCGCGCGCTTCAGCGTGATGACCGGGTCGTTGCCGGTCTTCTCGCGCAGGCCCTCCATGGCGCCGTACACGATGCGCTCGGCGGTGGAGCGCTTGCCGTTCAGCAGCACCTTGTTGATGAGGGAGGTCACCAGAGGAGAACCGTAGACCGGGTCGATGATGACCGGGCGCTTCGGGGCGGGGCCCTTACGAGGCATTCTTACTTCTCCTTCTTGGCGCCGTAGCGGCTGCGGGCCTGCTTGCGGTTCTTGACACCCTGGGTGTCGAGGGAACCGCGGATGATCTTGTAGCGAACACCAGGCAGGTCCTTCACACGGCCACCACGCACGAGCACGATGGAGTGCTCCTGCAGGTTGTGTCCCTCACCCGGAATGTAGGCCGTAACCTCGATCCCGGAGGTCAGACGCACACGCGCGACCTTACGGAGGGCCGAGTTCGGCTTCTTCGGGGTGGTCGTGAACACACGCGTGCAGACGCCACGGCGCTGGGGCGAACCCTCGAGTGCGGGCGTCTTGTTCTTCTCGACCTTGTCCTGCCGGCCCTTACGGACCAGCTGCTGGATCGTAGGCACTACTTCTCCGGTTTCTGTGTGCCGAATAGGTAAAGCTAACCTGGAACATCTCCGACCCACGCGGTCGGGTGTGTCGAATGCTGCAGACTCCCGCCGCTAAGCGGAGAGTGGGCGCAGATCACGGTGGCCGTTCTCGGACTCCCGCTGCGGTTGAGGACACGCGCGCGAGCCCAGGCACACCCCAGGCACAAGGTCTGAGCGTACCTACCTCATCGAGTCTGGTCAAAACAAATGCGATGGGCCGCGACACGCCGGACATCTGGACGGATCCGTGACGCCGCGGAAGTCCTTGATCAATTCGCATGTGACCTGTTCACAGCCGGTGGACCAGCGAACGTCAGCGCCACAAGGGCCCTGGTCGGCGCCTGAACGGCCGGGACCGGCCCGCCCCTCCCCCGCGCCCTCCGCGGCCTCCAGCAGGGCGCAGCGCCCCCTGTACGCCCGGGAGGACGCCGAAGGGCGGTCACCCCGTGGCAACGGGGTGACCGCCCTTCAACAGACCTGAGCCTTACCGGCAGACCGGAGTCTTACTGGTTGTACGGCCCGTAGTCGTAGTCCTCCAGCGGAACGGCCTGGCCGGAGCCCGTGCCGAACGGGGAGTAGTCGATGTCGTCGTAGCCGACGGCCGAGTACATCGCGGCCTTGGCCTCTTCGGTCGGCTCGACCCGGATGTTGCGGTAGCGGGAGAGACCCGTACCGGCCGGGATGAGCTTACCGATGATGACGTTCTCCTTGAGGCCGATGAGGCTGTCGGACTTGGCGTTGATCGCCGCATCCGTCAGGACTCGGGTCGTCTCCTGGAAGGAGGCGGCCGACAGCCAGGATTCCGTCGCCAGCGAGGCCTTGGTGATACCCATCAGCTGCGGACGGCCGGAGGCCGGGTGGCCGCCTTCCGTGACCACACGACGGTTCTCGGTCTCGAACTTCGAGCGCTCGACGAGCTCGCCCGGCAGCAGCTCCGCGTCGCCGGACTCGATGATCGTCACACGGCGCAGCATCTGCCGGATGATGATCTCGATGTGCTTGTCGTGGATCGACACGCCCTGGCTGTTGTAGACCTTCTGGACTTCGCCGACCAGGTGGACCTGGACCGCGCGCTGACCGAGGATCCGCAGCACGTCGTGCGGGTTGGTGGCACCGAAGGTGAGCTTCTGGCCCACCTCGACGTGGTCACCCTCACGCACGAGGACCTTGGCGCGCTTCGAGATCGGGAAGGGAGTCTCGTCGCTGCCGTCGTCCGGCGTGACGACGATCTTCTTGGTCTTCTCGGTCTCCTCGATACGGACGCGGCCTGCCGCCTCCGAGATCGGGGCGACACCCTTGGGCGTACGAGCCTCGAAGAGCTCGACGACACGGGGCAGACCCTGGGTGATGTCGTCACCGGCCACACCACCGGTGTGGAAGGTACGCATCGTCAGCTGCGTGCCGGGCTCACCGATGGACTGGGCGGCGATGATGCCGACCGCCTCACCGATGTCGACCAGCTTGCCGGTGGCGAGCGAACGGCCGTAGCAGAAGGCACAGGTGCCGACCGCGGACTCACAGGTCAGGACCGAGCGGGTCTTGACCTCCTCGACGCCGTTGGCGACCAGGGCGTCAATGAGGACGTCACCGAGGTCGACGTTGGCCGGCGCGATGACCTTGCCGTCGATGACGACGTCCTCGGCCAGCATGCGGGCGTACACCGAGGTCTCGACGTTCTCCGTCTTGCGGAGCACACCGTCCTCGCCCTTGACCGCGATCTTGAGCTTCAGACCGCGCTCGGTGCCACAGTCCTCCTCGCGAATGATGACGTCCTGCGAGACGTCGACCAGACGACGGGTGAGGTAACCGGAGTCGGCGGTACGCAGAGCCGTGTCCGCCAGACCCTTACGGGCACCGTGGGTGGAGATGAAGTACTCGAGAACGGTCAGGCCCTCACGGAACGAGGCCTTGATCGGACGCGGGATGGTCTCGTTCTTCGCGTTCGACACCAGACCACGCATACCCGCGATCTGACGCATCTGCATCATGTTTCCTCGGGCACCCGAGTCAACCATCATGAAGATGGGGTTCGTCTTCGGGAAGTTCGCGTTCATCGCCTCGGCAACCTCGTTGGTCGCCTTGGTCCAGATCGCGATGAGCTCCTGCGTGCGCTCGTCCTTGGTGATCAGACCGCGCTCGTACTGCTTCTGGACCTTCTCGTCCTGCGCCTCGTAGCCCGCGACGATCTCCTTCTTGGCCGCGGGGACCACGACGTCGGAGATGGCCACGGTGACGCCGGAACGGGTCGCCCAGTAGAAGCCCGCCGCCTTCAGGTTGTCGAGCGTCGCCGCCACGATGACCTTGGGGTAGCGCTCGGCGAGGTCGTTGACGATCTCGGAGAGCTGCTTCTTGCCGACCGAGTAGTCGACGAAGGGGTAGTCCTCGGGCAGCAGCTCGTTGAAGAGCGCACGGCCGAGCGACGTACGCAGCCGGAAGCTGTCGCCCTGCTGGTACGGCCGCTCCTCGACGCCCTCGTCGCCCGCCTCGGAGACCGGCGGGGTCCAGCCGCGCGGCGGGATGGTGCCCACCGGGAAGCGGATGTCGACCGTCGACTGCAGCGCGAGCTCACCGGCGTCGAACGCCATGATCGCCTCGGCCGTGGAGCCGAACGCGCGGCCCTCGCCCTTGGTGTCACGGAGCTCACCGTCGGTGGTCAGGAAGAACAGACCGAGGACCATGTCCTGGGTCGGCATCGTGACCGGACGGCCGTCGGCGGGCTTCAGGATGTTGTTCGAGGACAGCATCAGGATGCGGGCCTCGGCCTGCGCCTCCGCGGAGAGCGGCAGGTGCACGGCCATCTGGTCACCGTCGAAGTCCGCGTTGAACGCGGTGCAGACGAGCGGGTGGATCTGAATGGCCTTGCCCTCGACCAGCTGCGGCTCGAAGGCCTGGATGCCGAGGCGGTGCAGCGTCGGCGCACGGTTCAGGAGAACCGGGTGCTCGGCGATGACCTCTTCCAGGACGTCGTACACGACCGTGCGGCCGCGCTCGACCATGCGCTTGGCCGACTTGATGTTCTGCGCGTGGTTCAGGTCGACCAGGCGCTTCATCACGAACGGCTTGAAGAGCTCAAGCGCCATGGCCTTCGGCAGACCACACTGGTGCAGCTTCAGCTGCGGGCCGACGACGATCACGGAACGCGCGGAGTAGTCCACACGCTTACCGAGAAGGTTCTGACGGAAACGACCCTGCTTGCCCTTGAGCATGTCGCTCAGGGACTTCAGCGGGCGGTTGCCGGGACCGGTGACCGGGCGACCACGACGACCGTTGTCGAAGAGGGCGTCCACGGCCTCCTGGAGCATGCGCTTCTCATTGTTCACGATGATCTCGGGAGCACCGAGGTCGAGAAGCCGCTTCAGGCGGTTGTTGCGGTTGATCACGCGGCGGTACAGGTCGTTCAGGTCGGAGGTCGCGAAGCGGCCACCGTCCAGCTGCACCATCGGACGCAGGTCCGGCGGGATGACCGGCACGCAGTCGAGCACCATGCCCTTGGGGCTGTTGCTGGTCTGCAGGAACGCGGAGACGACCTTGAGGCGCTTGAGCGCACGGGTCTTCTTCTGGCCCTTGCCGGTACGGATGATCTCGCGGAGGCGCTCGGCCTCCTCGTCCAGGTCGAACGACTCAAGGCGCTTCTGCAGTGCAGCGGCACCCATCGAACCGTCGAAGTACGTGCCGAAGCGGTCACGCAGCTCGCGGTAGAGCAGCTCGTCACCCTCCAGGTCCTGGACCTTGAGGTTCTTGAAGCGGTTCCACACCTCGTCGAGACGGTCGATCTCGCGCTGCGCACGGTCGCGCAGCTGCTTCATCTCCCGCTCGGCACCTTCGCGCACCTTGCGGCGCACGTCGGCCTTGGCGCCCTCGGCCTCGAGCTCGGCCAGGTCGGTCTCGAGCTTCTTGGCGCGGGCCTCCAGGTCGGAGTCGCGGCGGTTCTCGATCTGCTGGCGCTCCACGGAGACGTGCGCCTCCAGGGAGGGCAGGTCACGCGTACGGCGCTCCTCGTCCACGAACGTGATCATGTACGCCGCGAAGTAGATGACCTTTTCGAGGTCCTTCGGAGCGAGATCAAGCAGGTAGCCGAGGCGCGACGGAACGCCCTTGAAGTACCAGATGTGCGTGACAGGCGCGGCCAGCTCAATGTGGCCCATCCGCTCACGACGCACCTTGGCGCGAGTGACCTCGACGCCGCAGCGCTCGCAGATGATGCCCTTGAAGCGGACACGCTTGTACTTGCCGCAGTAGCACTCCCAGTCCCGGGTCGGACCGAAGATCTTCTCGCAGAAGAGTCCGTCCTTTTCGGGCTTGAGCGTGCGGTAGTTGATGGTCTCCGGCTTCTTGACCTCGCCGTGGGACCACTGTCGGATGTCGTCCGCGGTGGCAAGGCCGATCCGCAGCTCGTCGAAGAAGTTGACGTCGAGCACTTTGTCGTCAATCCCTCTTTCGGGGTCGAGTCTCAATCATGGTCTGAACGGGTCCGGGGAGAGCCGGCCGGACACGAGGTCCGGCCGGCCAACCCGTCAGACCTCTTCGACGCTGCTCGGCTCGCGCCGGGACAGGTCGATACCGAGCTCCTCCGCCGCGCGGAAGACGTCCTCGTCGGTGTCACGCATCTCGATGGACATGCCGTCCGAGGACAGCACCTCCACGTTGAGGCAGAGCGACTGCATTTCCTTGATGAGCACCTTGAAGGACTCAGGGATGCCGGGCTCGGGGATGTTCTCGCCCTTGACGATGGCCTCGTAGACCTTCACGCGGCCGGTCACGTCGTCGGACTTGATCGTCAGCAGCTCCTGGAGGGCGTACGCGGCGCCGTATGCCTCCAGCGCCCACACCTCCATCTCACCGAAGCGCTGACCACCGAACTGAGCCTTACCGCCCAGCGGCTGCTGGGTGATCATCGAGTACGGGCCGGTCGAGCGGGCGTGCAGCTTGTCGTCGACCAGGTGGTGCAGCTTCAGGATGTACATGTAGCCGACCGAGATCGGCTCCGGGAAGGGCTCACCCGAGCGGCCGTCGAACAGCGGCGCCTTACCGGTCGGGAGCACCATGCGCTCGCCGTCGCGGTTCGGGATCGTGTGCTCGAGCAGACCGGCCAGCTCGTCCTCGCGCGCACCGTCGAAGACGGGGGTCGCGACGTTCGTGCCGGGGTCGACCTGGTCGGCACCGATGGCCTGCAGGCGCTGCGCCCACTCGTCCGCGAGGCCTGAGACGTCCCAGCCGCGGCTGGCGAGCCAGCCGAGGTGGATCTCCAGGACCTGTCCCGGGTTCATTCGGGACGGCACACCCAGCGGGTTCAGGATGATGTCGACCGGAGTTCCGTCCTCGAGGAACGGCATGTCCTCGATCGGAAGGATCTTCGAGATAACACCCTTGTTGCCGTGGCGGCCCGCGAGCTTGTCGCCGTCCGTGATCTTGCGCTTCTGCGCCACGTAGACACGAACCAGCTGGTTCACGCCCGGCGGCAGCTCGTCGCCCTCTTCACGGTCGAAGACGCGGACGCCGATGACCTTGCCGATCTCGCCGTGCGGCACCTTCAGCGAGGTGTCGCGCACCTCGCGCGCCTTCTCACCGAAGATCGCGCGGAGCAGGCGCTCCTCCGGCGTCAGCTCGGTCTCACCCTTGGGCGTGACCTTGCCGACGAGGATGTCGCCGGCGACGACCTCGGCACCGATACGGATGATGCCGCGCTCGTCGAGGTCCGCGAGGACCTCTTCGGAGACGTTCGGGATGTCCCGGGTGATCTCCTCCGGGCCCAGCTTGGTGTCACGGGCGTCGACCTCGTGCTCCTCGATGTGGATCGAGGAGAGGACGTCGTCCTGCACGAGGCGCTGCGACAGGATGATCGCGTCCTCGTAGTTGTGACCCTCCCAGGGCATGAACGCCACGAGCAGGTTCTTGCCGAGGGCCATCTCGCCCTCTTCGGTCGCGGGACCGTCGGCCAGGACCTGGCCCTCGATCACGCGGGCGCCCTCGTCGACGACAACCTTCTGGTTGACCGAGGTGCCCTGGTTCGACCGGGAGAACTTGGCGATGCGGTACGTGGTGTACGTGCCGTCGTCGTTCGTGACCGTGACGTAGTCCGCGGAGACCTCCTGGACCACACCCGCCTTCTCGGCCTTGATCACGTCACCGGCGTCGACCGCACAGCGGTACTCCATGCCGGTGCCGACGAGGGGAGCCTCGGCGGTGATCAGCGGCACGGCCTGACGCATCATGTTCGCGCCCATGAGGGCACGGTTGGCGTCGTCGTGCTCGAGGAAGGGGATCATCGCGGTCGCGACCGACACCATCTGGCGCGGCGAGACGTCCATGTAGTCGACGTCCGTGCCGGGCACGTAGTCGATCTCTCCGCCACGACGGCGGATCAGGACGCGGGCCTCGGCGAAGTGGAGGTCGTCCGTCAGCGGCGCGTTGGCCTGCGCGATGACGAAGCGGTCCTCCTCGTCGGCCGTCAGGTAGTCGACGTCGTCGGTGACCTGGCCCTCGACGACCTTGCGGTACGGCGTCTCGACGAAGCCGAACGCGTTGACGCGGCCGTACGAGGCGAGCGAACCGATCAGACCGATGTTCGGGCCTTCGGGCGTCTCAATGGGGCACATGCGGCCGTAGTGAGACGGGTGCACGTCACGGACCTCGAAGCCGGCCCGCTCACGGGAGAGACCACCCGGACCAAGCGCCGACAGACGGCGCTTGTGGGTGAGACCCGACAGCGGGTTGTTCTGGTCCATGAACTGCGACAGCTGGCTGGTGCCGAAGAACTCCTTGATGGAGGCGACGACCGGCCGGATGTTGATCAGGGTCTGCGGCGTGATCGCCTCGACGTCCTGAGTCGTCATGCGCTCGCGGACGACGCGCTCCATACGAGCCAGACCCGTGCGGACCTGGTTCTGGATGAGCTCGCCGACGTTGCGCAGACGACGGTTGCCGAAGTGGTCGATGTCGTCGGTCTCGACGACGATCGACGTACCGCTGTCACCAACGGTCTCGGTCTCACCGGCGTGCAGCTTCACCAGGTACTTGATCGAGGCGATGATGTCCTCGACCGTGAGGATGCCCGCGTCGAGCGGAGCGTCCGCACCCAGCTTCTTGTTGACCTTGTAGCGGCCGACCTTCGCGAGGTCGTAGCGCTTGGGGTTGAAGTAGAGGTTCTCAAGCAGCGTCTGAGCGGCCTCACGCGTCGGCGGCTCGCCCGGACGGAGCTTGCGGTAGATGTCGAGCAGCGCGTCGTCCTGGCCCTGGGTGTGGTCCTTCTCCAGGGTGGCGCGCATGGACTCGTACTCGCCGAACTCCTCGAGGATCTGCTCGGTCGTCCAACCGAGAGCCTTGAGCAGAACGGTGACCGACTGCTTGCGCTTGCGGTCGATGCGCACACCGACCATGTCGCGCTTGTCGATCTCCATCTCCAGCCAGGCACCCCGGGACGGGATGATCTTGGCGGAGAAGATGTCCTTGTCGGACGTCTTGTCGATCGAGGAATCGAAGTAGACACCCGGCGAACGGACCAGCTGCGACACGACGACACGCTCGGTGCCGTTGATGACGAAGGTGCCCTTGTTGGTCATGAGCGGGAAATCGCCCATGAAGACCGTCTGAGACTTGATCTCACCGGTCTCGTTGTTGGTGAACTCGGCCGTGACGAAGAGCGGGGCGGCGAACGTGAAGTCGCGCTCCTTGCACTCGTCGATCGAGTTCTTCGGAGGCTCGAAACGGTGGTCGCGGAACGTCAGGGACATCGACCCGGAGAAGTCCTCGATCGGGGAGATCTCCTCGAAGATCTCCTCCAGACCTGACTTGGTGGGGACGTCCTGTCCGCTGTCCAGAGCCGCCTCGACACGAGCCTTCCACGCGTCATTGCCGAGCAGCCAGTCAAAGCTCTCGGTCTGCAGCGCAAGAAGGTTCGGAACCTCGAGGGGCTCCTTGATCTTTGCAAAGGAGATGCGCAGCGGGGCGGTGCTGGCGCCGTTGTTCGTATTCGCGGTCGAGGCAGTGCGCGAGGCGGCCAAGAGGGGGTCCTTCCGAGGGCTCGGACTCACTACGCGCGTACCGGTCCCAGGCTGGACACGGAGACAGACATCCCAGGTCAGGGAAGATTCGATCCACAGTGCTCAAGCATGGGCATGCCCCTGGTGACGGGCAGGAGGCAGCTAACAGGCAGCGCAAAGGGTCAGTGTAGCCACTAGGCCCACTGATGTCCAGTGCGGGTTTTTGAAGACCCTCGTTGTTCTCAACCCCTGCTGCAAGCCACGCCCTCGATGCACATCGATACTGCCCTCTTCGCCGCCGATCCATGCCTCGGATCCGGATCGTTGTGACGACGCGTCCTGAGAATTGCGCGCTGCGTGCGGTTCGTCAAGGCCCCCCATGCCCCGACATCGCCTGAGATCGTCACCGTCACGGGCCGTCCCGAGGCACAACGAAGATCACCATACTCGCCGGGACCGACATCGCAAGGCAGCCTTCGCGGGCGTGCCCGGGAACGCCAAAAGGCGACCACCCACATGGGTGATCGCCCTTGGCGACCCGCGCGTTACAGCGTCTGCGCCATACGTGCGGTGAAAGAGTCAGACGACTCGCAAGGTCACTTGACCTCGACGGAGGCGCCGGCGCCCTTGAGGGACTCGGCAGCCTTCTCGGCGGCCTCCTTGGTGACCTTCTCGAGGACCGGCTTCGGGGTGCCGTCGACGAGGTCCTTGGCCTCCTTGAGACCCAGCGAGGTCAGCTCACGCACGACCTTGATGACCTGGATCTTCTTCTCGCCGGCGCCGGTGAGGATGACGTCGAACTCGTCCTGCTCCTCGGCGACCTCGGCGGCGGCGGCCGGGCCGGCCGGGGCGGCGGCGACCGCGGCGGCGGCGGTGACGTCGAACTTCTCCTCGAAGGCCTTCACGAACTCGGAGAGCTCGATGAGGGTGAGCTCCTCGAACTGAGCGAGCAGGTCTTCCTGGCTGAGCTTCGCCATGATGGGCGATCCTTCCACTAATTCGGCTGGTGCCGGGTGTATATGAAGGCGGGCGTACGTTGGGCCCGCTGCGACCGTCGCCCTAGCGGGCGGCGATCAATGCGCGAGCCGAATTACTCGGCACCGCCCTGCTCGGCCTTCTTGGCGCGAAGCGCTTCCGCGGTGCGGACGAACTTCGACGGCAGAGCCTGGAAGAGCTGCGCAGTCTGCGTCTGCTTGCCCTTCAGCGCACCGGCCAGCTTGGCGAGCAGAACCTCGCGGGACTCGAGGTCCGCGAGCTTCTTGAACTCGTCGGCGGACAGCGCCTTGCCGTCAAGGACACCGCCCTTGATGACGAGGTTCGGGTTCTCCTTGGCGAAGTCACGAAGACCCTTCGCCGACTCCACCGGGTCACCGGTGACGAAGGCAACCGCCGTCGGACCCGTGAACAGGTCGTCCAGCGTGTTGATCCCGGCCTCGTTGGCCGCGATCTTGGTCAGCGTGTTCTTCACCACGGCGTACTCGGAGTTTTCACCGAGGGAACGGCGCAGCTGCTTGAGCTGGGCCACGGTGAGACCCCGGTACTCGGTCAGCACGGCGGCGTTCGAGCTGCGGAACTTGTCCGTGAGCTCGGCTACCGCGGCAGCCTTGTCGGGCGTCGGCATAGAGCGTCGGCCTCCTTCCGGGTGATGAGGACCGCTCAGAAGGGGCCGACAAAACGAAACGCCCCGGCGCAGGCGCACGGGGCGTGAGCTCGACCGAACCGAATTCGGTCCAGGAGCACATCCACAGTCACCTGCGCGGGTCGTCCGCCGTTTCAGCGGATCCTTCGGCCACTGCACCCTCTTGCGAGAACACAGCAACGACCAGCGGTCTTTGGCTTCTGTGGAAGAGTACGCGAACGGGGCCGCGTCGGGCAAATCCGGTCGAGCCTCAACGGCAGGCTCTCAGCCCTGGAGGCCCTTCATCTCCTTGGCGAGGTCCATGACCAGGTTCTTCGGCGGAGCCTCGACGTTCACCGGCTTGTTGTAGTCGAGGAAGGTGATGGTCATGTCGAGCGGGCCCTTGTCGCCCTTGCCGCGGGCGCGGAACTGCTTGGTGTGGTCCTCGCCGTCGACCCACAGGTCCATCGTGAGCTTCTCGACGCCCATGTCCTCGTACTGCTTGATGCTCTTCTCGCGGCGCTTCTTGGTGGCCGCGTCCTCGTCCTTGCCGAGCTCGCGCATCCGGTCCAGCGTGACCGTGCCCGTGTAGCGGGTGGTCTTGACTCCGCCGACGGATTCGTCGCCGACCTTCTTGAGGTCCTTGGAGCCGGTCAGCAGCGTGGACTGGTCGGCCGGGTTGTTCTCCGCCTGCGAGGAGACCGAGCCGCCGGCGGCCTTGCCGCCCCCCTTGCCCATGGCCGAGGCGTCGAACTTGATCCAGCTCTTGCCGTCCATCTCCTTGGCGGCCTCCTTGCCACCGCCGAGGTAGACGGCGCCGCCGACGAAGCGCAGCTCCATCTTCTCCGGGCCCTGGTCGGGCGCGGACATCTTCATGCGCATGGCGAGCGGCTTGGTGCTCATCGCCGCGTCGGCCTGGACCCGGCCGTCCTCCGGGACGGTGCCCTTCATCCGGAAGGTGAACGAGGTGAGGTCCTCGGTCTTGTCCGCGGCCTTCTTCACGGCGGCCGCGGGCGAGATGTCCTCCCCCGCCTCGTCGCCCTTCTCCGAGCCGCAGCCCACCGCCCCACCGGCGAGCAGCGCGGCCGCCAGCACGGCGCCCGCGGCTCTCTTGCGTCCCGTACGCACGGAAATACTCATGACCCCACCCCTAAGGAACATTTGATCCATTTATTGCGGTGGGCTGAGATTACCCGAAGGTACGCCGCGCTTTCCTGCGGGTTGTCTGCCGGTGAGGCCCTGCGGTGGGCCCTGCGGCCGTGCCCTACATCGCCGACTGCTTGTTCAGCAGGTCCTTGAAGCTCATGGTGTCCGAGGCCGGGGGCTTCGCCACGGAGAGCGGGGTGCCGTAGTCGCTGTAGTAGGCCGTCTGCTGGAAGGGGCCGTTCTTGGTGTCGGCCTTCTCGATCTTCTTGACCAGCAGGTCGTCGCCGTCGACCCAGATGTCGATCGTCTCGGTGTCCATGCCGACCTGGTCGAACTGCTTCTTCAGCTCGGACATCTGGTCCTTGTCCAGGTCCGCGCTCTTGGCGGTGAAGTCGGCGACGTCGACCTTGCCGGAGTAGTGGGTCGCCTTGGTCCCGCGGACGTTCTCCTCGCCGACGCGCTTCACGTCGCCGGAGGCAAGCAGCATCTTCACCGACTGGTTGGGGGTGGTGTTCTGCATCTGGTCCTGGAAGGCCTCGCCTGCGGCGCCGCTCATCTCGGCCAGGGTGTCGTAGTCGTACTCGAGCCAGTGCTTGCCCCCGCCCGCCTGCGCCGCGAACTTGTCACCCATGTTCGCGTAGAAGCCGTTCTTCAGGTAGCGGTAGTCGAGCTTCGGCTGGCCGAGCTGCCGCATCTGCTGGGCCTGTGTACCGCCGGTGAACGTCACCGTCACGTTGCCGGTGATGCCGTCCGACCAGCCCATGACGCCCTTCATGTCCATGGCCGTGACCGTGCCCATGGTCGTCGAGCCGTCGATCCGGGCGGTGTCCGCCTTGTCGGTGGACTTCTCGACGGTGCGCAGGGCGGCTATCGGGCTGAGGTTGATGCCGCCCTTCTTGCCGTCTCCCCCGCCCGCCTTGTCGGAGGAGCCGCCCGTATCGCCCGAGCCGCAGGCCGCGAGACCCGTCAGTGCGGCGACCACCGCGATCGAGAGTCCGGCACGGCGCATCGTCCTGCTGTTCATGTATCCCACCCCTTGGCCTTCGTGGAGCCTGCACGCTAGCGCAGACCTATGACACACCTGTCCGACAGGTCCGTACACAAACAGGACGGGCCCCGCACCTCGAAAGGTTGCGGGGCCCGTCCACAGAACGCGTGCGCGACGCGGCTGCCGTCAGTTTCAGACGGCGGCCGGGTCCTCCTCGGTGAGGAGGTTGCGGGTGCGGTTCGAGTCCAGCGGAATGCCGGGGCCCATCGTGGTGGTGACGGCGGCCTTCTTGATGTAGCGACCCTTGGCGGCCGACGGCTTCAGACGGAGGATCTCCTCCAGGGCCGCGGCGTAGTTCTCCACCAGCTTGGTGTCGTCGAAGGACACCTTGCCGATGATGAAGTGCAGGTTCGAGTGCTTGTCGACGCGGAACTCGATCTTGCCGCCCTTGATGTCGTTGACAGCCTTCACGACATCGGGGGTCACGGTGCCGGTCTTCGGGTTCGGCATCAGACCACGCGGACCGAGCACGCGGCCGAGGCGGCCGACCTTGCCCATGAGGTCCGGGGTGGCGACGACGGCGTCGAAGTCCAGGCGGCCCTTGGCGACCTCGTCGATGAGCTCGTCGGCGCCGACGATGTCGGCCCCAGCGGCTTCCGCGGCCGCAGCACGGTCACCGGTCGCGAAGACCAGGACCCGGGCGGTCTTGCCGGTGCCGTGCGGGAGGTTCACGGTGCCGCGGACCATCTGGTCGGCCTTGCGCGGGTCGACACCCAGACGCATGGCGACCTCGACGGTGCCGTCGAACTTGGTCGAGGAGGTCTCCTTGGCGAGACGGACGGCCTCGAGCGGGGCGTAGAGCTTGTCCCGGTCGATCTTGGCGTCCGCAGCGCGGAGAGTCTTGCTGCGCTTCACTTCTGCTCCTGTGTGTTCAGGGGATGGAGTTGTGGTGCGGACCAGCGCTTGGCCCTACCACTGAGAAAGGTCAGACGGGGGGAGGCTCAGCCCTCGACCGTGATGCCCATGGAACGGGCGGTGCCGGCGATGATCTTCGACGCGGCGTCCAGGTCGTTGGCGTTGAGGTCTTCCATCTTGGTCGTGGCGATCTCGCGGACCTGCGCCTCGGTGATCTTGGCGACCTTGGTCTTGTGCGGCTCGCCAGAGCCCTTCTCGACACCAGCGGCCTTGAGGATCATCTTGGCGGCCGGCGGCGTCTTGGTGATGAAGGTGAAGGAGCGGTCTTCGTAGACCGTGATCTCCACCGGGATCACCCAGCCACGCTGCGACTCGGTCGCGGCGTTGTAGGCCTTGCAGAACTCCATGATGTTGACGCCGTGCTGGCCCAGCGCGGGGCCGACCGGCGGGGCCGGGTTGGCTGCGCCGGCCTGGATCTGGAGCTTGATGAGCCCCGTGACCTTCTTCTTCTTGGGAGGCATTGCTCTCTCCGGGTCCTAGTGAGAGTTTCCAGCCACCATCCAGTCATCCGGATGGAGGCATACCGCACAACGATAACGGGTATAGTCGTGCGGCTAAAAACCGAGCAGGTCAGACCGGCTTTTGCAGCCTGTCTGACCTGTTCGGAAGCATGTGTTCCAGAGGGCGCCGCGGGGGCTAGTTCTTCTGGATCTGGTCGAAGCTGAGCTCGACCGGGGTCTCGCGGCCGAAGATCTCGACGAGGCCCTTGACCTTCTTCGAGTCGGCGTTGATCTCGTTGATCGTCGCCTGCAGCGTCGCGAACGGGCCGTCGGTGACGGTGACCGAGTCGCCCACCTCGAAGTCCAGGACCTGGACCTCGACCTTGCGGGCCGGAGCCGGCTTGCCCTCGGCCTCGGCGGCCTCGCGGGCGGCCTTCTCCTCGGCCTCCGGAGCGAGCATCTTGACGATCTCGTCCAGGGTCAGCGGGTACGGGTCGTAGGCGTTGCCCACGAAGCCGGTGACGCCGGGGGTGTTGCGGACGACGCCCCAGGACTCGTTCGTCAGGTCCATGCGCACCAGCACGTAGCCGGGGAGCTTGTTCTGACGGATCGTCTTGCGCTCGCCGTTCTTGATCTGGGCGACCTCTTCCTGCGGCACCTCGGCCTGGAAGATGAAGTCCTCGACGTTCAGCGAGACGGCGCGCTGCTCGAGGTTGGTCTTCACGCGGTTCTCGTAACCGGCGTACGTGTGGATGACGTACCACTCGCCGGGGAGGGTGCGGAGCTCTTCGCGCAGGGCGACGATCGGGTCGACCGGCGCGGACTCCTCGTCCTCGGTCTCCTCCGTGGCGTCCTCCGCGTCAGCGGCGGGCTCCTCGGCGGGCTCCTCGTCGGCGGACTCAGCGACGGCGGCCTCGTCCTCGGCGGACTCGGCGACGGCCTCGGCATCGCCTTCCAGGTGGATGGCGGCCTCTTCGGCGGGCTCGCCCGCGACAGCGTCGGCAGCCTCGGCCTGATCCGGCGCCTCGGCGTCCGCCGCCTCGACGATGTCGAGCTCGTCCTCAACGGACTCGACCGACTCGATGGCGTCGTTCAGGTTCGGGTCAGACACGGTGGCTGCTTCTTCCTGGATACATGGGTGGAACACGCGAATAGGGGCGCCGGGTACGGCGCCCTTCGCTCTCGGCTCAGCCGAAGATGTACTTGACAGCGTGGCTGAAGCCATAGTCAATCACGGTCACGAGGCCGATCATGATGATGACGAAGACGATCACCACGGAGGTGTAGGTCGTGAGCTGACTGCGAGTCGGCCAGACGACCTTGCGGAGTTCCGCGACAATCTGGCGGTAGAAGAGCGCGAGACGGCCGAAGGGGCCCTTCTTGCCGCGCTTGCCGCCCTTGCGGGCCTTCTTCTTGGACTCCGGCGCCTCGTCCTGGGCATCAGGCATGTCGATGGAGCCCACGGCGTCCGTCACTCGTCCTCACCTGATTCCGGGTCGTGGCCGTGCCGCGCCCGGTTGAGCCGCACGGCGGTGCAATGCAGTACGTACATGCGCACACATCCTGGCGAAGGAGTGTGTAGCAGGGCCGGAGGGACTTGAACCCCCAACCGCTGGTTTTGGAGACCAGTGCTCTACCAATTGAGCTACGACCCTTTGATTTCCCCCAACCTACCGCATCCGCCCATGTGCACGGAGTGCGTCGAGAGGGTGCGGCCGGTGAGGGCCAACGAGCAGTGAGTGTACGTGCTCCGCGGCCCCCCGTCGAACAGAAAGGGATCCGATGCTCTTGGAAACCCGCGCACCGGGGCTGTTCGAGGTCTGGAACGATGGGGTCATGAGCGCTGCAACTTCTCCGACCGAGCGCCGGGTGTCCGCGCGCATCGGCGCGATCTCCGAGTCCGCGACCCTCGCCGTCGACGCCAAGGCCAAGGCCCTCAAGGCCGCGGGCCGCCCGGTGATCGGCTTCGGCGCGGGCGAGCCCGACTTCCCGACTCCGGACTACATCGTCGAAGCGGCCATCGAGGCCTGCAAGAACCCGAAGTTCCACCGCTACACGCCCGCCGGGGGCCTCCCCGAGCTCAAGGCCGCGATCGCCGCGAAGACCCTGCGCGACTCGGGGTACGAGGTCGA
Organism: Streptomyces sp. NPDC058308; assembly: GCF_042880275.1. Lineage (NCBI taxonomy): Bacteria > Bacillati > Actinomycetota > Actinomycetes > Kitasatosporales > Streptomycetaceae > Streptomyces > Streptomyces sp. NPDC058308. The sequence continues at coordinate 79,833 of NZ_JBHVZA010000007.1, forward strand.
CGCGTCGCAGATCCTGGTGACCAACGGCGGCAAGCAGGCCATCTACGAAGCGTTCGCCGCGATCCTCGACCCGGGCGACGAGGTCATCGTCCCGGCCCCCTACTGGACGACGTACCCCGAGTCGATCCGTCTGGCCGGCGGTGTCCCGGTCGAGGTGGTCGCCGACGAGACCACCGGTTACCGCGTCTCCGTCGAGCAGCTCGAGGCCGCGCGCACAGAGCGTACGAAGGTCGTGCTCTTCGTGTCGCCGTCGAACCCGACGGGTGCCGTCTACAGCGAGGCCGACGCCGAGGCGATCGGCCGCTGGGCCGTCGACAACGGCCTGTGGGTCATGACCGACGAGATCTACGAACACCTCGTCTACGGAGACGCGAAGTTCACCTCGCTCCCCGCGATCCTGCCCGAGCTGCGCGACAAGTGCATCGTGGTCAACGGCGTCGCCAAGACGTACGCGATGACCGGTTGGCGGGTGGGCTGGGTCATCGGCCCGAAGGACGTGGTGAAGGCGGCGACGAACCTGCAGTCGCACGCCACGTCCAACGTCTCCAACGTCGCGCAGGCCGCCGCGCTCGCCGCCGTCTCCGGCGACCTGGTCGCCGTCGAGCGGATGCGCGAGGCCTTCGACCGGCGCCGCAAGACCATCGTGCGGATGCTCAACGACATCGAGGGCGTCGTCTGCCCCGAGCCCGAGGGCGCCTTCTACGTGTACCCCTCGGTGAAGGGCCTCATCGGCAAGGAGATCCGCGGCAAGCGCCCGCAGGACTCCGTCGAGCTGGCCGCGCTGATCCTGGAGGAGGCCGAGGTCGCCGTCGTTCCGGGTGAGGCCTTCGGGACGCCGGGTTACCTGCGCCTTTCGTACGCACTCGGCGACGAGGACCTCGTCGAGGGCGTCTCGCGCGTCCAGAAGCTGCTCGCCGAGGCCCGCGCCTGAGCCTGCCGGCCGAGAACAGCGCGCCACGCGCGCGTGCGGGCCGTCTCCCCTCCTGGGGAGGCGGCCCGTTTCTTCGTTCGGAGGATTCCACGAAGGGGGAAAGCGGCTACCCGGGCACCAGGTGCGTACGGCAAGATCCTGGAATGGAGCACGCGCGAAACGTAAGAGAGCTGCCGAAGGCTCACCTGCACTTGCACTTCACCGGGTCGATGCGGCCCGCCACTCTGCTCGAACTCGCCGACAAGTACGGGGTGCGGCTCCCGGAGGCGCTGACCGGTGCCGAGCCGCCGAAGCTGCGCGCCACGGACGAGCGCGGATGGTTCCGCTTCCAGCGGCTCTACGACGCCGCGCGCTCCTGTCTGCGCGAGCCCGAGGACATTCAGCGCCTGGTGCGCGAGGCCGCGGAGGAGGATCTGCGGGACGGGTCGGGGTGGCTGGAGATCCAGGTCGACCCCACCTCGTACGCGCCGCGCCTCGGTGGTCTGATCCCGGCCCTCGAAGTCATCCTGGACGCCGTCGAGAGCGCCTCGCGCGAGACCGGCCTCGGCATGCGCGTCCTGGTCGCGGCGAACCGCATGAAGCACCCGCTGGACGCCCGCACGCTGGCGCGGCTCGCGGTGCGGTACGCGGACCGGGGCATCGTCGGCTTCGGGCTCTCCAACGACGAGCGGCGCGGCATGGCCCGGGACTTCGACCGGGCCTTCGCCATCGCGCGCGACGGCGGTCTCCTCGCGGCGCCGCACGGGGGCGAGCTGACCGGGCCCGCGTCGGTGCGGGACTGCCTGGACGACCTGGAGGCGGCGCGCATCGGGCACGGGGTGCGGGCGGCCGAGGACGCGCGGCTCCTGAAGCGGCTCGCGGACCGGGGCGTGACGTGCGAGGTGTGCCCGGCGTCCAACGTGGCCCTCGGCGTCTACGAGAAGCCCGCGGACGTCCCCCTGCGCACCCTGTTCGAGGCCGGGGTGCCGATAGCTCTCGGCGCCGACGACCCGCTGCTCTTCGGGTCGCGGCTCGCCGCCCAGTACGAGATCGCGCGCAGGCACCACGACTTCACCGACGCCGAACTGGCCGAGCTGGCACGGCAGTCGATCCGCGGTTCGGCCGCGCCCGTGGACGTCCAGGACAAGCTGCTGGCCGGCGTGGACGAGTGGCTGGTCAGCTGATGCCCTTCAGAAGGGTGCGGGCGAGGGCCGCCGCGAACTCGTCGACGGACTGCGGGGGCTGCTTGCCGACCGTGGCGTCGTAGGCGAAGGCGCGCTGGGCGCAGGCGCCCATGAGGAGCGAGGCGGCCGCGAAGGTGTCGGCGTCGGGTGCGATGCGGCCGGCGTCGCGTTCGGCGCGCAGATAGGCGTCCAGGGCCTCGATGGGCATGTGGGGGCCCGCCCCCATCTCGCGCAGGGAGTCCTCGTGGCGGCGCTTCAGCTTGGTCTCGGCGTACAGGGAGGCCGCGATCGGGAAGCTCTGCGCGTAGAAGCCGCTGGCCGAGCGGGCGATCTCGGTGAGGTTCTCGGCCACGCTGCGCTCCCCCGGCTTCTCCAGGAGCTCGTCCAGGAGGGGGGTCAGCCGGGGCAGCCTCTCCTGGAGGACGCCCACGAACAGCTCCTCCTTGCTGGCGAAGTGCTTGTAGAGCGCCGCTTCGGAGCAGAGCGCCGCCTTGGCGATCTCCTTGGTGGTGGTCCTGGCCAGGCCGCGGGTGACCATGAGCTCGTGGGCCGCATCGAGGATGCGGGCCCGGGTGGGCTTCTGCTGCATGCCGTCCAACCTGATTTGACGAAGGGGTGAGTGCCTCCTCACCCTAGAGGTGAGTGAATACTTACCCACCCTTTGGGAAGGCGCGCGATGAAACTCACGGTGTTCGGTGCGACCGGTGGCATCGGTCAGGAGATCGTCCGGCAGGCGCTCACGGCAGGGCACAAGGTCACGGCGGTGGTGCGCGACCCGGCCCGCCTCACGGTGACCGGCGAGGGACTCGACGTGTTCCGGGCGGACGTACGGGATCCGACGGCGCTGCGCCCCGCGGTCGCGGGCCGGGACGCGGTCCTCTCGGGACTCGGCGTGCGCAACCGCGCGGACGCGGCACGGGGGATCGCCACGGAGCTGACGCGCTCGGTGCTGCGGGCGCTGGACGCGGAGGGCACCCGGCGGCTGCTGGTCGTGAGCGCGGCCCCGGTGGGGCCGGAGCCCGCGGACTCGCCGCTCCTGGACCGCCTGATGCGCCCGGTGATCAGCAAGATCCTCAAGGACGTGTACGCCGACCTGGCGGTCATGGAGGGCGAGCTTGCCGCGAGTGCGACGGACTGGACATCGGTCCGTCCGCCCAAGCTCCTCGACAAGCCCCTCACCGGCAACTACCGCACGGTCGTGGACGGCTTCCCGCGCGCGGGGCGCATGATCGGGCGCGCGGACGTGGCGCACGCGATGCTCGCCATGATCGACGACAGCGCGACCGTGAAGCAGGCCGTGGGGGTGGCCTACTGACCGGCCCGCGGGCCCTCTACAGGTCTACAGGCTGACGCCCACCGTCACCGGCTCGTTGACCAGCCTCACCCCGAAAGCGTCCCGCACTCCGGCGACGACCTCGCGGGCCAGCTCAAGGAGGTCCTCGGTGGTGGCGCCGCCCCGGTTGGTGAGCGCGAGCGTGTGCTTGGTGGAGATGCGGGCCCGGCCCTCTCCGTAGCCCTTGGTGAAGCCCGCCTTGTCGATGAGCCAGGCGGCGGAGGTCTTCACGCGGCCGTCGCCGGCCGGGAAGGCCGGCGGGGCGGCGTCCGGGCCGAGGCGGTCCGCCACGCGCGCGCGGAAGGCGGTGAACTCCGCCTCGGTGAGGATCGGGTTGGTGAAGAAGGACCCGGCCGACCAGCTGTCGTGGTCCTCGGGGTCGAGCACCATGCCCTTGCCCGCGCGGAGCTTCAGCACGGTCTCGCGGGCCACCGCGGCGGGGACGCGTTCCCCGGCCTCGACGCCGAGCGTGCGCGCCGTCTCCGGGTACTTGATCGGGGCGCTCATGCCCTGCGCGTCCTCCAGCTCGAAGCGGACCCGCAGCACCACGAAGCGGTCGGGATCCGCCTTGAAGCGACTGTGGCGGTACGAGAAGTCGCACTCGGCGTTCGACATCGTGACCGTCTCGTGCGTCTTCCGGTCGTACGCGATCACCTCGGTGATCGTCGACGAGACCTCCTGGCCGTACGCCCCCACGTTCTGGATCGGCGTCGCGCCCGCGGAACCGGGGATCCCGGCGAGGCACTCGATGCCCGCGAGGCCCGCCTCGACGGTCCGCGCCACGGCGTCCGTCCAGGTCTCGCCGGCCGCGAGCTCCAGCATCGTGCCGTTGAGCTCGAAGCCCTGGGTGGCGATGCGCAGGGCGGTGCCGTCGAAGCCCTTGTCGCCGATGACGAGGTTCGAACCACCGCCGATGAGCAGCAGCGGAGTCCCGGAGTCGTCGGCCTCGCGGACGGCTGCGACCACCTCGGCGTCGGTCGTCGCGGTGATCAGACGGGTCGCGGGGCCGCCGAGCCGGAAGGTGGTCAGCGGGGCGAGCGGAGCATCGTGGAGTTCCTGCACGTGCTCAAGAGTACGAGAACGGCCCCACCGGTCAGGGCAGGGCCGGTCTCGTACGACCGCTCAGGCGGCGATCAGGTCCTCGTGCGACTTCGGAGAGGCCGCGCCGGAGCCTCCGGTCGCCGCCCGGCGGGCCGGGATGAACAGCGCCGCCACCGCCGCGAGGGCCACCGTCGCCGCACCCACCCACAGCGCGGGCTCCAGGCCGTCCACGAAGTTCCGCGCCGAGTCGTAGCCGCCCTGCGCCGTGAAGATCGACGACATCACCGCGATGCCGAGGGCGCCGCCCACCTCGCGCAGCGCGTTGTTGGCGCCTGAGGCGATGCCCTGCTCCTGCGGGCGGACGCTGGACATGACCAGGTTGGCGGCCGGGGCGAAGTACAGGGCCATCCCGACGCCGCTGATGATCAGGGCGGGCAGCTGGGCGGCGTAGGTGGCGTCGGGCGCGACCACGACGGCGTACCAGGCCAGTCCCAGGGCCTGCAGGAAGAGCCCGGCTGCGACGACCGGACGGCCGCCGACGCGGTCGGAGAGGTAGCCCGCGAGCGGTGAGACGAGCATGGGCATGCCGGTCCAGGGCAGCATCCGCAGCCCCGCCTCGGTGGGCGAGTACCCGAGGACACCCTGCATGTACTGACTGAGGAGGAAGATCGAGCCGAACATGCCGAGGAACATCAGCAGGCTCGCGGCGTTGATGCCGGAAAACGCACGACTACGGAAGAGGCGCATCGGCAGCATCGGTGCGGTGCTGCGGATCCCATGGTGGATGAAGCCGCCGAGCAGGGCGATGCCCGCGATCAGGCTGACGAGGACGGTGGCGCTGGTCCAGCCGTCGAGCGGACCGCGCACCAGGGCGTACACGATGCCGAAGAGACCGCCGCTGGCAAGGAGGGTCCCTGCGATGTCGAGCCGCGCTCCGGGGGCGTAGGACTCGGCGAGGCGGAGACGGGCGAGCGGCAGCAGGGCGAGGCCGAGCGGGACGTTCAGCCAGAAGATCCACTGCCAGGAGACGTGCTCGGTGAGACTGCCGCCGATCAGCGGACCGCTGGCGACCGCGAGTCCGTTGACGGCGCCCCATATGCCGTACGCCATACCGCGCTTGGCCGGGGCCACGGCCGCCGTCAGCAGGGTCAGTGTCAGCGGCATCATGATCGCGGCGCCTACGCCCTGCACCGCGCGGGCGGCGATCAGCGCGTCCAGGCCGGGCGCCAGGGCCGCGGCGGCGGAGGCGCCGGTGAAGACCGTGAGGCCGACGATGAAGAGGCGCCTGCGGCCGAACCGGTCCCCCAGAGCCGCGCCGAACATCAGCAGCACGGCGAAGGTGAGGGTGTAGGCGCTCACCGTCCATTCGAGGTCGTGCAGCGCGCCACCGAGGTCCTCCCGGATGGAGGGCAGGGCGGTGGTGACGACGAGATTGTCGAGTGCCGCCATGAACCCGGCGACGCTGGTGATGACGAGGGCCCAGGCCGCTCCCCGGCGCTGGGCTGTCTGCTGTGACATCGCTTCCCCTGAGGTTAGTTATTGATGACTAACTTTCGTGGGCACAAAAAAACACGCACCCCCCGTGACAAACAGAACCCCTGCGCGCACCCCCGTGACACGCAGGACTCCCGCCTCATTGCTTGGGCTGAGGGGGCTCATAGAAGCCCTCCCACACCCGGTGGTCGGGCTGGAACCCCAACGACACCAGGACGTTGATCAGCATCCCGTACGCCAGGAACGCCGTCGTCTCGTCGACCCCGGCCCCCCGCGCGAGATGCACTGTGTCGTACATCTCCATCCAGGCGGCCCGCAGCGTCGCACTGAACTCCGGATCACCGGCCGCCTCCGCGGCGAACGCGGCGACGTACATCTGCATCTGCATGAGCAGCTTGTCGGGGTCGTCCGCGATGAGCGCCTGATAGGCCCGCCCCATGGCGCGCTCGGCCTCTTCCGCCTCCAGCCCTTCGGTCGCGGCCCGGAAGACCTCCGTGGTCTCCTGGCAGCAGCGCTCGGCGGCGGCGAGGAAGATGGCCCTCTTGTCCGGGAAGAGCCGGAAGAGATACGGCTGCGAGACACCCACCCGCTTGGCGATCGCCTCGGTGGAGGTGCCCTTGAAGCCGCCGCGGGCGAACTCGACCATCGCCGCGCGGATGACGCTCTCGCGCCGCTCCTCTGCGCTCATCCTGACCATGTGAGTAAGTTAGTGGCCAATCACTAAGTGGTCAAGAGGGGCCTTGGGGCCTTGGGGTCTTGGGCCTGACTCGCCCATGCGTAAGGGGCACCCTCAATGGAGGGCGCCCCTTACGTGGTACTGACGGTTCAGGCCAGCCGCACGACGGCCCGCGACATGCCGAGGACCTTCTGGTCCCCGCTCTTCGCGAGCAGGTCGACCCGCACGCGGCGGTCGTCCAGCTTGGCCGCGACCTTGGCGCTGACCTCGATCGTGGCGCCCTTGTCGTCGTTCGGGACGACCACGGGCTTGGTGAAGCGCACGCCGTACTCGACGACCGCACCCGGGTCGCCCAGCCAGTCGGTCACGACGCGGATCGCCTCGGCCATGGTGAACATGCCGTGCGCGATGACGTCGGGCAGGCCGACCTCGACCGCGAACTTCTCGTTCCAGTGGATCGGGTTGAAGTCACCGGAAGCGCCCGCGTACCGCACGAGCGTGGCGCGCGTCACCGGGAAGGTCTGCGCCGGCAGCTCGGTGCCGACCTCGACGTCGTCGTAGGAAATCTTCGCCGTCATCGCGTCAGGCCTCCTTCGCCGCGGGCTCCGCCGCACGCGAGACGAGCTTGGTCCAGGCGGTCACGACGTGCTCGCCGGCCTCGTCGTGGACCTCGCCGCGGATGTCCAGGATGTCGTTGCCCGCGAGGGACTTGACCGACTCGATGGTCGAGGTGACCGTGAGCCGGTCGCCCGCGCGCACCGGACGCGTGTAGGCGAACTTCTGGTCGCCGTGCACGACGCGGCTGTAGTCGAGCCCCAACTGCGGGTCCTCGATGACCAGACCCGCAGCCTCAAATGTGATCGCAAACACAAAGGTCGGCGGCGCGATCACATCCGGGTGACCGAGCGCCTTCGCGGCCTCCGTGTCGGTGTACGCGGGATTGGTGTCCCCCACCGCCACGGCGAACTCGCGGATCTTCTCCCGGCCGACCTCATAAGGATCAGTGGGGGGATAGGACCGCCCCACGAAGGACTGGTCGAGCGCCATGGCCCGGAACCTCCTGCGGTTGATTGATCACGACTGATTGATCAAACGACACGAGGCCGCCCCCAACAAACGGGGACGGCCTCGAGTACGAGCCTGTGTTTAGCGCGTTTCGCGGTGCGCAGTGTGCGCGTTGCAGCGCGGGCAGTGCTTCTTCATCTCCAGTCGGTCCGGGTCGTTACGCCGGTTCTTCTTGGTGATGTAGTTCCGCTCCTTGCACTCCACGCAGGCCAGCGTGATCTTCGGGCGGACGTCGGTGGCAGCCACGTGAGTGCTCCTTGACGGACGGATGGACGGATGAACGCATACAAGAGTAGCCGATCGAAGGACCGACCCAACAATCGGCTACCGTTGGTAGCGGTGACCGGACTTGAACCGGTGACACAGCGATTATGAGCCGCTTGCTCTACCGACTGAGCTACACCGCTGCGATGCCGAATCACCTCGCCCGAAGGCGAGGATCACTCAACATCAGAGCCCCAATGCGGAATCGAACCGCAGACCTTCTCCTTACCATGGAGACGCTCTACCGACTGAGCTATTGGGGCGAGCGATGAAGACATTACACGGTTGGTCGCCGATCGCCCAAATCCGTTTCGCCGGGGCCGCCCCAGGGCATCGGAAGGCCCGCCTCAGGGCTCTGTGAACGCCCCACCAGTGCACTCGCACCACACCGGTACGACTATTCCGCTCCTCCTCGAAGCGGGCCTTTCGCCGTCCTAGGCTCGGCACACGCTGCGTGATCTTGACGCCTCGACGACTGCAGCCGCCCCCGAGCCCCAGGAGCGCGATGTCCGACAGCCAGCCGCAGCAACCCCACTCCTCGGGCGCCTCCGGACCCTCCGGTTCCGGCCCCGCCGACGACTCCGGGGCCCTGCTCCTCTGCGGCGCCCGGCTCACCGACGGCCGGACTGTGGACGTCCGTCTCGGCGGCGGGCGCATCGAGGCCGTCGGCACCGCGGGCAGCCTGAGCACGCACGCCGCACGCGTGGACCTCGCCGGCTACCTCCTGCTGCCCGCGGCGGCGGAACCGCACGCGCACAGCGACACGGCGCTGTCGGCGGACATGCCGGGGCCGGTCTCGTACGACGTCCCTGACGTGCAGCGCAGGGCCACGGAGGCAGCGCTGCTGCAGCTCGGCCACGGCGCCACGGCGCTGCGCTCGCACGTGCGGATCGGCGACGTCCAGGGGCTCGGCCCGATGGAGGCGGTGCTGCAGGCGCGGCGCTCGCTCCGGGGTTTGGTGGACCTCACGGCCGTCGCCGTGCCGCGACTGCTCACCGGCGTCGCGGGCGCCGACGGGCTCGCGATGCTGCGGGACGCGGTGAAAATGGGCGCCTCCGTAGTGGGCGGTTGTCCTGATCTCGACCCCGATCCGACGGGGTACACGGAGGCGGTCCTGGAAATCGCCGCGGAGCACGGGTGCCCCGTCGACCTGCACACGGACGGTGACGATCCGGCGAGGCTCGGGCGGCTCGCGGCGATGGCCGGCGGGCTGCGGGCGGGCGTGACGATCGGGCCGTGCGGCGGGCTCGGGCGGCTGCCCGCGGATGTGGCCTCGCGCACCGCCGAGCAGCTCGCGGCGGCCGCCGTAACGGTAGTCTGCCTGCCGCAGGGCGGGTGCGGGAGCGCGGAGCGGCGCGGGGCGGCGCCCGTACGGCTGCTGCGGGCGGCGGGGGTGCGGGTCGCCGCGGGCAGCGGGGCGATGCGGGACGTGTCGAATCCGGTGGGGCGCGGGGATCCGCTGGAGGCCGCGTACCTGCTGGCCTCGCGGTGCGGGCTGCGGCCCGAGGACGCCTACGGCGCGGTGAGCGGGGCGGCGCGGGCGGCCATGGGGCTGCCGGAGGTGCGGGTGGAGGCCGGCTTCCCCGCCGAGCTGCTCGCCGTGCGCGGCGACCGGCTCGCGGGGGCGCTGTCGCTCGCGTACAGCCGGATCGTGGTGCACCGGGGGCGCGTCGTGGCGCGGACCAGCGCGGTGCGCGAGTACTGCGACTCCGCGGCCGCCGTGGCGCTGGATCTGCCGCGGCAGGGACGGTCGACGAACACGGCCCCCGGGCGGGCGAAGGGTGACGAACCGTCGGCCTGAGATTTCCGGCCGTCCGCGCGGAGCTCCCGGACGTGGCCGTGGAGGGTCGCCGGGCGGTCCGTGACGCCCCTCCACGCGTGTGTGCCTCGCGCTGGATCTCCGGGGCGCCGCGCGTGTGTTGAGCACTCTCGTCCGCCCTGTCGTACGGTCGGGAGTATGCGCATTGTCATCGCTGGTGGTCATGGTCAGATCGCGCTGCGGCTGGAGCGTCTGCTCGCCGCGCGCGGCGACGAAGTCGCGGGTCTCATCCGCAATTCCGGACAGGAAGCCGACCTGCGCGAGGCGGGTGCCGAACCGGTCCTGTGCGACTTGGAGTCGGCGTCGGTCGACGAGGTCGCCGGGCATCTGCGCGGCGCCGACGCGGCCGTCTTCGCGGCGGGCGCGGGGCCGGGCAGTGGCGTGGACCGCAAGGGCACCGTGGACCGCGGCGCGGCCGTGCTGTTCGCGGACGCGGCGGAGCGGGCCGGCGTGCGGCGCTACATCGTCGTGTCGTCCATGGGCGCGGACCCGGCCCACCAGGGCGACGAGGTCTTCGACGCCTACCTGCGGGCCAAGGGCGAGGCCGACGCGTACGTACGCTCGCGCGGCGCCCTGGAGTGGACGATCCTGCGCCCCGGGATGCTGACGGACGACGCGGGCTCCGGTCTGGTCCGCCTGGAGGCGTCGACCGGGCGCGGGCCGGTCCCCCGGGACGACGTCGCCGCGGTGCTCGCGGAGCTCGTGGAGACACCGGCGACGGCGGGCCTGACGCTGGAGCTGGTCAGCGGCTCCGTGCCGGTGTCGGTGGCGGTCAAGTCGGTCGCGGGGAATTGAGCCCCGCCGAGGCCCTGGGTGCCGGGGCTCCCGGGCCCCTCTGAGGGCCGCTCAGAACAGCGGGAGCTGGCCGGGGTGGTCCGGGACGACATAGCCGTCCAGAGCGGGCTGTGCGGCGCCCAGCTGGGCCTGGCTTCGGGAACCCGGGCACGAGATCAGGTCAGCGGTACCGCGCGGGCCCGGCGGGTCGTGGCGGGCGAACCGTCCGCCGACGACGGCGATCTCGCGGCGGCACACCGGGCAGTTTCTGCGACGGGACGACATGGGCCCCATTTTGTACACAGAGGGCCCCGGAAAGGCCCCGGAAAGGCTTCCGCGGGCGCATGAAAAGACCCTCCCCGACTTGCGTTTCCGCAAGTCGGGGAGGGTCTCCTTCATGTGGCGGCGCCAGGATTCGAACCTGGGAAGGCTGAGCCGGCAGATTTACAGTCTGCTCCCTTTGGCCGCTCGGGCACACCGCCGGGTTTGCTGCCTGCTCCGCTTTCGCGGGGCTCCGTGGCAACGACGTAAACGATACCTGATGCACAGGGGTGCTTCGCCACCCGATTGATCGGCACCCCGCGCGGGGGCGATGGCTAGGCTTTGCGGATGCGGCCGGCGCCAGAGGGCCGTATCCGCTGAGTACGCATACCCCGATACAAGGAGCCACAGGACATGGCCGACTCCAGTTTCGACATCGTCTCGAAGGTCGAGCGGCAGGAGGTCGACAACGCGCTCAACCAGGCCGCCAAGGAGATCTCGCAGCGCTACGACTTCAAGGGTACGGGCGCCTCGATCGCCTGGTCCGGCGAGAAGATCCTGATGGAGGCGAACGGCGAGGAGCGGGTCAAGGCGATCCTCGACATCTTCCAGTCCAAGTTGATCAAGCGCGGCATCTCGCTGAAGTCGCTGGACGCGGGCGAGCCGCAGCTGTCCGGCAAGGAGTACAAGATCTTCGCCTCGATCGAAGAGGGCATCTCCCAGGAGAACGCGAAGAAGGTCGCCAAGATCATCCGTGATGAGGGCCCCAAGGGCGTCAAGGCGCAGGTCCAGGGCGACGAGCTGCGGGTCAGCTCGAAGAGCCGCGACGACCTGCAGGCCGTGCAGGCCCTGCTCAAGGGGCAGGACTTCGACTTCGCGGTGCAGTTCGTCAACTACCGGTAGTCCAGGTAGTTCGCTGTCGTGCGACGACGGAGGGCGGGCGCCCCGTGCGGGGTGCCCGCCCTTGCTGCTGGCCGCAGACCGGGGGAACGGTTCCTCAGCGCCGTGAGTGGCCGAAGAGGATGCGGTAGGCGACGAGCAGGACGAGCGAGCCGCCGATGGCCGCCGCCCAGGTGGCGCCGTCGTAGAAGTGGTTGGTGATCGGGCGGTCCAGGTAGCGGGCGGAGATCCAGCCGCCGATGAAGGCGCCGGCGATGCCGATGGCGGTCGTGCCGATGAAGCCACCCGGGTCGCGGCCGGGCAGCAGCAGTTTGGCGACGGCTCCGGCCAGCAGACCCAGAACGATCCAGCTGATGATGCCCATGCGGTGACCTGACCTTTCTCGCGCGGTGAGCTCTGTGCGCTGTTGTCCTGGAAGACGTCACCGGGCGGGGTCGCGGTTGCGGTGACCCGTGGGGTGCGGCGTACGACACAGCGCATGGAACCGCAGGCCAGGCCCTACGCGCGCGTGCGCTCGTCCTGCCACATCGGCAGCTCCGGGTCGTCGCTGTCCTCCGCGTACCAGCCCGTGCCGTCGAGCCAGGCCGTGAGCCATGTCGTGAGGTCCGGGGAGTCGACGAACCAGGCGTGCCGCGGGTCGCCGCCGTTCGGCTCGAAGAGCAGGACCTGGGCGTCGTCGGTGCGGCAGTCCACGCACGCGTACATCGCGCAGCCCCAGTGCGATACCGGCAACACGCCTTCGGGCCAGCCCCACGCGGAATCGCGCATCGTGCGGTACTTCTCGACGACGGCCGGCTCGCCTCCGGAGGACTTCTCTTCGAGCAGGGGCAACAAGCCGTACTCCGGGCCGAATCCGCCGTCTCCTATGCGGGTGTAGAGCGCGGCGAGCAGGGGTGGCAGGTGAAAGCCCAGGCAGACCTCCGCCCTGGCCAGGGTCTCCGCGTCCACCGGGGTCGGCAGGGAGTCCCAGCCCCAGGGGCGGGTGGCGCGCGCCGCCGCGGCGACGCGGTCCAGCAACTGCTCGGTCTCGGTCATGAGTTCATGGTGGACCATGGCAGTGACAATCGGCGGCGGGCGCCGGTGGCGGCCGTCTGTCGGGCCGTCAGGCCGAGGCGCTTCTCGAAGGGCGGCGCAGTGCCCCCTAGTAGCGGGCCGCGAACGGCTGGTCCGTGCGGACGATCTCGCGGCCGAGCGGGAGCAGGGAGACCGGGATCAGCTTGAAGTTGGCGATGCCGAGGGGGATCCCGATGATCGTGACGCACAGGAGGAAACCCGTGACGATGTGGCCGATCGCCAGCCACCAGCCCGCGAGGACCAGCCACAGGATGTTTCCGACGCAGGACGGGGCGCCCGCGTCGCGGCGCTCGACCGTCGTGTAGCCGAACGGCCACAGCGCATAACGGCCGATGCGGAAGCTGGCCAGGCCGAACGGGATGCCGATAATCGTGACGCAGAGCAGTGCTCCCGCGACCAGGTAGGCCAGGAACATCCAGAAGCCGCAGAGTACGAGCCATATGACGTTCAGGATTGTCTTCACTGGTGGCGACCTGCCATCTGCTCGAGTCGGGCAATGCGCTCCGCCATCGGCGGATGCGTGGAGAACATCTTGGACATGCCCTGCCCCGGGCGGAAAGGGTTCGCAATCATCATGTGACTTGCCGTCTCGAGACGGGGCTCGGGCGGCAGCGGCAACTGCTTCGTCCCCGCGTCGAGTTTACGCAGGGCGCTCGCCAGAGCCAGGGGGTCGCCGGTGAGTTGTGCGCCGGACGCGTCGGCCTCGTACTCCCTGGAGCGGCTGATGGCGAGTTGAATGATGGAGGCCGCGAGCGGGCCGAGCAGCATGATCAGGAGCATGCCGAAGATGCCGGGGCCCTCGTTGTCGTTCGACCGGCCGACCGGGATCAGCCAGGCGAAGTTGACCAGGAACATGATCACGGAGGCCAGGGCGCCCGCGACCGAGGAGATCAAAATGTCGCGGTTGTAGACATGGCTGAGCTCATGGCCGATGACCCCGCGCAGTTCGCGCTCGTCGAGGAGGCGCAGGATGCCGTCGGTGCAGCACACCGCCGCGTTGCGCGGGTTGCGGCCCGTCGCGAACGCGTTCGGCGCCTCGGTGGGCGAGATGTACAGGCGGGGCATGGGCTGGCGGGCCTGGGTGGAGAGCTCGCGGACCATGCGGTACAGCTCGGGGGCCTCGAACTCGCTCACCGGGCGGGCCCGCATGGCGCGCAGGGCGAGCTTGTCGCTGTTCCAGTACGCGTACGCATTGGTGCCGAGCGCCACGAACAGCGCGACGATCAGGCCCGTACGCCCGAAGAAACTGCCGATGACAAGGATGAGCGCGGACAGTCCCCCGAGGAGTACGGCGGTCTTCAACCCGTTGTGCCGGCGGTGCACGGTACGCCCTCCTGGTGGTGCGTGGGGGAACCCTCTGCTGACTGGTGCTTCCACTGTTCAGTGGACCCTCCCGTACTGGTCAACGCCAGGCGGGGAGCACTAGTTCCCTTGTGCACGCAGGAGCGATGTAGGCCGCGCGGGTGACGGCCCCGGGGCCGGGTCAGAACAGGCCGGTGTCCGAGAAGCGCAGGATCAGCTGGGGTGCTCCGGAGAGCGCGATGCCAAGGACCGCCGTCAGCGCGATGGCCGCGGTGAGCGGGGCGGGCACCCGGTGCCGGACCGGTTCGCCCTCGGGGGCACGGAACAGGAGCGCGGTCCACTGCAGGTAGTAGTAGAGCGCGATCACGACGTTCACCGCCATCACCACGGCGAGCCAGCCGAGGCCCGCGTCGACCGCGGCCGAGAGGACCGTGACCTTCGCGAAGAGGCCGATGATGCCGGGCGGCAGGCCGGCGAGGCAGAGCAGGAAGAAGCCCAGGACGAGCGCGGCCAGCGGGCTGCGGGCGTACAGGCCGCGGTAGTCGCTGACGCGGTTGTGGCGCCGGGTACGGCCCACGAGGGCCGCCACGGCGAAGGCTCCCAGGTTCACGGCCGCGTACATCAGGGCGTACGCGACGGTGGAGCCGACGGCCTTCTCGGCGGCGGCCTCGTTGTCCGCGTAACCGGCCGCGGCGATCGGCACCAGGAGGTAGCCGGCCTGGCCGACCGAGGACCAGGCGAGGAGGCGGACCGCGCTGTACGCGCGCGTGGTCCGCTGTCGCAGGGCCGCGACGTTGCCCGCGGTCATGGTGAGCGCGGCGAGGACGGCGAGTGCCGGGCCCCAGACGTCCGCGTACGAGGGGAAGGCGACGACGGTGACGAGGATGAGGCCGGAGAAGCCGACGGCCTTTCCGACGACGGAGAGGTAGGCGGCGACGGGCAGGGGCGCGCCTACGTAGGTGTCGGGTACCCAGAAGTGGAAGGGGACGGCCGCCACTTTGAAGGCGAACCCGACGAGGGTGAGGGCGACGCCGGTCTGGGCGAGGGTGTGCAGCTGGCCGTCGACGTTCCGGAGCTCGGTGGCGATCTCGGTCAGGTGCAGGGTGCCGGTCGCCGCGTACACGAAGCTGACGCCCATGAGGGTCACCGCCGTCGCGGTGACGGAGGAGAGGAAGAACTTCAGGGCCGCTTCGGAGGAGCGCTTGTCGCCGCGCTTCAGACCGACGAGGGCGAACGCGGGCAGGGACGCGACTTCCAGGGCGACGATGAGCGTCGCGAGGTCGCGCGAGGCGGGCAGCAGGGCGGCGCCCGCCGCGGAGGAGAGCAGCAGGAACCAGTACTCCCCCGCGGGCAGTTCGTCCCCGGAGTCCTTGAGCGTGCTCATGGAGAGCAGGGCGGCGAGCAGGGCGCCGCCGAGGACGAGGAGCTGGATGACGAGGGTGAAGCGGTCCGCGGTGTAGCTGCACGCGTGCGTGCCGCCGCCGGTCAGGCAGAAGGTGGAGCGGTCGTCGTCCAGGAGGGGCAGCAGCGAGAGCGCGGCCGCGGCCAGGCCCGCCACGGAGATCCAGCCGAGGACCGCCTTCTTGCCGGTTCCTACGAAGAGGTCGGCGACGAGCACGACGAGGCCGACGACCGCCGCGACGGTCGGCGGCGCGATCGCGAGCCAGTCGACGGACTGGACCAGGTTTGCCGCGCTTTCGGCGCTTTCGGCGGCCACGGTCACGACTTGCCTCCAGTGAGGAGCTTCTGCACGGCCGGGTCGGTCAGGCCGAGGAGAGCCGCGGGCCAGAGTCCGGCGAGGACGGTGAGGGCGACGAGCGGGGTCCAGGCGGCGAACTCGTAGCCGTGGACGTCGGCGAGCGCCTTGGGCGCGGACCCGTCGGTCGCGGCCTGCGGCATGGGGCCCATGCAGACACGGCGTACGACGATGAGCATGTACGCGGCGGTGAGCAGGGTGCCGAAGGCGGCGATCGCCATGAAGGTGAGGAAGGCGGGGCGGCTCAGGTCGTCGGCGGGCTCGAACGCGCCGAACAGGGCGAGCATCTCGCCCCAGAACCCGGCGAGTCCCGGCAGTCCGAGCGAGGCGACGGCGCCGAAGGCGAGGAGGCCGCCGAGGCGCGGGGCCTTGCCGTAGAGCGCCGCGCCGGACTCCTGCGCGAGGGAGTCGAGGTCGGTGGTGCCGGTGCGGTCCTTGAGCGCGCCGACGAGGAAGAAGAGCAGGCCGGTGATGAGGCCGTGGGCGATGTTGGCGAACAGCGCGCCGTTCACGCCGGTCGGGCTCATCGTCGAGATGCCGAGCAGGACGAAGCCCATGTGGCCGACGGACGAGTAGGCGATGAGGCGCTTGAGGTCACCCTTCGCGCCCTGCTTGGCCAGCGCGAGGCAGGCCAGGGAGCCGTAGATGATGCCGACGACGGCGAAGGCGGCGAGATACGGCGCGAACTCCCGCATCCCGTCGGGCGCGAGGGGGAGGACGATCCGGACGAACCCGTACGTACCCATCTTCAGCATGACACCGGCCAGCAGCACCGAGCCGACGGTCGGCGCGGCGGTGTGGGCGTCCGGCAGCCAGCTGTGCAGCGGCCACATCGGCGTCTTGACCGCGAGCCCGATCCCGATCGCCAGAACCGCGATGACCTGCACGGATGTGGACAGCCCCCGGCCGTTGTCAGTGGCGAGTGCCACCATGTCGAAGGTGTCGGACTTGAGCCCGATCAGGAGGAGGCCGAGCAGCATCACGACGGAGCCGAGCAGCGTGTAGAGGATGAACTTCCAAGCGGCCTGGGCCCGTTGCTCACCGCCCCAGCGGGCGATGAGGAAGTACATCGGGATGAGCACCATCTCGAACGCCAGGAAGAACAGCAGCAGATCGAGGACGGCGAAGGTCGCGAGGGTGCCGGACTCGAGGACGAGGATCAGTGCGACGAATGCCTTGGGGGACGGCCCGGCAGGCATTTTGAAGTAGCTGTAGAGCGCGCAGAGGAAGGTCAGGAGCGCGGTCAGGACCAGGAGGGGGAGCGAGATGCCGTCGATGCCGAGGTGGATGCGCACGTCGAGCGCGGGGATCCAGCTGATATCCGTCGTGGCCTGCATCTTTGACGGGTGGTCATGGTCGAAGCCCAGCGCGAGGACGATCGCGGCGACGAGAATCGCGCCGGTCACGATCACGCCGTGGCGGAGCACCGCCTGGTCGGGTGACTTCCCCTTCAGTCCGGGCGGGGCCGGCAGCAGGGCGGCCACGGCGCCGATGAGTGGCCCGACGACGATCAACGCCAGAAGAAACTGCATCACGGACTCACTGATACCGATCACGGCTGCTCACGCTCCGGCGGTGGCGACGAGGACGGCGGCGACGGCCAGGACGACCGTGCCGGCGAGCAGCGCGCTCAGGTAGGTCTGGACATTGCCGGTCTGCGCGCGGCGGACGGCCGCGCCGAGCCAGCGGGGTGCCGTGCCCGCGCCGCGCACGTACGTCTCGACGACCTCGCGGTCGAGGAAGCGGACGAGGCTCGCGGCGGCCCGCACGGGGCGCACGAACAGGGCTGCGTAGACGGCGTCGAGACTGAAGCCGACGGCGGCGTGCCGGTGCAGCGGCCCGAGCAGCAGGCGGCCGGGGTCGGCCGGGTCCGGGGCCGACGCGACGTCCCCGTACGCGGGGGTGTGGGTGGCGATGGCCTCCGCCTCGACCAGACCGCCGTCGGCGTCCGGGTCCGCGGCGACCGCGCCCATCGGCACCCGGGCGGCCAGCGCCGAGGTGTGCCGCCACGCGCCGTAGGTGACCAGGCCGCCGACGAGTGCGAGGCCGGTGCCGAGGACGGAGGTGGTGAGCGTCGGGGTGAGCGAGTGGCCGTCGAACCAGTCCGGCAGGACGCCGACGGCGAGACCGAAGACGAGGGAGGGGACGGCGAGCACCCACAGCACGGCGGTCATGGCGAGGGGCTGCCGGCCGTGATCCGGGGCCTCGGTGCCCCGGCCGTTGAAGGCGAGCAGCCACAGGCGCGTCGCGTACGCGGCGGTGAGGAGGGCGGTGAACAGACCGGCGACGAGGACGATCCAGCCTGCCGCGGTGGGCACGGACTCGGCGTGGCCGGTGGCCGTGTGCTCGGCGGCGCCGAGCACCGCCTCCTTGGAGAAGAAGCCGCTGAACGGCGGGATCGCGGCGAGCGCGAGAAGCGCCACGGTCATCGTCCAGTAGGCGTCGGGGATGCGGTCGCGCAGGCCTTTCATCCGGGACATGGCGGCAAGGGAGTTGGTGCCGGCGGCGTGGATGATCACGCCCGCCGCGAGGAACAGCAACGCCTTGAAGGCACCGTGCGACAGGAGGTGGAAGACGGCGGCACCGCGGTCGCCGACGGCGAGGGCGCCGGTCATGTAGCCGAGCTGGCCGATCGTCGAGTACGCGAGGACGCGCTTGATGTCGTCCTGGGCGAGCGCGGCGAGGGCCGAACCGGCCATCGTCACCGCGGCCATGACCGCGAGGACGACCAGGGCGGCCGCGGAGGCGGCGAAGACGGGAAGGAGCCGGGCCACGAAGTAGACACCGGCGGCGACCATCGTCGCGGCGTGGATCAGCGCGGAGACGGGCGTGGGGCCCGCCATCGCGTCGGGCAGCCAGGTGTGCAGCGGGAACTGCGCGGACTTGCCCGCCACGCCCGCGAGGAGCAGCAGGGCGATCAGCGTGGGGTGGTCGAGGCCGCCGTCGTTGACCGTCGCGAGGATCGTCGTGATGCGGAAGGAGCCCGTGTCGGCGGCCAGGGCGAACAGGCCGATCAGGAAGGGGACGTCGCCGAGCTTGGTGACCAGGAAGGCCTTCAGGGAGGCGGCGCGCGCCTCGGGCGTCTCCCAGTAGTGGCCGACGAGGAAGTACGAGCAGATGCCCATGATCTCCCAGCCGACCAGGAGCACCATCAGGTCGCCGGAGTAGACGACGAGCAGCATCGCGGAGGTGAAGAGGGAGACGAGAGCGGCGTACGAGGGGTAGCGGGGGTCCTCGCGGAGGTAGCCCGTCGAGTAGATCTGCACGCAGGACGCGACGACGCCGACCAGGACGGCGACGAGGGCCGCGAAGCCGTCGATGTGCAGGGCGAGTTCGATGGGGACCGAGCCGGTCGGGGTGAGCTCGGTGGCGGCGTCGAGGGAGGCGTGCCCGCCGCCGGTGCCGCCGCCCTGCCGGACGGCCACGAGCACGGCGAGGAGCAGGGCCGTCAGCGTCGGCAGGACGGCGAGGGGACGTACGAGACCGGGGACCTTGCGGCCCAGCAGCAGGCCTGCGGCCGCGCCCAGGAACGGAAGGAGGGGGACGAGGACGGCGAGGGTGGTCGTGGTCACGCGGTGGCCTCAGCCTTCTGCGCCGGTGCGGCCTGCTGTTCGTCGGTGCCATCGGGGCCGACGGTGTCGTCGGCGTCGACGGTCTCGTCATCGTCATCGGGACCGTCGGGGCCCTCGGCGGTGTCGCGGAGGTCGTCGACGGCGGAGCTGCCGCGGTTGCGGTAGACGGCCAGGACGATCGCGAGGCCGATGCCGATCTCGGCGGCGGCGATGGCGATGGTGAAGAGGGTCAGGGCCTGACCGGCGTGGAGGGAGTCGCGGAGCCAGACGTCGAAGGCGACCAGGTTGAGGTTGACGGCGTTGAGCATCAGCTCGACGGACATCAGGACCAGGATCGCGTTGCGCCGGGCGAGCACGCCGTACAGGCCGACGCAGAAGAGGAGGGCGGCGAGGACGGTGGGATAGGCGAGGTGGAGGTGCATCAGCGGTCTCCCTCCGGGGCGGACGTGCCCTTGGCCGTCTTGCGGGACAGGACGATCGCGCCGACGAGGGCGGCGAGGAGGAGGACGGAGAGCGCCTCGAAGGGGAGCACCCAGTGCCGGAAGAGGATCGATCCGGTCACGTCGGTGGAGCCCTGGGCGGCGCCGTCCAGGTCGATCACCGTGGTGCGGAACGCGTCCACGACGACCCAGACCAGGGCGGCGGCAGCGGCGAGGGCCACCGCGAACGCGACCGGGCGGTTGCCCGAATCGGCGTCCGGGGAGCGGCCGATGGGCGCCCTGGTGAGCATCAGTCCGAAGAGGAGGAGGACGACCACGGAACCGACGTAGATGAGGACCTGCACCCAGGCGATGAACTCGGCGCTCAGGAGGAGGTACTCGACGGCGAGCCCGCCGAGCGCCACCACCAGCCAGAGCGCGGCGTGCACCAGCTGCTTGGTGGTGACCGTGATGACCGCCGCGCCGAGCGTGACGAGTCCGACGAGGAGGAAGGCGATCTCGACGCCGGTCGGCGACAGGAAGCCGTGGCTCTCGGCGGACTTGGCCACGGTGGCCTGCGCTGCCGTCGTGGCGGCTGCTGCGAACGTCACGCGTCCCCCTCCGGCCCGGGGTCGGGCGTCTCTTGGGCGGCGGCCAGTTTCTCCGCGGACTTGCGGGCGGCGGCGAGTTCCTTCGGGTCCTCGGCGCCGGGGTCCAGGGCGGGCGGGGCCGGGACCGTCCACATCCACTCGCGGAGTTTGTCGCGCTCGTGGGTGAGTTCGTGGATGTCGGTCTCGGCGTACTCGAACTCCGGGGACCAGAAGAGCGCGTCGAAGGGGCAGACCTCGATGCAGATGCCGCAGTACATGCAGAGGGCGAAGTCGATGGCGAAGCGGTCGAGGACGTTGCGGCTGCGCTCGCGGCCACCCGGGGCGGCGGGCGGGGCCGTCTCCTTGTGGGAGTCGATGTAGATGCACCAGTCCGGGCACTCGCGGGCGCACAGCATGCAGACCGTGCAGTTCTCCTCGAAGAGGCCGATGACGCCGCGGGTGCGGGGCGGGAGTTCGGGCTGGTGCTCCGGGTACTGCTCGGTGACGGTCTTCTTCGTCATCGTGCGGAGGGTGACGGCGAGGCCCTTGGCGAGGCCGCTGCCGGGAATCCGGGGCCGGGTGGGCGGGAGGGACGCAGCCATCAGTTGATCGCCACCTTCACGATTCCGGTGAGCGCGATCTGCGCGAGGGCGAGCGGGACGAGGAGGGTCCAGGAGAGCTTCTGGAGCTGGTCCTCGCGGAGACGGGGGTAGGACACGCGCAGCCAGATGACCACGAAGGCCAGGACGGCCGTCTTGAGCAGGGTCCAGACCCAGCCGAGGCCGTCGGCGCCCCACGGGCCGTGCCAGCCGCCCAGGAACAGGACGGTGGTCAGGCCGCACAGGACGACGATCCCGGCGTACTCGGCGAGGAGGAAGAGGGCGAAGCGCAGGCCCGTGTACTCGGTGTAGGCGCCGAAGATGATCTCGGAGTCGGCGACCGGCATGTCGAACGGCGGGCGCTGCAGTTCGGCGAGGCCCGCGATGAAGAACACGAGCGCGCCGACGAGCTGCCAGGGCAGCCACCACCACTCGAAGGCGTCGACGATGCCGGGCAGCGAGACCGTGCCCGAGGCCATCGCGACCGAGGCGGCGGCGAGCAGCATCGGGAGTTCGTACGCGAGGAGCTGGGCGGCGGTGCGCAGGCCGCCGAGGAGGGAGAACTTGTTGGCGCTGGCCCAGCCCGCCATGAGCGAGCCGAGTACGCCGACGCCCATCACCGCGAGCACGAAGAAGATGCCCGCGTCGACGACCTCGCCGACCGCGCCCTCGTCGGGGCCGACCGGGATGGCGATGAGGACGAGGAGGTAGGGCAGGAGGGCGATCGCGGGGGCCAGTTGGAAGACGCGGCGGTCGGCCTCGGCCGGGACGATGTCTTCCTTCTGGGCGAACTTGACGCCGTCGGCGACGAGTTGGGCCCAGCCGTGGAAGCCGCCCGCGTGCATGGGGCCGAGGCGGCCCTGCATGTGGGCCATCACCTTGTGCTCGGTCTGGCCGATGACGAGGGGCAGGACCAGGAACACCGCGAAGACGATGACGAGGCGCAGGGCGACGTCGAGGGCGTCGTTCACTCGGTGCCTCCTCGGCGTTCGCCGTCCTGGGGCTGGGGGTTCTCGGGTGGGGCGGGCTGCTCGGCGGGCGCGGGGGCCTGCTGTTGCGGGGCGGGGCCCGGCTGTTGCGGCGCGGGGCCCGGCTGTTCCGGCGCGGGCCGGTCGTCCGTTGCCGGATCGGGTGACGGCTCCGGCCTCGGCTCGGCCTGTGGCTTCGGCTGCTGTTCGGGGGCGTCGTCGAACGCCGGGCGGGCGTGGTGCCAGGGGGCGTCGGAGCTACCCGTGGCCTTGGACTCGGCCACGGGCTCAGACCCAGACCCAGGCTTCGGCTCCGGATTCACCGCAGGCGCGGCCCCCGGGTCCGGTGACGACTCCGGTGTCGAAGTCGACGCCCGCTGCGACGCGGACCCCTGGCTCACGCTGCGCGAACGCCTCGGGGGACGTGCCGACTCCGCTGCCTCCGGTTGCTGCGCCTCCGCGGGAGTCGTCTCGGCAGGAGTCGTCTCGGCGGGACGCGCCTCCGCGGGAGCCGTCTGGCTCGCCGAGCCCTGACCGGCCGTGCGGGTGCGCCGGGCCGGGCGTTCACCGGATGCCGTTGCCGAAGCCGAAGCCGATGCCGCCGCCGAGGCCGCCGCACGCCCCGCCCCACGAGCCGGGCGGGCCGGAGCCGCGGGGAGCTGCCCCTTCAGAGGGCCCCACTCGTTGGGGTCGGGCACGCCGGGCGGCAGCATCTGGCGGCGCTTGGGTCCGCCGTGCTCGGACTCCCCCGGCTCCTTGGCGCCGGGCCAGGCCTTCGCCACGCGGGCCGCCAGCACGAAGTCCTTGCGCAGGGGGTGACCCTCGAAGTTCTCGGGGAGGAGCAGCGGGGTCAGACCGGGGTGCCCCTCGAACGTCACGCCGAACATCTCGTGCGTCTCGCGCTCGTGCCAGGCGGCGCCCGCGTAGACGTCGACCGCGGAGGCCAGCACCGGGGCCTCGTGCGCGACCGTCGTACGGAGCAGGAGGCGGCGTACCGGGGAGAGCACCACGAGGTGGGCGCAGACCCGAAAGCCCGTCCCCGGCTCGTCGACCGCGCTCAGCCAGTCGAAGTACGTGCAGGCCAGCGTGGTGCGGGCGGTTTCGAGAGCGGTGATCCACGAGGCGGGCGGGACGTCGACGGTGAGTACGTCGTACGACTCCTCGGCCGTCGCCTCCGCGCCGAAGAGCTCCTCCACGGGGCTCGGCAGCCAGCCGGTCACCGGTCCCCCTCCTGCTCGGCCGTCGCCCCCGGCGCCGGGGCGGGCGGCTGCACCAACCCACTCCGCAGCGCCGCCGTCGACGGTCGCGCCCCGTTCCCGTACCGCTCCCCCAGCGACTCGCGCGCGATCTTCTCCTGGAGCTTGAGGATTCCCTGGAGGAGGGCTTCCGGGCGGGGCGGGCAGCCGGGGACGTACACGTCGACGGGGATGATCTGGTCGACGCCCTTGGTCACCGAGTACGAGTCCCAGTACGGGCCGCCGCAGTTGGAGCAGGCGCCGAACGAGATGACGTACTTCGGCTCGGGCATCTGCTCGTACAGCCGCTTCACGGCGGGCGCCATCTTGTCCGTGACCGTGCCGGAGACGACCATCAGGTCGGCCTGGCGCGGCCCCGGAGCGAACGGGATGACGCCGAGCCGGATGAAGTCGTGCCGCGCCATGGAGGCCGCGATGAACTCGATGGCGCAGCAGGCGAGGCCGAAGTTGAAGACCCAGAGCGAGTACCGGCGGCCCCAGTTGAGGACCACCTTCATCGGTTCGGGGGCGAGGCGGGCGAGCGCGCCCAGCCTCTTCGGCTCGGGGAGCGGCACGGGCTGCCCGTTGGTGTCCGGGGTCACGTCCATGTCAGGACGCCCTTCTTGTATGCGTACAGCAGGCCCACGGCGAGGAAGCCGAGGAAGATGAACATCTCCACGAGCGTCGTCGCGCCGTAGCCGGGCGCGGCGAAGACCGTCGCCCAGGGGAAGAGGAAGATCGAGTCGACGGCGAAGATCACGTAGAGGAACGCGTAGACGTAGTAGCGGACCTGGGTGTGGGCCCAGCCTTCGCCGACCGGGTCGACGCCGCACTCGTACGTCAGGAGTTTCTCCGGGGTGGGCACCACCGGGCGCAGCAGCCGCCCCGCGCCGAAGGCCACGGCGACGAACAGCACGCCCACGACGGCGAGCAGTCCGACGACGGAGTACGACTGGTAGTAGCTCGCCGCGACGTTCGTCACGTGCACGTCAGCCCCTCACTCCCTGACCGTCCTTGACCTGACCCGTTCGACGATCTGTACGCACGGGAGTCTAGGGCCTGCTAAAGGTTAGGTAAGCAGAGCGTCACGCATCCGTCAGCGCACGGCGTCACGCTTTCGGACAGCACGGGGCGTCACGCTTTCGGACAGCGCGCAGCGTCACGCTTTCGGACAGCGCGCGGCGGCGCACGGCTTCCGCCTCCGGTCCGGGTACGGCGGCACGCTCCGGACCGCGGGGTGGGGTTATCCCCAGGGCCCCCGGGCGGCCGCCCTCATGGCGCCGCGGCGGCGGGCCGGGCACTCTGGCGCGTATGACCGCACGCACCATGCCCCAGCACGACGACCGGCCGCCACCCGCGCGATTCGCGTACGACCGGCACACCTGGAAGGAGATCGCCCACCTCCTGGTGAACCTCCCGGCGGGCATCATCGGCTTCGTCTACGCGGTGGTCGTGTTCGCCCTGGGCATCGGACTGACGGTCACGGTGATCGGTCTGCCGCTGCTCGCGGCGGGGCTGCTCGGCGCGCGCGTCCTTGGCAGGTTCGAACGGGGGCGGGCCCGGAAACTGCTCGGCGTGCGGGTGGACGAGCCGAGTCCGATGCCGGGGTACCGCGGGCAGGGGATCCTCGGCCGGGTGTGGGCGAGCGTGAAGGACCCGGTGGGCTGGCGCACCATGCTGTACGCCTTCATCCGGCTGCCCTGGGGCGTGCTCACCTTCGCCGTCATGGCCACCGGGCTCTTCGTGCTCTGGCCGGTGCTGCCCTTCGTCGCGCGTCTCCTGGCCAACGCCGACCGGGCGATGGTGCGCGGACTGCTCTCGCCCTCCGACGAGTTGGAGCGGCGGATCGCCGAACTGGAGTCCGACCGCGGGGTGGTCGTGGACACCGCGGCCGCCGATCTGCGCCGCATCGAACGCGATCTGCACGACGGCGCGCAGGCCCGCCTGGTCGCCCTCGCCATGGGCCTCGGCCTCGCCAAGGAGAAGCTCCTGGAGGACCCCGAGGTCGCGGCCTCGATGGTCGACGAGGCGCACGGCGAGGTGAAGCTGGCGCTGCAGGAGCTGCGCGACCTGGCCCGCGGCATCCACCCCGCCGTCCTCACCGACCGCGGCCTGAACGCCGCGCTCTCCTCGGTCTCGTCGCGCTGCACGGTGCCGGTGAAGGTCACCGCCGACCTGCCGGCGCGTCCCGCGGCCGCCATCGAGGGCATCGCGTACTTCACGGTCTCCGAGCTCCTGCAGAACGTCAGCAAGCACAGCGGCGCCAAATCCGCGAGCGTCGACGTCTGGCGGGCCGACGACCGGCTGCTCATCCAGGTGTGGGACGACGGGCGCGGCGGGGCGCGGCTGGACGGCGGTACGGGCATGGCGGGGCTCGCGGACCGGCTCGGCGCGGTCGACGGGCTCTTCGTGATCGAATCGCCGGAGGGCGGTCCCACAACGGTCACGGCGGAGCTGCCGTGGCGCGACCGCCCGGCGGACGGCTCGCACCGGGCCTGAGGCCGGGCCCTAGGGTCGGGCCTGGTGCAGGGCCCGAAGACAGGGCCTGAGGCCGGGCCCGAAGGCAAGACCTGAGGCCGGGCCCGAAGACAGGACCTGAGGCCAGGCCCGAGGACAGGACCTGGTGCCACGCCCAAAGGCAAGACCCGGTGCCACGCCCAAAGGCAAGACCCGGTGCCACGCCCAAAGGCAAGACCCGGTGCCACGCCCAAAGGCAAGACCCGGTGCCACGCCCGAAGGAAAGACCCGGTGCCACGCCCGAAGGAAAGACCCGGTGCCAGGCCCGAAGGTAGGGAAAACCCCCGGGCGAAGAGGCCGACGCGCTCCATGGTCCGCAGCCGTCGCGACGGCGAATCTGGAACCACGGCACACAGGCGACAGCCAGGCGACAGCCCGGCAGCAGACGCAGAAACGGACGGCAGCGATGGCCACGGAGTACGGACAGGGGTACGCGCACATGGACCGGCCGGATTCCCGGGGACACGACGTCGGGGAGCGGCGCCGCCGCCTGCCCGCCGGACTGCGCGCCCCGGTGGAGGCCCGCACCTGGCGGGAGTTCGCCTACACGATGCTGAGCCTGCCGATCGGCATCACGTCCTTCGTCTTCGCCGTCGTGGCGCTCTCGCTCGGCGCGGGCCTCCTGATCACCTTCATCGGCATCCCGGTGCTCGCGGCCGGTCTCGCCGGCTGCCGGGGCATCGGCGCCCTGGAGCGGACGCGGGCCCGCGGGCTGCTCGGCCTCGAGGTCGCGCCGCCGGAGCCGCTGCGCCCCAAGGGCGGCGGTCCGATGGCGCTCATGGGTGCCGTCCTCAAGAGCGGCGCCTCCTGGCGGCACCTGCTGTACACGCTGCTGATGCTGCCGTGGTCGGTCTTCTCGTTCACCGTGGCGGTCGTCTTCTGGTCGTACGGCTGGCTGATGCTCACGTACCCGCTGTGGTTCTGGCTCTTCCCGATGTACGGCGGCCAGGGCGGCATCCAGCTCTTCGCCGACGACGGCCACCGCATCTACCTCGACAACCCCTTCGAGATCGGCGTCACCGCGGCGACCGGCCTGCTCATCACGCTCGCCACGCCGTGGATCCTGCGGGCCCTGACGACGGTGGACCGCCTGATGGTGTTCGGGCTGCTCGGCCCCTCGCGGCTCGCGACCCGCGTCGTCGAGCTGGAGTCGGACCGCGGCGTCGTCGTGGACACCGCGGCCGCCGACCTGCGCCGCATCGAACGCGATCTGCACGACGGCGCGCAGGCCCGCCTGGTCGCCCTCGCCATGGATCTGGGCCTGGCCAAGGAGAAGCTCACCGAGGACCCGGAGGCCGCGGCGCGCATGGTGGACGAGGCGCACGGCGAGGTGAAGGTCGCCCTCCAGGAGCTGCGGGACCTGGCCCGCGGCATCCACCCCGCCGTCCTCACCGACCGCGGTCTGGACGCCGCGCTCTCCGCGCTCGCCGCCCGCTGCACGGTGCCGGTCCAGGTGGAGGTGGACCTGACGAACCGCCCGGCGGCCGCCATCGAAGGCATCGCGTACTTCACGGTCTCCGAGCTCCTGCAGAACATCAGCAAGCACAGCGGCGCCAAGTCCGCGGGCGTCGACGTCTGGCGGGCCGAGAACCGGCTGATGCTCCAGGTCACCGACGACGGGACGGGCGGCGCGGACGTCTCGGCGGGCTCCGGCCTCGCGGGTCTCGCGGAGCGCCTCGGCGCGGTCGACGGAATCCTGGTGGTCGATTCGCCGGTGGGCGGCCCGACGGCGGTCACCGCCGAGCTGCCCTGGCGACAGGCCTGACCCGCGCCTGCCTGCGCCCCTGCCGGTGCGCCGCCCCCGGTTCGTACGCCGAGCCGGGGGCGGCGCATGCGCGGGCGGGCCGCCCGGCGACCGGCCCGGCGACCAGTCCGTCGACCGGACCGGTGAGCCGCCTCGGATCGCGCGATACTGGGGTGCCGAGTGTTCGGCGGGGCGATACCGTCGCCGGGCCGACGCGGGGGCGGACAAGCGCGCCGGGGGGCCGAAAAAAGTGCCGGGGGGCCAAAAAGTGGAGGACAAAGTGCGGGTGGTCATCGCCGAGGATTCAGTGCTGCTCCGGGAGGGCCTGACCCGGCTGCTGACCGACCGCGGGCACGATGTGGTGGCGGGAGTGGGGGACGCCGACGCGCTGATCAAGACGATCACCGACCTCGCCGCGCAGAACGACCTGCCGGACGTGGTCGTGGCCGATGTGCGGATGCCCCCGACCCACACCGACGAGGGCGTACGCGCCGCGGTGTATCTGCGCCACCAGCACCCGGGACTCGGGGTCCTGGTTCTTTCGCAGTACGTGGAGGAGCAGTACGCGACCGAACTCCTCGCCGGATCGAGCCGGGGCGTGGGCTATCTGCTCAAGGACCGGGTCGCCGAGGTGCGGGAGTTCGTGGACGCGGTCGTCCGGGTCGCGCAGGGCGGCACGGCACTCGACCCGGAGGTCGTGGCGCAGCTGCTCGGCCGCAGCCGCAAGCAGGACGTGCTCGCGGGGCTTACACCACGCGAACGCGAGGTACTCGGGCTGATGGCCGAGGGACGGACCAACTCGGCGGTGGCCCGGCAGCTCGTGGTGAGCGACGGCGCCGTCGAGAAGCACGTGAGCAACATCTTCCTGAAGCTCGGGCTGTCCCAGAGTGACGGGGATCACCGCCGCGTGCTGGCGGTCCTCACCTACCTCAACTCATAAATGACTGACACCCTGTCAGATGGCTTCCGGACCCGGAGATCATGACAGCGGGAGCAGGGACGATCACGGAGAGGCACCGCCGCGAGGGGGCCGTCGGGCGGTGGGTCCTAGAACCAAAGGATGAGCGGGGAGCGTCTTCCAAGGAGGACCGGGGGCGAGGCAAACCATGGCAAATGAGTGCGACACGGTGTCTCAGAAGTGCTTCCACCATGCGAACAACCCCAGGAAGGCACCCCTTACGGACGTAGGGTGGACCTTGGGAGCGCCGGTCGTCCCGGCGATTCCGCTCAGTCGCCTCGAGGGAGGTCCAGTTCAGTGACCAGCCAGGTCAGTAGCCAAGCCGAGCAGGCCGACGCGGCAGTCGTCGGAGGCCAACGCAAGCCTGCAGGTGACAAAGATGTGCGCCGTCTGGACCGGGTCATCATCCGTTTCGCGGGTGACTCCGGTGACGGGATGCAGCTCACGGGCGACCGGTTCACCTCGGAGACGGCGTCCTTCGGCAACGACCTGTCGACGCTGCCGAACTTCCCCGCGGAGATCCGCGCCCCGGCCGGAACGCTGCCGGGTGTCTCCTCCTTTCAGCTGCACTTCGCCGACCACGACATCCTGACCCCGGGCGACGCGCCGAACGTCCTGGTGGCGATGAACCCGGCGGCCCTGAAGGCGAACATCGGCGACGTGCCGCGCGGCGCGGAGGTCATCGTCAACACCGACGAGTTCTCCAAGCGCGCGATGCAGAAGGTCGGTTACGCCACCTCACCTCTCGAGGACGGCTCCCTGGACGGCTACAGCCTCCACCCGGTGCCGCTGACCACACTGACGGTGGAGGCGCTCAAGGACTTCGACCTCTCCCGCAAGGACGCGGGCCGCTCGAAGAACATGTTCGCGCTCGGCCTGCTGTCGTGGATGTACCACCGGCCGACCGCGGGCACCGAGAAGTTCCTGCGGGCCAAGTTCGCCAAGCGCCCGGAGATCGCCGAGGCGAACATCGCGGCGTTCCACGCGGGGTGGAACTTCGGCGAGACCACCGAGGACTTCGCGGTCTCCTACGAAGTGGCCCCGGCCACCCAGGCGTTCGCGACCGGCACCTACCGCAACATCTCGGGCAACCTGGCCCTTTCGTACGGCCTGATCGCGGCGGGCCGGCAGGCGGATCTGCCGCTCTACCTGGGCAGTTACCCGATCACACCGGCCTCGGACATCCTGCACGAGCTGTCCCGGCACAAGAACTTCGGCGTCCGCACCTTCCAGGCCGAGGACGAGATCGCGGGCATCGGCGCGGCGCTGGGCGCCGCGTTCGGCGGTTCCCTCGCGGTGACGACGACCTCCGGCCCCGGCGTGGCGCTCAAGTCGGAGACCATCGGCCTGGCGGTCAGCCTCGAACTGCCGCTGCTGATCGTCGACATCCAGCGCGGCGGCCCGAGCACGGGCCTGCCGACCAAGACCGAGCAGGCCGACCTGCTGCAGGCGATGTACGGGCGCAACGGCGAGGCTCCGGTGCCGATCGTGGCGCCGAAGACGCCGGCGGACTGCTTCGACGCGGCGCTGGAGGCGGCCCGGATCGCCGTGACGTACCGGACGCCGGTCTTCCTGCTGTCCGACGGCTACCTGGCCAACGGCTCGGAGCCCTGGCGCATCCCCGAGGTCGACGAACTGCCCGACCTGCGCGTGCAGTTCGCCTCCGGACCCAACCACACCGAGGCCGACGGCGCCGAGACCTTCTGGCCCTACAAGCGCGATCCGCAGACCCTGGCCCGCCCCTGGGCGATCCCGGGCACGCCGGGCCTTGAGCACCGCATCGGTGGCATCGAGAAGCAGGACGGCACGGGCAACATCTCCTACGACCCGGCCAACCACGACTTCATGGTGCGCACCCGGCAGGCCAAGGTCGACGGCATCGAGGTGCCCGACGTGGAGGTCGACGACGCGGGCGGGGACGCCGACACCCTCGTCCTCGGCTGGGGTTCGACGTACGGGCCGATCACCGCGGCGGTCCGCCGGCTGCGCACCGCGGGCGAGTCCATCGCGCAGGCCCATCTGCGCCACCTCAACCCCTTCCCGCGGAATCTGGGCGAGGTCCTCGCGCGTTACGACAAGGTGGTGATCCCCGAGATGAACCTCGGTCAGCTCGCCACGCTGATCCGTGCGAAGTATCTGGTGGACGCCGTCTCGTACAACCAGGTCAACGGAATGCCGTTCAAGGCCGAGCAGCTCGCCACGGCTCTCAAGGAGGCCATCGATGGCTGACACTCAAACGGCCGGGCCGGAGGGGACCGGGGGCGCGATCGAAGCACTTTCCCTGGTGCCCAAGGCCGATGCCCAGCAGTCCATGAAGGACTTCAAGTCCGACCAGGAGGTGCGCTGGTGCCCCGGCTGCGGTGACTACGCCGTACTGGCCGCCGTGCAGGGCTTCATGCCCGAACTGGGCCTGGCGAAGGAGAACGTCGTCTTCGTCTCGGGCATCGGCTGCTCCTCCCGCTTCCCGTACTACATGAACACGTACGGGATGCACTCCATCCACGGCCGCGCCCCGGCCATCGCCACCGGACTCGCCTCCTCGCGGCGGGACCTGAGCGTGTGGGTGGTCACCGGCGACGGCGACGCGCTGTCCATCGGCGGCAACCACCTCATCCACGCCCTGCGCCGCAACGTGAACCTGAAGATCCTGCTCTTCAACAACCGGATCTACGGCCTCACGAAGGGCCAGTACAGTCCGACCTCCGAGCTCGGCAAGATCACCAAGTCGACGCCGATGGGCTCCCTGGACGCGCCCTTCAACCCGGTCTCGCTGGCCATCGGCGCGGAGGCGTCCTTCGTGGCGCGGACCGTGGATTCCGACCGCAAGCACCTCACCTCGGTGCTCCGCGAGGCCGCCGCCCACCCCGGCACCGCGCTGGTGGAGATCTACCAGAACTGCAACATCTTCAACGACGGCGCCTTCGAGGTCCTCAAGGACAAGCAGCAGGCCGAGGAGGCGGTGATCCGCCTGGAACACGGGCAGCCGATCCGCTTCGGCGCCGACCGCTCGAAGGGTGTCGTACGCGACACCCTGACCGGCGACCTCAAGGTCGTCGCCGTCACGCCGGAGAACGAGGCCGACGTCCTGGTCCACGACGCGCACTCCACGTCACCGACCACGGCCTTCGCCCTGTCCCGGCTCGCCGACCCGGACACCCTGCACCACACCCCGATCGGCGTCCTGCGCAACGTCGAACGCCCGGTCTACGACACGCTCATGGCCGACCAGCTCGACAGCGCCATCGAGAGGGACGGCAAGGGCGACCTCGCCACGCTCCTCGCGGGCAAGGACACCTGGACGGTCGTCGGCTAGGCCCCCAGGTCTTCTCCTCTAGGCCCGGTTCTGATCTTTCAGGACCGGGCTTCGTCGTACTCCAGGCGCGCCTTGAGCACGTCGTCCATGCGCCGCTCCGTCCATGTCGCGAGGGCCCTGACCTGCGCTGCGGCCTCACGGCCGAGCTCCGTGAGGGAGTAGTCGACGCGGGGCGGGATGACCGGCTTGGCGTCGCGGTGCACCAGGCCGTCACGCTCCAGGATCTGCAGCGTCTGGGCCAGCATCTTCTCGCTGACGCTGCCGATCCGGCGGCGCAGCTCGCTGAACCGGTGCGAGCGCTCCTCCAGGGCGATCAGGACGAGGACGCCCCAGCGACTCGTGACGTGCTCAAGAACGAGGCGGTGCGGGCACATCTCCTCGCGCGCGGTCCAGTCGCTTACGTCCATGCCAGTACCTTACTTCAAAGTGGGTACTTACGGAAAGTTAGCGCTGTCTCTAGGGTGGGTGTCAGACCAGTCGTAACGAGTCCTAACGATTCAAAACGGAGATTCCACCCATGAGCATCGTCGTCACCGGAGCCACCGGAAACCTGGGCCGCCTCGTCATCGAGGGGCTGCTCGCCGCCCGCGTCCCGGCCGGGGAGATCGCGGCCGTCGTACGCGACAAGGAGCGGGCCGCCGACCTCGCCGAGCGCGGCATAGCGCTGCGCATGGCCGACTACAGCGCGCCCGAGACCCTGCGCGGCGCCTTCGCCGCGGGCGACCGCGTCCTGATGATCTCCGGCAGCGAGGTCGGGCGCCGCGTGCCGCAGCACCGCGCGGTCGTCGACGCGGCGCGCGAGGCGGGCGTCGCGCTCCTCGCGTACACGGGCATCCTCGGCGGCCCGGACGCCGACTTCGAGCTGGCGGCCGAGCACAAGGTGACCGAGCAGCTGATCCTCGACTCCGGCCTGCCCTACACCTTCCTGCGCAACGGCTGGTACCACGAGAACTACACCGAGCACCTCGCCCCGGTCCTGGAGCACGGCGCCGTCATCGCCTCCGCGGGCGAGGGCCGGGTCGCCTCCGCCTCGCGCGCCGACTACGCCGCGGCCGCCGTCGCGGTCCTGACCGGCGAGGGCCACGAGGGCAAGGTCTACGAGCTGAGCGGCGACGTCGCGTGGAGCTTCGCCGAGTACGCCGCCGAGGTCGCGGCGCGCAGCGGCAAGGACATCTCGTACGTGAACGTCCCCTCCGAGCAGCACCTCGCCGTGCTGACCGGGGCGGGGGTGCCGGAGCCCATGGCGGCGCTCCTCGTCGACGTCGACGCGGGGATCGGGCGGGGGCGCCTTGCGGGGACGAGTGGGGAGCTTGCTCGGCTGATCGGGCGGCCGACGACGGCGATCGGTGAGGCGGTGGCGGCGGCGCTGCGGGGCTGACCCCTTGCAGGGGGCTGGGCGGGGACTTCGGCTCGGTCTGTCGCCCTTCGGGCTCGTCCTCAAGCGCCGGACGGGCTGGATTGCCGCCCTTCGGGCTTGTCCTCAAGCGCCGGCCGGGCTGGATTGTGCGGCGGGGCATGTGTCATGAGTGTCTCTCTGAGACAGGCATGACAGGTGACCTTGCTCGGCGCTACCTTCTGGGAAGCAGCGTGGCGCTGCCGTGCACCTAGGAGGGGCCGTGGACAGCGGAGCAGCCGGGACGTCCGGGAGTGAGCAGCGCAGTGGGCTGCTGAGCGGCTTCGCCGCCTACGGGATGTGGGGGCTTATCCCCCTCTTCTGGCCGCTCCTCAAACCGGCCGGCGCCGCCGAGATCCTCGCCCACCGGATGGTCTGGTCCCTCGTCGTGGTCGGCATCGCGCTGCTCTGCATCCGGCGCTGGGACTGGGCGCGCGAGCTGCTGCGCCAGCCGCGCAGGCTCGGCCTGGTGGTGGTCGCCGCGGCGGTCATCACCGTCAACTGGGGCATCTACATCTGGTCCGTGAACTCCGGGCACGTCGTGGAGGCCTCCCTCGGCTACTTCATCAACCCGCTGGTCACCATCGCCATGGGCGTCCTGCTCCTCGGCGAGCGGCTGCGGCCCGTGCAGTGGACGGCCGTCGGCATCGGGGTCGCCGCCGTACTCGTGCTCGCCTTCGGGTACGGCAGGCCGCCGTGGATCTCGCTCAGCCTCGCCTTCACCTTCGCGACGTACGGCCTGGTGAAGAAGAAGGTCAACCTCGGCGGCCTGGAGTCGCTCGCCGCCGAGACCGCCGTGCAGTTCCTGCCCGCCCTCGGCTATCTGGTGTGGCTCGCCGCACAGGGCGACATCGTGTTCGGCACGCGGGGCGCCGGGCACGCGTCGCTGCTCGCGGCCACGGGTGTGGTGACCGCCGCGCCCCTGGTCTGCTTCGGCGCCGCGGCGATCCGGGTACCGCTCTCCACCCTGGGGCTGCTGCAGTACCTCGCGCCGGTCTTCCAGTTCGTGCTCGGGATCCTGTACTTCCACGAGGCGATGCCGCCCGAGCGGTGGGCGGGCTTCGGGCTCGTGTGGCTGGCGCTCTCGCTCCTGACCTGGGACGCGTTGCGCGCGGCCCGGCGCAACGCGGTACGGCTCGCCGCCGCGCGGGACGCGTCCGCCGCTCCCGCCGCCGCCCGGGGCGCGCGGGAGCCCGCGGTCTGACGTACCGCGTCACTCCTGTTCCTTTCCGGACCGTTCGGTGAGATCCGACGTGGCGGCATGCCGTAACCGCTATAACTGGTTACATGACCACGTTGCACTGGAAGCTCGTCATCGACGCCGCCGACCCGCACGCCCAAGCCGCCTTCTGGGCCAGCACGTTGGGGTATGAGATCGAGGACAACAGCTCGCTGATCGACCACCTGCTCGGCCTCGGCGCGGCGCCGGAGGCCACGACCGTCGAGTTCCGCGGCCGCCGCGCCTGGCGAGACCTCATCGCCGTCCGTCACCCCGACGACCCCTACGACGAGCAGAGCGGCACGGGCCTGGGCCGCCGGATCCTCTTCCAGCGCGTGCCGGAGCCCAAGACCGGCAAGAACCGGCTGCACCTCGACGTGCACACCGCGCCCGGCCGCCGCGACACGGAGGTGGCCCGGCTCGAAGGGCTGGGCGCCGCCGTGGAGCGGCACGTCAAGGAGCCCGGCGGCGAGTGGGTGATCATGACGGACCCAGAGGGGAACGAATTCTGCGTCCACTAGGGTTCTGCGTCCACTAGGGCGGCCCGGGGCCGGTGTAGGGGCCCCCTTGTTGGCAACGCCAGGATCCAGACGCCAGACGTGCGCCCCCGCCGCGTGCGCACGCTATCCGGAACTCCGCGCACGCTCTGCGGTCTTGACGGCACACCTGTCACCCACGCACCATCAGGCAACTCCGAACTCGTGTGCCACTCAGACGAGTTCGAGTTCGCGTGTCATCCCCCCCCACACACAAAAGAATCGGAAACCGGAGCCCCCACATGAAACTCTCCGTTCCCGGACGTACCGCGGCGGCCGCAGTCCTGGCCGTCACCGGACTCCTCGCCACCAACGCGATATCCACCGCGGCGCCCGTCCCCAAGGCCGCCGCCGCTCCCGACATATCCGTCGGCAACGTCAAAGCCCACCTCGCCGACCTCCAGGCCGTCGCGGACGCCAACGGAGGCAACCGCGCGCACGGCAGCGCGGGTTACAAGGCCTCCATGGACCACGTGAAGGGCAAGCTCGACGCCGCCGGATTCACCACCTCCGTCCAGGAGTTCACGGCGGACGGCAAGACCGGCTACAACCTGATCGCCGACTGGCCGGGCGGCGACGAGGGCAAGGTCGTCATGGCGGGAGCCCACCTCGACAGCGTCTCCGAAGGGCCCGGGATCAACGACAACGGCTCCGGGTCCGCCGCCGTCCTGGAGACCGCGCTCACCGTCGCCCGCGAGAAGTACCAGCCCACCAAGCACCTGCGGTTCGCCTGGTGGGGCGCCGAGGAGCTCGGCCTGGTCGGCTCCTCGCACTACGTCGAAAGCCTGGCCGGCGAAGACCGTTCGAAGATCAGCGGCTATCTGAACTTCGACATGATCAGCTCCCCGAACGCCGGTTACTTCGTCTACGACGACGACCCCACGATCGAGAAGACCTTCAAGGACTACTACGCGGGCCTGAACGTCACCACGGAGCCGGACGACGAGGGCGACGGCCGCTCCGACCACGCGCCGTTCCAGCAGGCGGGCGTCCCGGTCGGCGGCCTGTTCACCGGCGCTGAGACCACCAAGTCGGCGGAGCAGGCGCAGAAGTGGGGCGGCACGGCCGGCGAGGCGTTCGACAAGTGCTACCACTCGGCCTGCGACAAGGAGTCGAACGTCGACGCGACCGCGCTCGACCGCAACAGTGACGCGATCGCGTACGCGGTGTGGGGGCTCTCCTCGTAGGGCGGCTCTCCTCGTAGGGCGGCTCTCTTCGAGCAGGAGGGCTCTCCTCGTAGTCGCAGGAGGGCTCCCCTCGTAGCAACCCGCGGGCCTCTGAGCAGGGGCCCGCGGATTCCCCCTGGACGACATTGCTTGCGCATGCATATAGTGCGCGTGCAAGTAAACGTCGTAGGCATGCGTAGGCAACCCCAGGGGGATCCATGACCCGCTCGTTCCTCTTCGTTCTCGGCAGCGCCCGCCCCGAGGGCAACACCGAGCTCCTGACCCGCAAGGCCGCCGAGCAACTCCCCCCGGACGTGGAGCAGCGCTGGATCGATCTCGCCGAGCTGCCGCTGCCCGACTTCGAGGACGCACGCCACGACGCGACCCGCGAGCGGGCCCGCCCCCGCCCCGTCGGCACCAACGAAGCGGTGCTCCTGGACGCCACCCTTAAGGCCACGGACATCGTCATCGCGTCGCCCCTGTACTGGTACTCGCTCTCCGCCACCGTCAAGCGCTACCTCGACTACTGGGACGCGTGGCTGGAGACGCCGGAGATCTCCTTCAAGGAGACGCTGAAGGACCGCACCCTGTGGGGCGTGACCGCGCTCGCGCACCGCGAGGAGGAGGTGGCGGACCCGCTGATCGGCACGTTGCGCAACACCGCCGCGTTCTTCCCGATGCGCTTCGGCGGCGTCCTGCTCGGCAACGGCACCCGCCCCGGCCAGGTCCTGGAGGACACCGAGGCCCTGGCCCGCGCCAAGACGTTCTTCGCGCAGGAGCCGCCCCTGGCCCGGTACCCGTACGACAACTGAGGGTCCGTATGACAACTGAGGGCCCGTACGACAACTGAGCCCTACGCCATGATGTCCTTCGCCCCGAACCGCGCCCACGCCGCCGAGCCGAACACGGCCGCGTACAGGCCCTGCATCTGCAGGTTCTTGACGATGTCGGTCCAGTAGACCGGCTCGCGCATCAGGTCGGCGAAGGAGAGCCAGTAGTGCGAGAAGAAGTACGGGTGGAGGGCGTGCAGCTGCGGGATCTGGTCGAGGATCTGGACCGTGATCAGCAGGCCGACGGTCGTCGCCATCGCCGCGATGCCGCTGCTGGTGAGCGTCGACACGAACAGGCCGAGCGCCGCGACGCCGGTCAGTGACACGGCGACGACGAGCGCGATCAGCAGCGCCCGCAACAGCCCTTCGCCGAAGCCCATCCGGGTACCCGAGATCGTGGTGACATCGCCGAGCGGGAAGAGCAGCGCGCCCGTGGCGAGCGCGGACGTGGCGACGACGAGGGTCGCGACCAGGCAGAACGTCAGCGTGGTCGCGTACTTGGCGAGGAGCAGACGGGTGCGTCCCGCGGGCGCGACGAGGAGATAGCGCAGGGTGCCCGCGCTCGCCTCGCCCGCGACGGCGTCACCGGCGATGACGCCGATCGCCATCGGCAGGAAGAACGGCAGCGTCGCGGCGAGCGCGGTGAAGACCAGGAACAGACCGTTGTTGGTGATCTGCGCGATGAAGGCGGGCCCGCCCTCGTCACCGCCTGCGCCGATCGTGGAGCCGTCGCTGGTCTCGATCTTGACGGCGATGCCGACGAGGACCGGCACGGCGGCGAGCACCGCGAGCAGCGCGAGGGTCCGCCAGCGCCGGAAGGTGATCGCGAGCTCGCTGCGGAAGAGACCGAGGGTCCAGCTCCGCCGGGGTTCCCGTGCGCGGTCCGCCGCCGTCGGCCCGGGCGCGTCCGTGACCTCAGCCCGCGACATCGAAGCCCTCCCCCGTCAGCGCCACGAACGCGTCCTCAAGAGAGGCCCGTTCGAGCCCGAAGCCGCGGACGCGGACGCCCGCCCCGACCAGTGCGGCGTTCAGCTCGGCCAGGTCCACGTCCGGCCCGGCCGCGTCCTGACCGGGCGGTTCGCCCGTCACGCGGTCCTCCGTCACGACGAGGTCCGTCACACCCTGCTCCTTGAGGACGCGGGCGGCGTCGCCCGGGTCCGGTGTCGTCACGACGAGCCTGCCGCGCGCACCCGCCGCGAGTTCGGCGACCGGGCCCTGGGTGATCAGGCGCCCCTGGGTCATCACCGCCGCGTGCGTGCAGACCTGCTCGATCTCGTCGAGGAGGTGCGAGGAGAGGAAAACCGTCGTGCCCTCGGCAGCCAGCTCCCGCACCAGCGTGCGGATCTCGCGCATGCCCTGGGGGTCGAGGCCGTTCGTCGGTTCGTCCAGGACGAGGAGCCTGCGCGGCTGGAGCAGGGCGGCGGCGAGCCCGAGCCGCTGCTTCATGCCGAGGGAGTACGCCTTCGCCTTCTTGCCCGCGGCCGCGGTGAGCCCGACCCGGTCCAGGGCCGCCCCGGCCCGCGCCCCGCGGGTCCGCGGATCGGCGTTCGGGTCGGCGGAGTCGTACCGCAGCAGGTTGTCGCGGCCGGACAGGAAGCCGTAGAGGGCGGGCCCCTCGATCAGCGCGCCCACGTGCGGGAGCACCGTGCGGGCGGCGCGCGGCATGGGGCGGCCCAGGACCTGGGCGCGGCCGGAGGTCGGCTCGATGAGGCCCATCAGCATGCGGATCGTGGTCGTCTTGCCCGAGCCGTTCGGCCCGAGGAACCCGAAGACGCTGCCTTCCGGGACGGTGAGGTCGAGCCGGTCGACGGCGAGGTGTTTCCCGTACCGCTTGGTGAGCCCGTGCGTCTCGATGACGTGCGCCACCGAGGCGCCCCCCGCCGTGGCGGAGGCCTCCCTCACCGAACTGCCGCTGCTGCCCGGCACGTTGCCCTCCCGTCGTCCCCGTCGTCCGACGCGGCGGATGGAAGGTGCCCTGTCGCTGTCGGCACCTTCCATCCGCCGCATCCCCACGCTGCGCGCACCCCGCCAGGGGCGGGCCTAGTGCGCCTCGTTCGCCGCCTTCACCAGCGCGTCCTTGGTGACCGCGCCCACGTAGACCTTGCCGTCGTCGGTGACGAGGGCGTTGATCAGGCGGGTCGAGAAGACCGTTCCGGAGCCGAACTCGCCGTTGACCTGGTCGCCCAGCGAGTCGAGCAGCTTCTGCGCGTCCGGCGGGACGTCGCCCGAGCCGGCCGTCGGCAGGCCCTGGCCGCCCGGCAGCTTCAGCTCGGCTATGGAGCCCCAGCCCTTACCGATGATCTTCGGTTCGTTGAGGTCGCCCTCGCCGAACTCCTTGCTCCCCCTGCTCCCCTTGCCCTTGAAGTCCCGGCCCGGCGCGGCGTGCTCGTCGGCCTCGGTGACCTTCGTGCCCTTGGGCGGCGCGAAGTCGAACGTGTCCGCGGACGGCTTGCCGAAGTCGACCTTGGTGAAGCCCGCGTCGACGACGGCCGCGCCGCCGGAGGCCGGGGTCAGGGTGAACTTGAGCGGTGTGCCGGTCTCGCCGTCGACGGCGACCGTGATGCGGCCGACCGTCGAGCCGGAGTCCTTCGGCTGGATCACCAGGCGGTACGCGTCGCGGCCCGCGACCTGCGCGGTGCCGTCGACCTTCACCGAGGTGGTGTCGTCGACGGCCTTCAGGGCCTGCTCGGCGAACTCCTTGGGGGTGGAGGGGAGCTTCTGCGGCATGCCCTTGTCGCCCTTGCCGGGCCTCTCCGAAGAGGCGCCTTCGCCCTTCGCGTGGTACGCCTCGTTCGACGCGCTGTCGTACGCCCACAGGTCGTCGCCGTTGTGGATCATGCTGTACTCGGCGGCGTCCTCCAGGACGGACACCTTCTGCCTCTCGGGGCCGTCGGCCGCGACGCGCAGCGTGTGCGTGCCGGACGCCAGCTCCATCAGCTTGCTCTTGGGGTCGGCCGCCGAGCCCTTGTCGCCGCCGTCCCCGCCGCGGTCCGCACCGCCGCCGCCACCCGCGAAGCCGCCCGCCATGCCGCCGATCGACGGCAGGCCCAGGTCAGTGCTGATCTTGACGTTGCCGGACAGCTGCTGCGTGTCCGACGCGGCGATCTTCTCGACGAGCTCCTGTGCGGTGACCTTCGGCAGGTCCGGGTCGCCCGAGGTGGCGAGTGCCGGGACGAGCCCGATGGTCGCCGCCGCCACCCCCGCCACCGCGATCGGGACCGCGTAGCGGGCCGCCTTGCGGCGGCCGGCGCGCAGTTCCCCGGCCTCGCTGGTGTCCTTCTCCGGTTCGTACGGTGCCATTGTCTGCCTTACCTCCGTGGTCGGCGGCGGCCTTCCCTGTACGTGCCCTCGTCCACCCTGTGCCGCCATTCTCACCCGAATTGGTCAGGAGTGGTGGTTCTCTCTGGGATCCATCCGACCAAATCGGCCGATGAGAAGCGTCAGACCCCGGGCGCAACTCCGTGTACTGCCCTGGGATGAGACGGAGCGTCCGTACCTCCCCCGTCCAGTAGGGGATGCGCCCCTGCCGACCGGCAAGGGACACCGTCGGCGGGCAGGCAAAAACGGCCATGTGACTCACGTCACATGGCCGTGGTGGCGTAGCGGGAGCCTCAGGCTCTCAGCCGGCCCGGTGCACCACCAGGTCGCAGAGCTCCACGAGCGACGCCTTCGCGTCACCGTCCGGCAGCGGGCCGAGTGCCGCCCGGGCGCTCTCCGCGTAGCAGACGGTGTCCCGGCGGGCCTGCTCCAGGGCGGGGTGCTCCCGCAGCCGGGTCAGCGCCTCGGCGTGCCGCGCGTCGTCGGTGAGGTCGGAGTCGAGCAGTTCGCACAGGGCGATGTCCTCGGCGAGACCGAGCCGCGCCGCCCGCTCGCGCAGCCGCAGCACGGGCAGCGTGGGGATGCCCTCGCGCAGGTCCGTGCCCGGCGTCTTGCCGGACTCGTGCGAGTCGGAGGCGATGTCGAGGACGTCGTCGGCGAGCTGGAAGGCGACGCCGAGCCGCTCTCCGTACTGCGTGAGGACGTTCACGGCGGACTCGTCGGCGCCCGACATCATCGCGCCGAACCGGCAGGCCACGGCGACCAGCGAGCCGGTCTTGCCGCGCAGCACGTCGAGGTAGTGGTCGACCGGGTCGCGCCCCTCGGACGGCCCCGCGGTCTCCAGGATCTGGCCGGTGACCAGGCGTTCGAAGGCCTCCGCCTGGATGCGGACGGCCTCCGGACCGAGGTCGGCCAGGATGTAGGAGGCGCGGGCGAAGAGGAAGTCGCCGGTCAGGACCGCGACGGAGTTGCCCCAGCGCTGGTTGGCGCTCGCGACGCCGCGGCGCACCTCGGCGTCGTCCATCACGTCGTCGTGGTACAGCGTCGCGAGGTGCGTCAGCTCCACGACCACGGCGGAGGGCACGATGCCCGGCGCGTAGGGGTCGCCGAACTGGGCGGCGAGCATCACGAGCAGCGGGCGGAACCGCTTGCCCCCGGCACGGACGAGGTGCTGGGCGGCCTCGGTGATGAAGGGCACTTCGCTCTTGGTGGCCTCGAGCAGTCCCTCCTCGACAGCAGCCAACCCGGCCTGGACATCGGCTTCGAGAGCCTGGTCCCGCACGCTCAGCCCGAAAGGCCCGACGACGGTCACGAGAGGTTCTCCTGTCTGCTGACGATCACACGGCCAACTCGGTCGATCATTGGAACTCGGTCGATGACACGGGTTTGTCGATGTGTCGCTGCCATCACTCAAGTCAGCGTATCCGGTCGACTTTCGATCACGGCGAGCACCTGCCCGCCCGTCGCACGCCGCTGCCCTGGTCGGCGCGGCGCGTCGGCCCTCGCCGCCGCCCCGGCACACCAGGCCGCGCGGCCCCCAAGGTGCACCGGTATGTTCTTGATCAGCCCATACGACTGAGAAGACCGCCCTGCACCACAAGAACCGTAACGACCGGGAGAAGTAAGTTTGTCCCGTACTACGGCCGAGTACGAGCCGCCCGCCGAACCGACCGGCGACCCACCGCCGGGCGACGACCACGCCTTCTTCGGGCAGCCCCGCGGCCTGCTCACCCTCTCCGGCCTGGAGGTATGGGAGCGGTTCTCGTTCCTCGGCATGCAGGCCATCCTGGTCCTCTACTTCGCCGACTCCGTCGCGCACGACGGCATGGGGATGGACGCCGGGACGGCCGCGTCGGTCTCAGCCGCATACGGCACGCTCGTCTATCTGGTCTCCGTGGCCGGCGGCTGGCTCGCCGACCGCATGCTCGGCTCCTACCGGGCGGTGCTGTGGGGCGGCATCCTCATCGCCTGCGGCCACTACTCGATGGCCGTGCCGACGGCGACGATGACCTGGGCCGGCCTCGGCCTGATCAGCGCGGGCACCGGCCTGCTCAAGCCCAACGTCGCCTCGATGGTCGGCAAGCTCTACCGCACCGACGACGACCGGCGGGACGCCGGCTTCGCGCTGTACTACATGGGCATCAACATCGGCGCCTTCGCGGGCCCGCTGATCACCGGCTGGCTCGGCGACCACAAGGGCTGGCACTGGGGCTTCTCGGCGGCCGCGGTCGGCATGACGTTCGGCCTGGTCCAGTACGTCCTGGGCCGCCGCCACCTCGCCGGGCGCACGGCGTCGGCCGAGTTCGCGCTGCCCGGGGACGCCATGCGCCGCGCCGTGCTCCTGATCGTCGGGGGCCTCGTCGCGTGCGCCGCCCTCGCGGGCCTGCTGGCCGCCGTCGGCTGGCTGACCATGGACCGCTTCGTCGACCTGCTCACCCTCGTCTCGGTGATCGCACCCGTCGTCTACTTCGCGGTGATGTTCCGCAGCCCCCGCGTGAGCGCCGGGGAGCGCGAGCGCCTGAAGCCCTACGTGGTCCTCTTCCTCGCGTCGGTCGTCTTCAACTTCATCCTCTTCCAGGCCTACTCGACGATGATCCTGCTGGCCTCGACCAACGCCGAGACGTCGATCTTCGGCTACCACTTCCCTGCCAGCTGGTACGCCTCCGCGCTCGGCGCCTTCGAGGTCGCCCTCGCCCCCGTCGTCGCCGCGGTCTGGGCACGGCTGGGCCACCGCCAGCCGCACGCCTCCAACAAGATCGCGCTCGGCGTGATCCTCGGCGGCCTGTCGTTCCTCCTGATGGTCCTGCCCACCTCCGGGCACGGCGACGGCACGTACCGGATGGCGGTCTGGTGGATCGTCGGCTCGTACCTGCTCCTCGGCCTCGGCGACATCCTCGTGGAGACCTCGGGCATGTCGGCGACGACCAAGCTCGCCCCGAAGGCCTTCGCCAGCCAGACCATGGCGCTGTGGTTCCTCTCGCTCGCCCTCGCCAACGGCATCCAGGCGCAGGTCGTGAAGGTCTACGGAGAGGTTTCCGACCCGGCGTATTTCGGCGTGAACGGCGCGATCGCCGTGCTCGCGGGCATCGCCGTGATCGCGCTCGCCCCGTGGCTGCGCCGCACCATGCACCCCGTCCACTGAGGACACCCCACACACCGAGGACCCCCCGTCCACCAGAGCCATCCCCGCAACCGGGGACACCCCGTCCACTGAGGTTTCACTCATGCAGATCCGCGACTCCTTCCCGTACGAGACGGTCCGCGAGGACATCCGCGTACCCCTCGCCGACGGGACCAAGCTCTACGCGCGCGTGTGGCGCCCGGTCACCGACGAGCCCGTCCCCGTGCTCCTGGAGTACCTCCCCTACCGCCTCAGCGACTGGACGGCGCCGCGCGACTGGCAGCGCCACCCCTGGTACGCGGGGCACGGCTACGCCTCCGTGCGCGTCGACGTGCGCGGGCACGGCAACAGCGAGGGACTGCCCACCGACGAGTACTCGGCACAGGAGCTCGCCGACGGCGTCGAGGTGGTGAACTGGCTGGCCGCGCAGGCCTGGTCGAGCGGCAAGGTCGGCATGTTCGGCATCTCCTGGGGCGGCTTCAACTCGCTCCAGATCGCGGCCCTCGCCCCCGAGCCGCTCAAGGCGGTCGTCACGGTCTGCTCGGCGGACGACCGCTACGACAACGACGTGCACTACATGGGCGGCTCCGTCCTCGCGGTCGACATGCACGCGTGGGCGGCGACGATGCTGGCCTTCGTCTCGCGTCCGCCGGACCCGTACTTCGTGGGCGACGCGTGGCGCGAGATGTGGCTGACGCGCCTGGCGGCCGTCGAGCCGTTCATCCACACCTGGCTGGACCACCAGACCCGCGACGACTACTGGCGCCACGGCAGCGTCTGCGAGGACTACTCCGCGATCGGCGCCGCGGTGCTCGCGGTCGGCGGCTGGCACGACCCGTACCGCGACACGGTGCTCCGCCTGGTGGAGCACCTCCCCGACGACCAGGTGCGCGGCCTCATCGGCCCCTGGTCGCACCAGTACCCGGACCGCGGCCTGCCGCCGGGCCCGGCGATCGGCTTCCTCCA
The DNA here is from genome assembly GCF_042880275.1 of Streptomyces sp. NPDC058308. Classification (NCBI taxonomy): domain Bacteria; kingdom Bacillati; phylum Actinomycetota; class Actinomycetes; order Kitasatosporales; family Streptomycetaceae; genus Streptomyces; species Streptomyces sp. NPDC058308. Next base: position 124,150 of record NZ_JBHVZA010000007.1, read on the forward strand.
GGAGACCCTGCGCTGGTGGGACCACCACCTCAAGGGCATCGACACCGGCGTGATGGCCGAGCCGAAGCTGCGCTCCTGGATCAGCGACTCGCACCCGCCGGCGACGGTCTACCCGGAGCTGAGCGGCGGCTGGGTGGGCGATCCGTCCTGGCCGTCCCCGAACGTCACCCCCGTCGCGTACGCCCTCCAGGGCGCCCCTGTCGTCGTCGGCTCCCCCCAGCACACGGGCCTGGACGCGGGCCGCTACTTCCCCTTCGGCAACGACGCCGACCTGCCGCCCGACCAGCGCGACGAGGACGCCAAGTCGGCGTGCTTCGAATTCGAGGTGCCTTCGGAGGTACGGGTCCTCGGGCGGCCCAGGGTGACGCTGCGGCTGCGGATGGACGTGCCGTACGGGCAGGCGATCGCCCGCGTCTGCGACATCGCGCCGGACGGCTCCTCCACCCTCGTCACCCGGGGCGTGCTCAACCTCTCCGCCCGTCACGGCAGGGACCGCGCCGACGCGTGGCCGCTCGGCGCCACCGAGGACGTGACCTTCGAGCTCAACGGCATCGGCCACACCTTCCCGCCGGGCCACCGCATCCGCCTCGCGGTCTCCTCCGCGTACTGGCCCTGGATCTGGCCGCAGGCGGACTCGGTGGGCTTCACGCTGGACCCGGTGGGCAGCTCGCTGGAACTGCCGGTGCGCGAGGGCGACTTGGACCCCTCGATCACCTTCGGACCGCCGGAGCAGTCGGAGCCCCTCGGCGTGGTCCACCCGGCCACGCTGGACGAGCAGCGGCCCGAGCGCCTGGTCGTACGCGATGTCGCCAAGGGCGAGTGGCGGCTTGAGGTCGACCCGCGCTACGGCGGCACGCGCGTGTACCCCGACGGCCTGGAGTTCACCGAGGACGCCCTGGAGACGTACACGATCCAGGAGGACGACCCGCTGAGCGCCCGCACCCACTCGGACTGGACGATCCGCCTGCACCGGCCCGAGTCCGGCTGGGACGTGACGGTCGAGACGCGCTCGGAGATCACCTGCGACGCGGCGGACTTCATCACCTCGAACGAGGTGGTGTGCCGGGACGGCGCCGAGGTCGTCTTCCACCGGACCTGGGAGAAGCGGATCCGGCGGACGGCGGGCTAGCCGGTCCGGCCCAGGAGGCGTTCGAGGACGACGGCCACGCCGTCGTCCTCGTTCGAGAGGGCCAACTCGTCGGACACCGCCTTCAGTTCGCCGTGGGCGTTGGCCATGGCCACCCCGTGCGCCGCCCACAGGAACATGGGGATGTCATTGGGCATGTCCCCGAAGGCGAGGGTGTCCGCGGCCGTCAGGCCGAGCCGTTCGGCGGCCAGGGCAAGGCCGGTCGCCTTGGTCACACCGCACGGCTGGAGCTCCACCGTGCCGGGCCCCGACATGGTCACCGACGCGAGCGAGCCCACCGCGTCCCGCGCCACCGCCGCCAACTCGTCGTCCGCCAGCCTCGGATGGCGCAGCAGCACCTTGCTGATGGGCTCCTCCCACAACACGTCGCGCCTGGGCACGCGCACCGCGGGCAGCGTGGGGTGCGGCATCTCGTACCCCGGCTCGATGAGCGTGAGGCCCTCCACGCCGTCCTGGTCCACGGCCGCGTAGACCTGCCCGACCTCCGCCTCGATCTTCCCGAGCGCGGTCTCGCCGAGCTCGCGGTCGAGCGTGACCGACCACTCCATCCGGTCCGCCCCGGCGTCGTACAGCTGCGCTCCCTGGCCGCATACGGCCAGGCCTTCGTAGCCGAGCGCGTCGAAGAGGGGCCGCACCCGCGGCGCCGGGCGGCCTGTCACCACGAGGTGCCGGGCGCCTCGCCCGCCCACGGCGGCCAGCGCCCGCCGCGACCGGTCCGAGACCGTGTCGTCGCCGCGCAGCAGCGTCCCGTCCAGGTCAGTGGCGATGAGTGCATATGCGAGGGGAGCGGCCATGATCCAGAGAATACGGATCCTGGGCCCCACCGGAAGCTGCTTGGCAAGGTGCGCATACGGGCGGGTGAGGCCGGATGGGACAGCGGGCCCGCCGGTTCACCGGAAAGTGGAAGGTTATATTCCGGCATGCCTCATTCCGACTACGCGCTACGGTCAACACCCCTTCCCCCACACGGTCGTTCGGAGCACCGGCGCGAGGACCTGCGGACCTCCGGTCCGCCGCACACGCACGGCCACCCGCCACTCATTCGGACATTGCTGACTCTTTAGGCACTGCCGCAACAGGGGCCTCCACACGTAACGTGTGGCACACCCCTATGGAAAGCGAGGCAGGTACGCATGTCCGAGCAGACCCCGCTCGACCCGGCCGCCGGCGACCCCTTCGGCCTGCCCGAGGGCGACCCCTTCGGACCGCACAACCTTCCCTACGGCGTGTTCTCACTGGCCGGCGAGGCGGACGACCGGCGCAGGGTCGGGGTACGGCTCGGCGGTCACGTCCTGGACGCCGGTGCCGCGGCCGCCGCGCTCGGCGCCCCCTACGTATCGCTGCTCGCCCGGCCCACCCTGAACCCGCTGCTCGCCGCGGGCCGCAGGGCCTGGTCCGACGTGCGGCGCGCCCTGACGGCGTGGGTGACCGTGCCCGCCCACCAGGAGGTCGTACGCCCGCTGCTGCATCCCCTCTCCGAAGTGACCCTGCACCTGCCCTTCGAGGTCGCGGACTACGTCGACTTCTATGCCTCCGAGCACCACGCGAGCAACCTGGGCCAGATGTTCCGGCCGGACGCGCCGAGCCCGCTGACCCCCAACTGGAAGCACCTGCCCATCGGTTACCACGGCCGGTCCGGCACGGTGGTGGTCTCCGGGACCGAGGTCGTGCGCCCGAACGGCCAGCGCAAGGCGCCCTCCGACACGGCTCCCGTCTTCGGCCCCACGACGCGGCTCGACATCGAGGCGGAGGTGGGCTTCGTCGTCGGCGCCTCCTCGACGCACGGGACGCCCGTCCCCCTCGCGGACTTCCGCGAGCACGTCTTCGGGCTCACCCTCCTCAACGACTGGTCCGCGCGCGACATCCAGGCCTGGGAGTACGTCCCGCTGGGGCCGTTCCTCGGCAAGTCCTTCGCCACCTCGGTCTCCGCGTGGATCACCCCCCTTGAGGCGCTGGACTCGGCACGGATCGCACCGCCCGAGCGCACCCACGAGCTCCTGCCCTACCTGGACGACTCCACGGGCCCCGCGGCGGACGAGCCCGGCGGCTACGACCTGCGCATCACGGTGACGCTCAACGGGCGGGTCATCTCCGAGCCGCCGTTCTCCACCGTGTACTGGACAGCGGCGCAGCAGCTGGCGCACATGACGGTCAACGGCGCCTCGCTGCGCACCGGTGACCTGTACGGCTCGGGCACGGTCAGCGGTCCCGAGCCCGGTCAGTACGGCTCCCTGATCGAGATCACCTGGAACGGCCGCGACCCCCTCGAACTCCCCGACGGCAAGCGGACGTTCCTGGAGGACGGCGACGAGGTCACGCTCTCGGCCTGGGCCCCCGGCCCGCACGGCACCAAGGTGGGGCTCGGCGAGGTGACGGGCCGGATCGCGACAGCGCGCTGACCCACCGAAGAGGCACCTCGGCCGCCCGCTTGTGTCATGCACTTGGTTCAAGCGGGCGGCCGAGGTGAACTCGTACGGAAGCGCTGGACCCCATGTGACCTCGGCGGGGGCCCTCGAACGAGTCAAGGTGCCGACACTCGTTCACACGTGCGTGCAGACCTTTACGGGTTCCTGCCCGATACGCTGGTCGGACCGGTGAGACTCCACTCCATGGGAGCACTGATGAGTGTCGAACCCGAGGCTTCCGGGCCTACGTGGCCGGTCCCGCCCAAGGGTGGCTGGACCGCCGACGACCTGGACCGGCTTCCCAACCTGCCTCCGCACACGGAGCTGATCGACGGGAGCCTTGTCTTCGTGAGTCCGCAAACAATTTTCCACGAGTCGGCAGTCGACTTCTTCAAGTGGCAGCTGCGTTCTCTGGCTCCACGCGGGTTGGCCGTCCGACGTGAAATGACGGTGGTGATCGACAGCCGCAATCGACCCGAGCCCGATGTTCTGGTGCTCCGCAAGGGTGTAGTGACAGGTCCTGGCCAGACGCAGTTCGACGTGGAAGACGTCATCCTGGCGATCGAGGTCGTTTCTCCTGACTCCGAGATCCGCGACCGCGAGGCCAAGCCGCAGAAGTACGCGAAGGCCGGGATTCCCCACTTCTGGCGAGTGGAGAATGATCGGGGCCGTCCCGTGGTCTATGTCTTCGAGCTGGAGCCCGCGTCCCGCCAGTACGCACCGACCGGGATCTTCCACGACGACCTCAAAGTCTCCGTCCCCTTCCCCATCACTCTGGACCTCGCCGAGATCATGCGGGATATCGAAGAACCCGAGACCCCGTAGGGCTGTCCTGGCCGGCTCCCACCCCCGGGAGCCGGCCGTGGCACATCGGACCTACCAGTCCGGCTCCTCATCCCCCCAGTCCGGCTCCACCTCATCGCTGAGTGGCACCTCCGGCCCGCCCGGAGCCTCACCCGACGTCCCGTCCCCGGCGGGCGCCCCGCCCAGGAACTCTGCGACGACCCCGACCACGCCCTCGCCGTACGTCGCCCGCTTCTTCTCGCCCACGCCGCTGATGCCCGCGAGGTCCGCCACGGCGGCGGGCCGCAGCGTGGCGATCTCGCGCAGCGTGGCGTCGTGGAAGATCACGTACGCGGGGACGCCCTGCTCCTTCGCCTGGGCGCCACGCCAGGCGCGCAGCGCCTCGAAGAGCGGCACCGCCTCCTGCGGCAGCTCGGCGACCGCGGCCGCCGACTTCGCCTTGCGCTCGCCCTTGGACGTCCGCGCCGCCGGCGCCCGCTTCGGCTCCTTGCGCAGCCGGACCTCGCGCTCCCTGCCGAGGACGGAACCGCTCGTCTCGGTGAGCACCAGCGTCCCGTACTCCCCCTCGACCGCGATCAGGCCCTGCGCGAGGAGCTGACGCACCACGCCCCGCCACTCGGCCTCCGCCAGCTCCTCGCCGATGCCGAAGACGGAGAGCTGGTCGTGGTCGAACTGGATGACCTTCGCGGTCTTCTTGCCCAGGAGGATGTCGATGATCTGGCCCGCGCCGAACTTCTGGCCGCGCTCGCGCTGCAGGCGCACGACCGTGGAGAGGACCTTCTGCGCCGCCACCGTGCCGTCCCAGGTCTCGGGCGGGGCGAGGCAGGTGTCGCAGTTCCCGCAGGAATCCGGCGCCGTCGTCTCCTGGCCGAAGTAGGTGAGGAGCTGGGCGCGGCGGCACCGCGCGGTCTCGCACAGCGCCAGCATCGAGTCCAGGTGCGAGGCGGCCCGGCGCCGGAACGCCTCGTCGCCCTCGCTGCCCTGGATCATCTTGCGCTGCTGGACGACGTCCTGCAGGCCGTACGCCATCCAGGCCGTCGAGGGCAGGCCGTCGCGGCCCGCGCGGCCCGTCTCCTGGTAGTACCCCTCGACCGACTTGGGCAGGTCGAGGTGGGCGACGAAGCGGACGTCCGGCTTGTCGATGCCCATGCCGAAGGCGATCGTGGCGCAGACGACGAGGCCCTCCTCCCGGAGGAAGCGGGACTGGTGGGTCGCGCGCGTGCCCGCGTCCAGACCGGCGTGGTACGGGACGGCCTCGATGCCGTTCTTGCAGAGGAACTCGGCGGTCTTCTCCACCGAATTGCGCGAGAGGCAGTAGACGATGCCGGCGTCGCCCGCGTGCTCCTCCTTCAGGAAGGACAGGAGCTGCTTCTTCGGCTCGGCCTTCGGCACGATGCGGTACTGGATGTTGGGGCGGTCGAAGCTCGCCACGAAGTGCTTGGCGTCCGGCATGCCGAGCCGCTGCGTGATCTCCCGGTGCGTGGCGTGCGTGGCCGTGGCCGTCAGGGCGATCCGCGGCACGTCCGGCCAGCGCTCGCCGAGGAGCGAGAGCGCCAGGTAGTCGGGGCGGAAGTCGTGGCCCCACTGCGCGACACAGTGCGCCTCGTCGATGGCGAAGACGGAGATCTTGGCCCGCCCGAGGAGCTCGAGGGTCGCGTCGAGGCGCAGCCGCTCCGGCGCGAGATAGAGCACGTCGAGCTCGCCCGCGAGGAACTCCGCCTCCATCACGCGCCGCTCGTCGAAGTCCTGCGTGGAGTTGATGAACCCGGCCCGCACACCGAGCGCCCGCAGCGCGTCCACCTGGTCCTGCATGAGCGCGATGAGCGGCGAGACCACGACGCCCGTGCCCGGCCTGACCAGGGCAGGGATCTGGTAGCAGAGGGATTTGCCGCCGCCGGTCGGCATGAGGACGACGGCGTCGCCGCCGCCCACCACGTGCTCGATGATCGGTTCCTGCTCGCCGCGGAAGGCGTCGTACCCGAAGATGCGGTGGAGCGTGCGCAGGGCATCGCTCTCCGTCACGCCGCCGGCCGTCGCGCCCGGCACCGATACCGGCGCCGTCACCTCACTCATGCTGTCGGTCCCATCCATCGCCCTGTCCCCCGCCGTACGTCCTGCCTCGACCACTGCCTCCACGATAGGGCTCCCCGCCGACACCCCGGACAGTTATCCACAGGCCGCCGCCCGGCGCCCCCACTCTGGGGGTGCCGGGCGGCGACACGTGTGCGGAAGAAGCCGGGCTACCGGACGAAGACCCCCGCCTGGTTCGCCAGGTCCAGGAAGTACTGCGGGGCCACGCCCAGGACCAGCGTCACCGCGACACCCACGCCGATCGCCGACATCGTCAGCGGCGAGGGCACGGCGACCGTGGGGCCGTCCGCCTTCGGCTCGCTGAAGAACATCAGGACGATCACTCGGATGTAGAAGAAGGCGGCGATCGCCGACGACAGCACACCGACCACGACCAGCGGCCCCGCGCCGCCCTCCGCCGCCGCCTTGAAGACCGCGAACTTCCCGGCGAACCCGGAGGTCAGCGGGATGCCGGCGAAGGCGAGGAGGAAGACCGCGAAGGCCGCGGCGACCAGCGGGGACCGCCGCCCGAGCCCCGCCCACTTGGACAGGTGCGTGGCCTCGCCGCCCGCGTCCCGCACCAGCGTGACGACGGCGAAGGCGCCGATGGTCACGAAGGAGTAGGCAGCCAGGTAGAAGAGGACGGAGGAGATGCCGTCCGGGGTGGTGGCGATGACACCGGCGAGGATGAAGCCGGCGTGCGCGATGGAGGAGTACGCGAGGAGCCGCTTGATGTCGGTCTGGGTGATCGCGATGATCGCGCCGCCCAGCATCGTGATGACCGCGATGCCCCACATGACCGGACGCCAGTCCCAGCGCAGGCCCGGAAGCACCACGTAGAGGAGACGGAGGAGCGCGCCGAACGCGGCCACCTTCGTCGCCGCCGCCATGAAGCCGGTGACCGGCGTCGGGGCGCCCTGGTAGACGTCCGGGGTCCACATGTGGAAGGGCACCGCGCCCACCTTGAAGAGCAGCCCCATCACCACCATCGCGACGCCGATCAGGAGCAGCGCGTCGTTGCCCATGGTGTCGGCGAGCGCCGGGTCCACGGTCTTGACGTTGCCCTCGACGACGTTCGCGACCGTCGCGTACGACACCGAACCCGCGTATCCGTAGAGGAGCGCGATGCCGAAGAGCGTGAACGCCGAGGCGAAGGCGCCAAGGAGGAAGTACTTGACGGCGGCTTCCTGCGACATCAGGCGCTTGCGGCGGGCGAGCGCGCAGAGCAGGTACAGCGGCAGGGAGAAGACTTCCAGCGCGATGAAGAGCGTCAGGAGGTCGTTGGCCGCGGGGAAGACGAGCATGCCGCCGATGGCGAAGAGCGCCAGCGGGAACACCTCGGTGGTGGTGAACCCGGCCTTGACGGCGGCCTGTTCGCTCTCGCTGCCGGGGACGGAACCGGCCTGCGCCACGAACGAGTCGACGCGGTTTCCGTGCGCCACCGGGTCGAGGCGGCGCTCCGCGAAGGTGAAGATCGCGACGATTCCGGTGAGCAGAATGGTGCCCTGCAGGAAGAGCGCGGGGCCGTCGACCGCGATCGCGCCCATCGCCGAGACCTGCGCCTTGGTCGTGCCGAAGCCGCGGGCCGCGAGCCCGACGACCGCGGCGAAGGCGGCGGCCAGGGCGACCACGGAGACGAACAGCTGCACATAGTAGCGGGACTTGCGGGGGACGAAGGCTTCGATGAGCACTCCGAGGACGGCCGCGCCGATGACGATCAACGTCGGCGACAGCTGTCCGTACTCGATGTTGGGCGCGTCGATCTTGTCGATCGGATCGGCGGCCGTTGTCCACAGGCTGTGGACGGCTGATGCGCTCACTTGGCCGCCTCCACCTCGGGCTTGGGGTCCTTCTTCTGTACGTCGGACATCGTGTGCTTGACCGCCGGGTTCACGAGCTCGGTGAGTGGCTTCGGGTACACGCCGAGGCCGATCAGGAGCGCGATCAGCGGTGCGACGACGACCAGTTCCCGTACGCGCAGGTCCGGCATGGCCGAGACCTCCGGCTTCACGGGGCCCGTCATCGTCCGCTGGTAGAGGACGAGGGTGTAGAGCGCGGCGAGCACGATGCCGGCCGTCGCGATGATCCCGGCCACGGGGTAGCGCGCGAACGCGCCGACCAGGACGAGGAATTCACTCACGAACGGCGCGAGCCCGGGCAGCGAGAGGGTGGCCAGGCCGCCGATCAGGAAGGTGCCGGCGAGCACCGGGGCCACCTTCTGCACCCCTCCGTAGTCGGCGATGAGCCGCGAGCCGCGCCGCGAGATCAGGAAGCCGGCGACCAGCATCAGCGCGGCGGTCGAGATGCCGTGGTTGACCATGTAGAGCGTCGCGCCCGACTGGCCCTGCGAGGTCATCGCGAAGATGCCGAGGACGATGAACCCGAAGTGCGAGATCGACGCGTACGCCACCAGGCGCTTGATGTCGCGCTGGCCGACCGCGAGCAGTGCTCCGTAGATGATGCTGATCAGCGCGAGTACGAGGATGACCGGCGTCGCCCACTTGCTCGCCTCGGGGAAGAGCCCAAGGCAGAACCGCAGCATCGCGAACGTGCCGACCTTGTCCACGACCGCCGTGATCAGTACGGCGACCGGGGCCGTCGACTCCCCCATCGCGTTCGGCAGCCAGGTGTGCAGCGGCCACAGCGGCGCCTTCACCGCGAAGGCGAAGAAGAAGCCGAGGAAGAGCCACCGCTCGGTGTTGGTCGCCATGTCGAGCGTGCCGTTGGCCCGCGCCTCGGCGATCTCCTGGAGCGAGAAGTTCCCCGCGACCACATAGAGGCCGATCACGGCGGCCAGCATGATGAGGCCGCCGACAAGGTTGTAGAGGAGGAACTTCACGGCCGCGTACGAGCGCTGCGCCGACGCGTTCTCGTCGCTGCCCGCGTGGGCGCGGTCTCCGAAGCCGCCGATGAGGAAGTACATCGGGATGAGCATGGCTTCGAAGAAGACGTAGAAGAGGAAGACGTCGGTCGCCTCGAAGGAGATGATCACCATCGCCTCGACGGCCAGGATCAGGGCGAAGAAGCCCTGGGTCGGCCGCCATTTATAGGGGGCCTTCGCCTCATCGGGGCCGCCCCTGCCCGAACGAAGTGGAGCGTTTGGGGAAGGATCGGCGTCGTGCCAGCCCGCCAGGATGATGAAGGGCATCAGGAGCGCGGTGAGCGCGATGAGGGCGACCCCGATGCCGTCGACCCCGAGCTCGTACCGCACTCCGAAGTCCGCGATCCAGGCGCGGGATTCGGTGAGTTGATAGCGGTCGCCGTCCGGGTCGAAGCGCACGAGAACGGTCACGGCGAGCGCGAGCGTCGCGAGCGAGACGAGCAGCGCGAGCCACTTGGCGGCGGATCGCCGGGCGGCCGGAACGGCTGCCGTGGCGATCGCGCCGACCGCGGGCAGGACCGCCGTCGCTGTCAGGAGAGGAAAGGACATCGGTATCAGACCGCCCTCATCAGCAGGGTCGCGGCGATGAGTACCGCAGCGCCGCCGAACATCGAGACCGCGTAGGAGCGGGCGTAGCCGTTCTGCAGTTTGCGCAGCCGGCCGGAGAGGCCGCCGACCGAGGCCGCCGTGCCGTTGACGACCCCGTCGACCAGGGTGTGGTCGACGTAGACCAGCGACCGCGTGAGGTGCTCGCCGCCGCGGACCAGGACCACGTGGTTGAAGTCGTCCTGGAGGAGGTCGCGGCGGGCGGCCCGGGTGAGCAGCGAGCCGCGCGGGGCGGTGACCGGGACGGGCCGCCGGCCGTACTGCACGTAGGCGAGGGCGACGCCGATGACGAGGACCACCATGGTGGCGCCCGTGACCGTGGTGGCGCTCAGCGGCGAGTCGCCGTGGTCGTGGTGGGTGACCGGCTCCAGCCAGTGCATGAAGCGGTCGCCGATGCTGAAGAAGCCGCCCGCGAACACCGACCCGAAGGCGAGCACGATCATCGGGATGGTCATGGACTTCGGGGACTCGTGCGGGTGGGGCTCGTCGTGCGCGCCGCGGTGTTCGGCGGCGGGTTCGACATCCGGCTGGTCCGGGGAGGCGGTCGGGCGGTTGCGCCACCGCTCCTCTCCGAAGAAGGTCATGATCATCACGCGCGTCATGTAGTACGCGGTGATGGCCGCGCCCAGGAGCGCCACCGAGCCGAGGACCCAGCCCTCCGTGCCGCCCTTGGCGAACGCCGCCTCGATGATCTTGTCCTTGGAGAAGAAGCCGGACAGACCGGGGAAGCCGATGATCGCGAGGTAGCCGAGGCCGAAGGTGACGAAGGTGACCGGCATGTACTTGCGCAGGCCGCCGTACTTCCTCATGTCGACCTCGTCGTTCATGCCGTGCATGACCGAACCGGCCCCGAGGAAGAGCCCGGCCTTGAAGAAGCCGTGCGTCACCAGGTGCATGATCGCGAAGACGTAGCCGACGGGGCCGAGGCCCGCGGCCAGGATCATGTACCCGATCTGGGACATCGTCGACCCGGCGAGGGCCTTCTTGATGTCGTCCTTCGCGCAACCGACGATCGCACCGAAGAGGAGCGTGACCGCGCCCACCACGGTGACGACGAGCTGCGCGTCCGGGGCGGCGTTGAAGATCTCGCCGGAGCGGACGATCAGATACACGCCCGCGGTCACCATCGTCGCCGCGTGGATCAGGGCCGAGACCGGGGTCGGGCCCTCCATCGCGTCGCCGAGCCAGGACTGCAGCGGCACCTGGGCGGACTTGCCGCACGCGGCGAGCAGCAGCATCAGTCCGATGGCGGTGAGCTTGCCCTCACTGGTCTGGTCGGTGGCCTCCAGAACCGGCCCGAAGGCGAAGGTCCCGAAGGTGGTGAACATCAGCATGATGGCGATCGACAGGCCCATGTCGCCGACCCGGTTGACCAGGAAGGCCTTCTTCGCGGCGGTGGCCGCGCTGGGCTTGTGCTGCCAGAAGCCGATCAGGAGGTACGAGGCGAGGCCGACGCCCTCCCACCCGACGTACAGGAGCAGGTAGTTGTCGGCGAGCACCAGGAGGAGCATCGCCGCGAGGAACAGGTTCAGGTAGCCGAAGAAGCGGCGGCGCCGCTCGTCGTGCTCCATGTACCCGATCGAGTAGATGTGGATCAGGGTGCCCACACCGGAGATCAACAGGACGAACGTCATCGACAGCTGGTCGAGCTGGAAGGCGACGTCCGCCTGGAAGCCCTCGACGGGAACCCAGCTGAACAGGTGCTGCGACAGCGAGCGCTCCTCGGCGCCCTTGCCCAGCATGTCGGTGAACAGCACGACGCCGACGACGAAGGAGGCGGCCGCGAGCAGCGTGCCGAGCCAGTGGCCCACGCGGTCCAATGCCCGCCCGCCGCACAGCAGTACGGCCGCTCCGAGCAGAGGCGCCGCGACGAGCAGCGCAATCAGGTTCTCCATATTCACGGTTCCTGCGGCCCCTTACAGCTTCATCAGGCTGGCGTCGTCGACCGAGGCCGAGTGGCGGGAACGGAAGAGCGACACGATGATCGCGAGCCCGACCACGACCTCCGCGGCGGCGACGACCATCGTGAAGAACGCGATGATCTGGCCGTCGAGGTTGCCGTGCATCCGGGAGAAGGTGACGAACGCGAGGTTGCAGGCGTTGAGCATGAGCTCGATGCACATGAACACCACGATCGCGTTCCGCCTGATGAGCACGCCGGTCGCGCCGATCGTGAACAACAGCGCGGCGAGATAGAGGTAGTTGACGGGGTTCACTTCGACGCCTCCTCGGTCCGCCCGGTATCGCTGCGGCGCAGGTCGGTCCGGGCCAGGCGGTCGGTGGAGCGCTGCTCCAGCGCCCGCAGGTCGTCCAGCGCCTCGGTCGACACGTCACGGATCTGGCCGCGCTCGCGGAGCGTCTGGTTGACCGTGAGCTCCGACGGGGTGCCGTCGGGGAGCAGGCCCGCGATGTCCACGGCGTTGTGCCGGGCGTACACACCGGGGGCGGGCAGCGGCGGCAGGTGCTTGCCCTCGCGCACGCGCTCCTCGGACAGTTCCCGCTGGGTCTTGGCGCGCTCGGTGCGCTCGCGGTGGGTGAGCACCATCGCGCCGATCGTGGCCGTGATGAGCAGGGCGCCGGTGATCTCGAAGGCGAAGACGTACTTCGTGAAGATGAGCTGTGCGAGACCCTCCACGTTGCCGCTCGAGTTCGCCTTGCCGAGGCCGTTGAACTCCTTCATCGACGCGTTCCCGATGCCGGCGAAGAGCAGCACCGCGAAGCCGAGGCCGCAGAGCAGGGCGAGCCAGCGCTGGCCCTTGATGGTCTCGGTCAGGGAGTCGGCGGCGGTGACGCCGACGAGCATGACCACGAAGAGGAAGAGCATCATGATCGCGCCGGTGTAGACGACGATCTGGACGATGCCCAGGAAGTACGCGCCGTTGGCGAGGTAGAACACCGCGAGGATGATCATGGTCCCGGCCAGGCAGAGCGCGCTGTGCACGGCCTTCTTCATGAGGATGGTGCACAGGGCGCCGATCACGGCGACCGTGCCGAGCACCCAGAACTGGAAGGCCTCGCCGGTGGAGGTGGAGTAGGCGGCGAGCTGCGTCATCGACCGATCACCTGCTCCGACGCCGGCTCGCCGTCCCCGAAGTCCGAGGCCGCCTCCTGGGGCGTCTCCCCCTTGGAGTAGGCGACTTGGGGGACCGTCCCGGGCGCCGCCTCGGTCACCAGACCTCGGTAGTAGTCCTGCTCGTCCGTCCCGGGGAAGATCGAGTGCGGGCTGTCGACCATGCCCTCCTCAAGACCGGCGAGCAGTTGCTCCTTGGTGTAGATGAGGTTCTGGCGGCTGGTGTCGGCCAGCTCGAATTGGTTCGTCATCGTCAGCGCGCGCGTGGGGCACGCCTCGATGCACAGTCCGCACAGGATGCAGCGGGCGTAGTTGATCTGGTAGACGCGGCCGTACCGCTCGCCGGGCGAGTACCGCTCCTCGTCCGTGTTGTCCGCGCCCTCCACATAGATGGCGTCCGCGGGACAGGCCCAGGCGCAGAGCTCACAGCCGACGCACTTCTCCAGGCCGTCCGGATGGCGGTTCAGCTGGTGCCTGCCGTGGAAGCGGGGAGCAGTGGTCTTCTGCTGCTCCGGATACTGCTCGGTCAGCCGCTTCTTGAACATGGCCTTGAAGGTCACGCCGAAGCCCGCGACGGGGTTCTGGAACCCCTGCTTCGATTGGTTCGATTCGGGTGACTCCTGGTGCGACTCAGCCATCGGACGCCTCCTTTCCCTCAGTTCGGGTTCCGTCACTTTGAGTATCCGGTCCGCCACTGACAATCAGCTCCCGCTCCTGGCGCGAGCGTCGGCGCGGCACGGGTGGCAGGCTCTGTCCGGGCAGCGGAGGCACGGGGAATCCGCCTGCCATCGGGTCGAAGGCGGTCGGCTCCTCATCGTCGACGGTTTCCTTGTCGCGCTTGTCGCGGAAGATGTCCACGACCACGGAGAGCAACAGCAGCGCGATGATCCCGCCGCCGCCGTAGAGCGCGATCGAGGTGAACTCGTAGTCCTCGTTCCGCATCGCCCTGATCGTGGCGACGAGCATCAGCCAGACGACCGAGACCGGGATCAGGACCTTCCAGCCGAGCTTCATCAGCTGGTCGTAGCGGACGCGGGGCAGCGAGCCGCGCAGCCAGATGAAGAAGAACAGCAGCAGCTGAACCTTGATCACGAACCAGAGCATCGGCCACCAGCCGTGGTTCGCGCCCTCCCAGAAGGTGCTGATCGGGTACGGGGCCCGCCAGCCGCCGAGGAAGAGCGTGGTCGAGACCGCCGAGACGGTGACCATGTTGACGTACTCGGCGAGCATGAACATCGCGAACTTGATGGAGGAGTACTCGGTGTTGAAGCCACCGACGAGGTCACCCTCGGACTCCGGCATGTCGAACGGCGCGCGGTTGGTCTCGCCGACCATCGTCACGATGTAGATGATGAACGAGACGGGCAGCAGCAGGATGTACCAGCGGTCCGCCTGCGCCTCCACGATCGCCGAGGTCGACATCGACCCGGAGTAGAGGAAGACCGAGGCGAAGGCCGCGCCCATCGCGATCTCGTAGGAGATCATCTGCGCGCAGGAGCGCAGGCCGCCGAGGAGCGGATACGTGGATCCGGAGCTCCAGCCCGCGAGGACGATCCCGTAGATGCCGACGGAGGCGACCGCGAGGATGTAGAGCATCGCGATCGGCAGGTCGGTGAGCTGCATCGTGGTGCGGTGGCCGAAGATCGAGACTTCGTTGCCCGCGGGCCCGAAGGGGATCACCGCGATCGCCATGAAGGCCGGGATCGCGGCGACGACCGGGGCGAGGACGTAGACCACCTTGTCCGCGCGCTTGACGATCACGTCTTCCTTGAGCATCAGCTTGACGCCGTCCGCGAGGGACTGCAGCAGACCCCAGGGACCGTTCCGGTTGGGGCCGATGCGCAGCTGCATCCAGGCGACGACCTTGCGCTCCCACACGATGGCGAAGAGGACCGTCACCATCAGGAACGCGAAGCAGAAGACCGCCTTGAAGGCGACCAGCCACCAGGGGTCGCGGCCGAACATGGACAGGTCTTCCGCCGCAAGCGGCACCAGCGTGTGCGTCACGACGTCACCTCCGGGGCCTCGGTGGGCTCCGGCGGGACCGCCGGGCCGATGCGGACGAGATCGCCGGGGCGCGCGCCGGTGTCCGACATGACGCCTCCCCCGGCCGAGTTCAGCGGCAGCCAGACCACCCGGTCGGGCATCTCCGTGATCCGGAGCGGGAGTTCGGTCGTACCGGCCGGTCCCGCGACGGTGAGCGGGGCGCCGTCCCGCACGCCCGCCTCGGCCGCGGTGGCGGCGGACACGCGCGCGTGGGCGGCGTGCCGGGTGCCGGCCAGTGCCTCGTCGCCGTCCTGCAGGCGGCCCTGGTCGAGCAGCAGCCGGTGCCCCGCGAGAACGGCCTCCCCGGCGGCGGGCCGCGGCGGCTGGGCGCCGGTCTCAAGGGGTTCCGTCGCGTGCGGCCCGTCCCAGCCGCCTAGCCGGTCCAGCTCGCGGCGGAGCGTCACCAGGTCGGGCAGGCCGAGGTGGATGTCCCCGGCGTCGGCCAGCATGTGCAGCACGCGCGCGTCGGTGGGCGCCGGCCTGTGCGTCAGCTGGTCCGGCTTCAGCGCGGCGTCGAACATCCGTACCCGGCCCTCCCAGTTGAGGAAGGTGCCCGGCTTCTCCGCGACCGCGGCCACCGGCAGGACCACGTCGGCCCGCTCCGTCACCTCGCTGGGCCGCAGCTCCAGCGAGACCAGGAAGCCGACCTCGTCGAGCGCCTCGCGTGCGCGCGCGGGATCGGGCAGGTCGGCGACCTCGACGCCCGCCACCAGGAGGGCGCCGAGCTCGCCGGTCGCGGCGGCCTCGACGATCTGACCGGTGTCGCGGCCGAAGCGGTGCGGGAGTTCGGCGATACCCCAGGCGCCCGCGACCTCTTCCCGCGCGCGCGGGTCGGTGGCCGGCCGGCCGCCGGGCAGCAGCGAGGGCAGGGCGCCCGCCTCGATGGCGGCGCGCTCGCCCGCCCTGCGCGGGATCCACACCAGCCGGGCGCCGGTCGCGGAGGCGGCCCGGACGGCGGCGGTGAGCCCACCGGGCACGGCCGCGAGCCGCTCGCCGACGACGATGACGGCACCCTCGGCGCGCAGCGCCTCGGCCGCCTCGGGCCCCGCGCCCTCCAGGCCGACACCCGCGGCGAGCGCGTCCAGCCACTCGGTCTCGGTGCCCGGCGCCGCGGGCAGCAGCGTGCCGCCCGCCTTCTCCAGGCCGCGGGTCGCGAACGTCGCGAGGCAGAAGGTGCGCTGACCGTGCTTGCGCCAGGCCTTGCGCAGCCTCAGGAAGACGCCGGGCGCCTCCTCCTCGGACTCGAACCCGGCGAGCAGGACGGCGGGGGCCTTCTCCAGGAAGGCGTACGTGACGCCGCTCCCGTCGAGGTCCCGGCCCCGTCCGGCCACCTTGGCCGCGAGGAAGTCGGCCTCCTCGCTGCTGTGCACGCGCGCGCGGAAGTCGATGTCGTTCGTGGCGAGCGCCACGCGCGCGTACTTGCTGTACGCGTAGGCGTCTTCCACGGTGAGGCGGCCGCCGGTGAGGACCCCGGCCCGGCCGCGCGCGGCGGCGAGACCGCGGGCCGCGGCCTCCAGGGCCTCGGGCCAGCTGGCGGGCTCAAGATCACCCGTCGAGGCGTTGCGCACCAGGGGGGTGGTCAGCCGGTCGGGACGCTGTGCGTACCGGAAGCCGAAGCGCCCCTTGTCGCACATCCACTCCTCGTTGACCTCGGGGTCGTCCGCCGCGAGCCGCCGCATGACCTTGCCGCGCCGGTGGTCCGTGCGCGTCGCGCAGCCGCCCGAGCAGTGCTCGCACACCGAGGGCGACGACACCAGGTCGAAGGGGCGGGAGCGGAAGCGATACGCCGCCGAGGTCAGCGCGCCGACCGGGCAGATCTGGATGGTGTTCCCGGAGAAGTACGACTCGAAGGGGTCGCCCTCACCGGTGCCGACCTGCTGGAGGGCGCCGCGCTCGATGAGCTCGATCATCGGGTCGCCCGCGACCTGGTTGCTGAACCGGGTGCAGCGCGCGCAGAGCACGCACCGCTCGCGGTCGAGCAGCACTTGCGTCGAGATCGGCACCGGCTTCTCGTACGTCCGCTTCTTGCCCTCGAAGCGGGTGTCCGCGTCGCCGACCTGCATCGCCTGGTTCTGCAGCGGGCACTCGCCGCCCTTGTCGCAGACCGGGCAGTCCAGCGGGTGGTTGATGAGCAGCAGCTCCATCACGCCGCGCTGCGACTTCTCCGCGACGGGCGAGGTCAGCTGCGACTTCACGACCATGCCGTCGGTGCACGTGATGGTGCAGGACGCCATCGGCTTGCGCTGGCCCTCCACCTCGACGATGCACTGGCGGCAGGCGCCCGCCGGATCGAGCAGCGGGTGGTCGCAGAACCGGGGGATCTCGATGCCGAGCAGTTCGGCGGCCCGGATCACCAGCGTCCCCTTGGGGACGCTGATCTCGATGCCGTCGATGGTCAGCGAGACGAGGTCCTCGGGCGGAACCGCCGCCTCCGCGCCCCCGGAGGCGGCGTTGTTGGTGGTCACTGTCATGCGTTCACCTGCGCGCTTTCAGCGGGCCGGTCGGCCCAGAGAGTCGACTTGGCCGGGTCGAAGGGGCAGCCCTTGCCGGTGATGTGCCGCTCGTACTCCTCGCGGAAGTACGTGAGGGAGGAGAAGATCGGCGAGGCCGCGCCGTCGCCCAGGGCGCAGAAGGACTTGCCGTTGATGTTGTCGGCGATGTCGTTCAGCTTCTCCAGGTCCGCCATGACGCCCTTGCCGGCCTCGATGTCGCGGAGCAACTGCACCAGCCAGTACGTCCCTTCACGGCAGGGTGTGCATTTGCCGCAGGACTCGTGGGCGTAGAACTCGGTCCAGCGGGTGACGGCCCGCACGACGCACGTCGTCTCGTCGAAGCACTGCAGCGCCTTCGTGCCGAGCATCGATCCGGCGGCGCCGACGCCCTCGTAGTCGAGGGGGACGTCGAGGTGCTCGTCGGTGAACATCGGGGTCGAGGAGCCGCCCGGGGTCCAGAACTTGAGCCGGTGCCCGGCCCGCATGCCGCCGCTCATGTCGAGCAGCTGGCGCAGCGTGATGCCGAGCGGCGCCTCGTACTGACCGGGGCTGGTGACGTGCCCGCTCAGCGAGTAGAGGGTGAAGCCGGGCGACTTCTCGGTGCCCATCGCCTTGAACCAGTCTTTTCCGCGGTTGAGGATCGCGGGAACGGATGCGATGGACTCGACGTTGTTCACCACAGTGGGGCACGCGTAGAGGCCCGCGACCGCAGGGAAGGGGGGACGCAGTCGCGGTTGACCACGGCGGCCTTCGAGCGAGTCGAGCAGCGCGGTCTCCTCACCACAGATGTACGCGCCCGCGCCCGCGTGCACGGTGAGTTCCAGATCGAGCCCGCTGCCCAGCACGTTCTTCCCGAGGTAGCCCGCCGCGTAGGCCTCGCGGACGGCCTCGTGCAACCGCCGCAGTACGGGGACGACTTCACCCCGCAGATAGATGAAGGCATGCGACGAACGGATCGCGTAGCACGCGATCACGATCCCCTCGATGAGGGAATGCGGGTTCGCGAAGAGGAGCGGGATGTCCTTGCAGGTCCCCGGCTCCGATTCGTCGGCATTGACAACCAGATAGTGCGGTTTGCCGTCGCCCTGCGGGATGAACTGCCACTTCATCCCGGTGGGGAACCCCGCGCCGCCCCGGCCCCGGAGCCCGGAGTCCTTCACGTACGCGATGAGGTCGTCGGGGTCCATGGCGAGCGCCTTGCGCAGCCCTTCGTACCCCTCGTGCCGCCGGTAGGTCTCCAGCGTCCAGGACTTCTCCTCGTCCCAGAAGGCCGAGAGGACCGGTGCGAGGAGCTTCTCCGGGCTGGTCTCGTTGTTGATCTCGGCTGCCAAGGTCATCACTCCCCCTCCTCGGCGGTCGGTCCTGCCGGGTGCGCCGGGTCGGATGCCGAGGTCTGCTGCGGTGCGTCGTGCGAGCTGAGGTGTTCGGGGGGCGTCTGGTCCTGCGGGCCTCCCGTGCGCGGGTGGACCACGCGTGGCTGCGGCAGTTCGCCCTTGGCCAGGCGCAGGCCGATCAGCGAGGCGGGCCCCGCGCCACCGGTCGCCTCGACGGCGCCGGGGCGCTCGTCGGGGAAGCCGGCCAGGATCCGGGCGGTCTCCTTGTACGTGCAGAGCGGCGCCCCGCGCGTGGGGGCGACCGGTGCGCCCGCGCGCAGGTCGTCGACGAGCCGCTTGGCGGACTCGGGGGTCTGGTTGTCGAAGAACTCCCAGTTGACCATCACCACGGGGGCGAAGTCGCAGGCCGCGTTGCACTCGATGTGCTCAAGCGTGATCTTGCCGTCCGCGGTCGTCATATCGGCCCCGTCGTCTCCGACGCCGAGGTGCTGCTTGAGCTCGTCGAAGATCGCGTCGCCGCCCATGACGGCGCACAGCGTGTTGGTGCAGACGCCGACCTGGTAATCACCGGAGGGCTTGCGCCGGTACATGGTGTAGAAGGTCGCGACGGCCGTGACCTCGGCCGTGGTCAGGCCAAGGAGCTCGGCGCAGAACCGCATGCCCGTGCGCGTGACATGGCCCTCTTCGGACTGCACGAGGTGCAGCAGGGGCAGGAGCGCGGAGCGGGAGTCGGGGTAGCGGGCGATGACGTCCTTGGCGTCCACCTCCAGCCTGGCCCGCACGTCGGCCGGGTAGTCGGGGGCGGGGAGTTGGGGCATGCCGAGGCTGACGCCCGCGCCCTGCTCGGAAGGGGTGCTGGTCACCGGTCGACGCCTCCCATCACGGGGTCGATGGACGCGACGGCGACGATGACGTCAGCGACCTGGCCGCCTTCGCACATCGCCGCCATGGCCTGCAGGTTGGTGAAGGACGGGTCGCGGAAGTGGACCCGGTAGGGGCGGGTGCCGCCGTCGGAGACGACGTGCACGCCGAGTTCGCCCTTGGGCGACTCGACCGCGGTGTACGTCTGGCCCGGCGGGACCCGGAACCCCTCGGTCACCAGCTTGAAGTGGTGGATGAGGGACTCCATGGAGGTGCCCATGATCTTCTTGATGTGGTCGAGCGAGTTGCCGAGTCCGTCCGGGCCGAGGGCCAGCTGGGCGGGCCAGGCGATCTTCTTGTCCTCGACCATGACCGGGCCGGGGGCGAGCCGGTCCACGCACTGCTCGATGATGTGCAGCGACTGCCGCATCTCCTCCAGGCGGATCAGGAAGCGCCCGTAGGAGTCGCAGGTGTCGGCGGTCGGGACGTCGAAGTCGTAGTTCTCGTAACCGCAGTAGGGCTGTGTCTTGCGCAGGTCGTGCGGGAGGCCGGCGGAGCGCAGGACCGGGCCCGTGGCGCCGAGCGCCATGCAGCCGGCGAGGTCGAGGTAGCCGACGTCCTGCATGCGGGCCTTGAAGATGGGGTTCCCGGTGGCGAGCTTGTCGTACTCGGGGAGGTTCTTCCTCATCGTCTTCACGAACTCGCGCAGCTGGTCCACCGCGCCCGGCGGCAGGTCCTGGGCGAGTCCGCCGGGCCGGACGTACGCGTGGTTCATCCGCAGGCCGGTGATCAGCTCGAAGAGATCGAGAACGAGTTCACGATCCCGGAAGCCGTAGATCATGATCGTCGTCGCGCCGAGCTCCATGCCGCCGGTGGCGATGCACACCAGGTGCGAGGAGAGGCGGTTGAGCTCCATGAGGAGCACGCGGATGACCGAGGCGCGGTCCGGGATCTGCTCCTCGATGCCGAGGAGCTTCTCGACCCCGAGGCAGTACGCCGTCTCGTTGAAGAACGGCGTCAGGTAGTCCATGCGCGTGACGAACGTCGTGCCCTGCGTCCACGTGCGGTACTCGAGGTTCTTCTCGATGCCCGTGTGCAGATAGCCGATGCCGCAGCGGGCCTCGGTGACCGTCTCGCCGTCGATCTCCAGGATGAGCCGGAGCACACCGTGCGTGGACGGGTGCTGCGGGCCCATGTTGACGATGATGCGCTCGTCGTCGGACTTGGCGGCGGACCGGACGACCTCGTCCCAGTCGCCGCCGGTGACCGTATATACGGTCCCCTCGGTCGTCTCGCGGGGCGAAGCGTGGGAAGTGCCCTGTGAAGTGGACATCAGCTGTACGACCTCCGCTGGTCCGGAGCCGGGATCTGGGCGCCCTTGTATTCGACGGGGATGCCGCCGAGGGGGTAGTCCTTGCGCTGCGGGAACCCCTGCCAGTCGTCCGGCATCATGATCCGCGTGAGCGCCGGGTGGCCGTCGAAGATCAGGCCGAAGAAGTCGTACGCCTCGCGCTCGTGCCAGTCGTTGGTCGGATAGACCTCGACCAGCGAGGGCACGTGCGGGTCCGCGTCGGGGGCGGTGACCTCCAGCCGGATCAGCCGGTTGTGGGTGATCGAGCGCAGGTGGTAGACGGCGTGCAGCTCGCGGCCCTTGTCGCCGGGGAGGTGCACCCCGCTGACGCCCGTGCAGAGCTCGAAGCGCAGGGCCGGGTCGTCGCGCAGGGTCCGCGCGACGCGCACCAGGTGCTCGCGCGCGATGTGGAAGGTGACTTCGCCGCGGTCGACGACCGTCTTCTCGATCGCGTTCTCCGGGACGAGGCCCTGCTCCTCCAGGGCCCCCTCCAGTTCGTCCGCGGTCTCGTCGAACCAGCCGCCGTAGGGGCGCGAGGTCGCGCCGGGCAGCGTGATGGTCCTGACGAGCCCGCCGTAGCCGGAGGTGTCCCCGCCGTCGTCGGCACCGAACATGCCCCTGCGGACGCCGATGACCTCGCCGGCCGCGTCGCGTGGGGCCGGTACGCCGTTACCGTTCGGGTGCTCGTCGTGCGCGTCGCTCACCGCAGCAGCCCCTTCATCTCAATGGTGGGGAGCGCCTTGAGGGCCGCCTCCTCCGCCTCACGGGCCGCTTCTTCCGCGTTCACGCCGAGCTTGGTGTCCTGGATCTTCTGGTGGAGCTTGAGGATCGCGTCCAGCAGCATCTCGGGGCGCGGCGGACAACCGGGCAAATAGATGTCGACCGGGATGACGTGGTCCACACCCTGCACAATCGCGTAATTGTTGAACATTCCGCCCGATGAAGCGCAAACCCCCATGGAAATCACCCACTTGGGATTCGGCATCTGGTCATAGACCTGCCGCAGCACCGGCGCCATCTTCTGGCTCACCCGGCCTGCCACGATCATCAGGTCGGCCTGGCGCGGTGAACCGCGGAAGACCTCCATGCCGAAGCGCGCCATGTCGTACCGCCCGGCGCCGGTCGTCATCATCTCGATGGCGCAGCACGCGAGGCCGAACGTGGCGGGGAAGACGGACGACTTCCGCATCCAGCCCGCGGCCTGCTCGACGGTGGTCAGCAGAAATCCGCTCGGCAGTTTCTCTTCGAGTCCCATGCTCTTTGACCCCTCAGACCCTTAGTCCCATTCCAGGCCGCCGCGCCGCCAGACGTACGCGTAGGCGACAAAGACGGTGAGCACGAAGAGCAGCATCTCCACGAGCCCGAAAATCCCCAGCGCGTCGAAGGTGACGGCCCAGGGATAGAGGAAGACGATCTCGATGTCGAAGACGATGAAGAGCATCGCCGTCAGGTAGTACTTGATGGGGAATCGCCCGCCGCCGGCCGGCGTCGGCGTCGGCTCGATGCCGCACTCATAGGCCTCTAGCCTCGCGCGGTTGTACCGCTTTGGACCGATAAGCGTGGCCATGACCACGGAGAAGATCGCAAAGCCTGCCCCGAGGGCTCCCAGCACGAGGATGGGCGCATAGGCATTCACGCTCCTCGCTCCTCTCAGTCGGCACTGACTGTTGGCGGTTACGTCGGACCGAGTCCCGCTCCCCATCGAAGATCGCTTACATGTGAAGCAGGTCACAAGCCCAACTGCCCCGCATCTTATGCCCGCCGGTCTGTGATCTGCGACACGGGGTGCGACAACGGCTTTGTGATCTCCACCACCTGACGAAGGATCATGAAGTCGGATGAGCGGTGATCTTCGTACGCGAAGCGCCTGAGTGATCACTAGAGGTGACATCTCGACACGTCGTCGCTGGTCGAAGAGGTGGCGCTCTATCAAGCGGTGGCGCCTGCACGCAAATTGGCGCTGGACGCCGTCGCTTGATAGGGGAGCCGCGTTCACACTTTGGCGGCAGAGGCGCGGACGGATGTGGACGGATGCGGACGCGTGCGCGGATTCACGAGCACCCCGAGCCCACCCCGAGCCCACCCCGAGCTCGCTCCGGACGACGCACGCGACGGGCACCCCTTCTCCACCCCTCGCACACCCCTCACGCGCACGGGCGGCCGCGGCGGAAACCGCGGGAGATCTCAGGGATGTCTCAGCGAGATCTCAGGAAGATCCCCAAGGGGTCGCCGTGTGACCTGTGCCACAGAGGTACCCCTGCCGAATAAGCCGGGCTTGGCCAACGGACTCAACGGGTGGTAGACCGTGGGCAATTCGGGCGTATCGCAGAAAACCCATGATCACAGGCGTGATCAGCCCTGTCCGCATTGCCCGTTACGGCGTCAATAAAGAGCGACACGCCCGGGATTCAAACCCGAGAACGGCAACTGTGGCGCAGCACACGTTTCTTGAAGGGAACCGTGAGTCCCTGATAGCGGTTGGTCTCATGTCCCACACCGCTCACATACCCAGCCACCGGAAGCCCCGTCGCAGCGCCTCGAAGATTGCCCTGCGCGCCGGAGTTGCCGGTGGCGTCCTCAGCACCCTGGCAGTGGCCGCGGCGGCCGGTACGGCGAACGCGGCCGAGCCGGTGTCCGAGACCATCGAGATGCCCACGCTCACCACCGATCTGTCCGCCCAGATCGCGCAGTCGGCAGCCGCCACCCAGCAGGCCGCCGACACCTACGAGTCGCGCGCCGAGCAGGACGCGGCCGCCGCCAAGGCCGCCAAGCAGGCCAAGGAAGACCAGGCCAAGGCCGAGAAGAAGGCCGAAGCCGAGCGCAAGGCCAAGGCCGCCGCCGCCGCCAAGAAGAAGGCGGAGGAGGAGCGCGCCTCGCGTTCCACCGAGCGCACCACCCTCTCCGCCTCCACGCAGTCCGCCTCCGACACCTCGGACGCGCCCGCCCCGGCCAGCGGCAGCGTCGGCAGCGTCATCAGCTTCCTCAAGGCCCAGCTCGGCGACGCGTACGTGATGGGCGCCTCGGGCCCGAACGCCTGGGACTGCTCCAGCCTCGTGCAGGCCGCGTTCAAGCAGGCGGGCGTGGACCTGCCGCGCGTCTCGCAGGACCAGTCGACCATGGGCACCGAGGTCGGCACCTCGAACCTGCAGGTCGGCGACATCCTCTACTGGGGTGGCAAGGGCTCGGCGTACCACGTGGGTGTGTACATCGGTAACGGCCAGTACCTGGACGCCGCCAACCCCGGCAAGGGCGTTGTCATCCAGGACCTGTCGGGTTACCCGGCCTCGGGCGCCGTGCGCGTCCTCTGACGGCCCCTTAGAGCTACGACCAAGGGCCGGAACCCCCCTGGAGGGGTTCCGGCCCTTGACGTGTCCTGAGAGGGCTTCTCAGGCGTTCCTCACGCCTTCGTCAGGCGTTCTTCGGCTTCAGCTCCGCCATCTCGGACCAACCGGTGCCCTCGATCTCGGTGTTCACGATCTGCGGCACGGAGGCGATGAGCCCGCCCATCGTCTCCAGGCCTGCCTTGAAGTGGTCGGAGTTGACGTGCGCGGCGCCCGCGTCCCCGTCGGCGAAGGCCTCCAGGAGCACGAACTGGTTCGGGTCCTCGACGGAGCGGGACCACTCGAAGAAGACGTTGCCCGGCTCCGCGCGCGTGGCGGCGGTGAATGCGGCGGTCCGCTCGATCCAGCTGTCGCTGTGCTCGGGGCGGACGGTGAACTTGACGGCGATGAAAATCATGCGGCCAGCCTGCCCCGAAACCGACGGGTGGGGCAAACCGGGCACCATGGCTCCGACCAGTGCCGCGGCGCCCTCCTGGTGAGGTGACATCGCGGGGGCGCCCCGGAGCCGTGCGCGGCGCCCCCCGACGCTCACGCCTTCGGTGCCACCTTGCTCAGGCCGTTGATGATGCGGTCCATCGCGTCGCCGCCCGTGGGGTCCGTCAGGTTCGCCAGCATCTTCAGCGTGAACCTCATCAGGATGGGGTGGGTCAGGCCGCGCTGGGTGGCGATCTTCATGACCTTCGGGTTGCCGATGAGCTTCACGAAGGCGCGGCCCAGCGTGTAGTAGCCGCCGTAGGTCTCCTTGAGCGTCTTCGGGTAGTTCTGGAGTGCCAGTTCGCGCTGGGCGGGGGTGGCACGCGCGTGTGCCTGCACGATGACGTCCGCCGCGATCTGGCCGGACTCCATGGCGTACGCGATGCCCTCGCCGTTGAAGGGGTTCACCAGGCCGCCCGCGTCGCCGACGAGCATCAGGCCCTTGGTGTAGTGCGGCTGACGGTTGAACGCCATCGGCAGCGCGGCGCCGCGGATCGGCGTCGTCATGTTCTCCGGGGTGTAGCCCCAGTCCTCCGGCATCGAGGCGCACCACGCCTTGAGGACCTCGCGCCAGTCCAGCTCGCGGAACGACTTGGAGGAGTTGAGGATGCCGAGGCCGACGTTGGACGTGCCGTCGCCCATGCCGAAGACCCAGCCGTAGCCGGGCAGCAGCCGGTCCTCGCCGGGCCCGCGGCGGTCCCACAGTTCCAGCCAGGACTCCAGGTAGTCGTCGTCGTGGCGGGGCGAGGTGAAGTACGTACGGACGGCCACGCCCATCGGGCGGTCCTCGCGGCGGTGCAGGCCCATGGCGAGCGAGATCCGCGAGGAGTTGCCGTCGGCCGCGACGACGAGCGGGGCGTGGAAGGTGACGGGCGTCTTCTCCTCGCCCATCTTGGCGTGCACGCCGGTGATGCGGCCGGTCCGGTCGTCGATGACCGGCTCGCCTACGTTGCACCGCTCGTACAGGCGCGCGCCCGCCTTCTGCGCCTGCCGGGCCAGCTGCTCGTCGAAGTCGTCGCGCTTACGTACGAGGCCGTAGTCGGGGTAAGAGGCGAGTTCCGGCCAGTCGAGCTGGAGCCGCACCCCGCCGCCGATGATGCGCAGGCCCTTGTTCCGCAGCCAGCCCGCCTCTTCGGAGATGTCGATCCCCATGGACACCAGCTGCTTGGTGGCGCGGGGGGTGAGTCCGTCTCCGCAGACCTTTTCCCGTGGGAACGCGGTCTTCTCCAGAAGGAGTACGTCGAGTCCGGCCTTCGCCAGGTAGTACGCCGTCGTCGAACCGGCAGGTCCGGCTCCGACGACGATTACGTCCGCTGTGTGTTCGGAGAGGGGCTCGGTCACGGCGGGTTCTCCCCAAGGCTCGAAATCTGTGTGCCGACCGGCACGGGATATGGGCAGTCTATGAGGCGGTACTGATCAGCCAGCCGAAGGGCCACACGTGACCGACCGGACCGACACCCTGCCCGCGCCGAACCTCCCCGACGTGCGGCTGCGCGTCCCCACCCACGAGGACGCCGCCGTCTGGCACCGGCTCTTCGACGACCCGGAGGTCATGGAGTTCTTCGGCGGCTCGTCCGCCGAGCTCTCCATGTACGAGGAACTCACCGCCCGCCAGCGCAGACACGACGCCGAACTCGGCTACTGCCTGTGGACCCTGCTCGACGCCGACGACGAGCCGATCGGCTTCACGGGCGCCCAGCCCTGGCCACGGGACTGGGGCCCGACGGGCGAGATCGAGATCGGCTGGCGGCTCGCCCGCACGGCCTGGGGCAAGGGGTACGCGACGGCGGCCGCCCTGGCCACGGTCGAACGGGTGCGCGCGGCGGGCGTGCCGAGCGTGGTGGCGATCGTCGCCGAGGGCAACGCACGCTCCATCGCGGTGACCCGCAAGCTCGGCATGGAGCTCGCCGAGTCGTTCACCACTCCCCCGCGGATTCCCGGCGACGAGGCATCGCGGCAGACGGCCCACTGCTTCCGCCTCACGCTGTAGCAAGGCTGCAGCACGGCTGGTGGTGGCCCCGCCCCGGTCTCCGGGAGTCCGGAAGTCCTGGAGACCGGGAGTCCGGTAGCCCGGGAGCCCGGCAGTACGTCCGGGGCGGGGCCGGGGCCGTCGTCAGTCCGTCAGGCGCCAGGTCTCCAGGGCCGTCCTGTGCGTCCTCGCGCCCTCGTCCGCCGGCCAGAAGTCCTCGCGCCAGGACAGCTGGATCGCGTACTCCGTACCGTTCTGGGCGATGTAGCTCTGGTTGAGCGCGTGGATCGGGCGGCCCGACGCGTCGGTGTACGTGTACTCCCAGATCGCGCCGTCCTGTCCCTGGAAGGTGTTCTCCGTCAGCCGGACCCGGTCGTAGTCCGACTTGTCCGGCGCGGATTTGGTGTGCTTCTCGATGTTCTTGAAGTTCTCGTACGAGGTGTACGGCGCGTCCGTCACGACGCCGACGAGGAACTCCTCCCGCCCGGTCGGTCCCGCGTACGTGATCTGACCCGGTCGCTCGGGGTTCACGGACTGGCGGGTCCAGCCCTCGGGCACCGCGAAGGAGAAGCCCTCCTGGTCGGTCACCCGGTCGGTTCCTGCGGGGGTGTCCGACGCGCCGGTGACGTCGCGGCCGTCGCTGCCGCTCGGCTCCGGACTCGGCGACGGCGATGCCACCGGGCTCGGAGCCGCACTCGGGGCCTCGGACCGGCTGACCGCGGGCCGGTCGTCCTTGCCCGCTCCGTCCGCCTTGTCGTCCCCGGTGTCCTGCCAGAGCAGGATCCCGGCCGTCGCGCCGCCTCCGACGACGAAGGCGACGGTGAGCGTGGCGACCCAGATCCCGGCCCGCCCGCGCGAGGTGGCGGCGGGAGGCTGGTGACCGATGTGGACGGGGTGCGGGGCGTAGGCGGGGGCGGCGGCGCTCTGGGGGTGGGGGTAGGCGTACGACGGGGCGGCCGTGCCGGAGGGGGGCGCGCCGGGCGCGACAGGCGTGCCGGGCGTGCCGATCGCGCCGACCGCGTCGGACGTCGGCTGTTCGGCGAGGGGGACGGCGGGTGCGGGTGCGTCGGAGGCGGGGGCCGCGGTCGGCGGTCCCGCGGGCATCCCCGGCACCGGCGGCGTGCCGGGCGGCGCGTACGCGGGTACGAGTGAGGCTCCGGCTCCCGGCGCGGATGCGGCTCCTGGCATGCCAACGCCGCCCCGCTGCCCCGCCATCCGCAGCAGATACGGGCCGATCAGCACCGCGGGGACGATCCACAGCAGCCCGAACAGCAGCACCTCCGCGACCGCGAGCCCCACCTCCACGCTGCCGCTGCCCCCACTGCCGGACTCGCCGAACCCCGACCCGCCGTCGAAGGCCCGGCCGGACAGCTCGACGCCGATGCCGCTGAACCCGGCGAGCAGCAGGACGAGCCCGAAGAAGACACCACCGGCGAGCAGGGCCTCGCCCCGGCCCGCGCAGCGCCGCGCCGCGGTCACGCCCAGGGTCAGCGCACAGACCAGACCGAGCGCCAACGCCCCCACGATTGCCCAGTCGTTGGTGACGTCGCCCAGTTCGGAGAGGCCGAACGAGCCGCTCTCGTTCCCGCTCCCGTACATCGAGCTGCTACCGCTCACCGACCCCTCCGCGGCCGCGCCCCAGCCGATGCCGAGTGCCGTGACCGCGAGATTCGGCAGGACGAGCAGGGCGACGAGGAGCGGCGAGATGTCGCTGTCGTCGAGGTCGGTGAGTTCGGCCAGGTCGTCGATCTGGGTGAGGCTGATGAAGGCGACGACGGAACAGAGCGCGAGGACGACGACGAGGGCGCGCAGCGCGGCGCCGGTGGCCCGCAGGGCGGCCTGCGCGCCGGGGCGCGCGGCGACCCAGTGCGCCAGGCCGGGCCGGTGCAACACCGCGCAGGAGACGGCGAGTCCGAGCACCAGCGCCCCCAGCGCGGCGAGCACCGGGGACGACGACAGTTCGATCCCCTCGATCTCGGGCTGCGCGAAGAGCGCGAGGGCGAGGACGCCCGCGGTCACCAACAGGGCGACGCGGAGGGCCGCTTCGAGTCCCGCGGTCCCGCCGCCTTGGACCGCGCCCCGTGCCACGAGGCGGTTGCGCAGCACCCGTACGCCGATGAAGAGCGCCAGGATCCAGAGCACGGTCACGGTCAGCGGGACGGAGTGCAGGGCCGCCGAGCCTTCGAGCGCGGAGCCGGACGTGTCCGACCCCACCCCCAGACCGCCGGAGCCGCCGGAGCCACCGAAGTCCGGCCGGTCCTCACGGCCCGACAACTCGAAGCCGCCGCCGACCGATTGGAGCAGCAGCGCGAGCGCGATCCGCATCCGGTCGGTGAATCCGACGACGGCGTCGTCGTCCTGCCCGTACGAGGGGATGGCCAGCGACACGGCCGCGATCATCAGCAGCGCGACCGGCCAGAGCGCGGCCCCCGCGGACCCGGCCCAGTCGCCGCGGAACGTACGCCCGAGGAAGGCGCCGACGGGGGACGGGCCGGCCGGGGCGTGGGCGGGAGGCGGCGCGACGGGCGGCGGCGCGACGGCAGGCGCCGGGGGCTGCTTCGGTTCGAGCGGGGACGGAGACGGAGGCGGGGGCGGGGGCGCGTCCGTCGGTTCCTCGGCGGTCGGTTCCTCGGCGGTCGGCTCGGGAAGGCGTTCGCGCCCGCACTTCATGCAGAAGCGGGCCTCATCGGGGGCGGGAGCCCCGCAGTGTGGGCAGTACGACGCCATCAAGACGCTCCGTGGACTCAAGAGTTCAGCAACAGGAGGCGGATCCGACCCGTAAGCGCCGCATAAAGAAATGGCAGGGTCGTATCAACGGACACATCTTGCCCGCTGGCTGGTTCCCATGAGTCACAGAACCCCAGTCTCGACTGGAGCGTTACGAAGTGCGGCCGGCTCGCCCGGTCAGCCCTGCTTGAACCCGCGGTGCAGCGCCACGACGCCGCCCGTGAGGTTGCGCCAGGCCACCTTCGACCAGCCCGCGTCCTGCAGCCGCGCGGCGAGCGCGGGCTGGTCGGGCCAGGAGCGGATCGACTCGGCGAGGTAGACGTACGCGTCCGGGTTCGAGGACACCGCGCGCGCGACCGGCGGCAGCGCCCGCATCAGGTACTCCTCGTAGACCGTGCGGAACGGGCCCCACGTCGCGTGCGAGAACTCGCAGATCACGACGCGGCCGCCGGGCTTCGTCACCCGGTACAGCTCGCTCAGCGCGGCGTCCGTGTCCTGGATGTTGCGCAGCCCGAAGGAGATGGTGACCGCGTCGAAGGTGTCGTCCTTGAACGGCAGCTTCGTCCCGTCGCCCGCCGTGAACGGCATCCAGGGGTGGCGCTGCTTGCCGACCCGCAGCATGCCGAGGGAGAAGTCGCAGGGCACGACGTACGCGCCGGCCTGCGCGAACGGCTGCGAGGAGGTGGCGGTGCCGGCGGCGAGGTCGAGGACCTTCTGCGCGGGGCGGGCGTCGACGGCCCTCGCGACCTCCTTGCGCCAGAGGCGGGCCTGGCCGAGGGAGAGCACGTCGTTGGTGAGGTCGTACCGTTCCGCGACGTCGTCGAACATGGTGGCGACTTCGTGCGGCTGCTTTTCCAGGGTGGCTCGGGTCACCCGGCCTATTGTGTCAGGCCGGTCTTCTCTCTTGGCGTCGGCCCGTTTCGCCTGCGGCGGGCTTTTGCGCAGTTCCCCGCGCCCCTTGTCTGGCCTCGTCTTCTTCCGCGGGCTTGCCGGGGTTGCTCGCGCCGTTCCCCGCGCCCCTTGTCCCGGCCTCGTCTTCTTCCGCGGGCCTGCCGGGGTTGCTCGCGCAGTTCCCCGCGCCCCTTGTCCCGGCCTCGTCTTCTTCCGCGGGCCTGCCGGGGTTGCTCGCGCCGTTCCCCGCGCCCCTTGTCCCGCCTCGTCTTCTTCCGCGGGCCTGCTGGGGGTGCTCGCGCAGTTCCCCGCGCCCCTTACGGGGCCTGGGGGGCTCAGCGGGAGCGGTAGAGCAGGCGGCCTGCCAAGACCGTGGCCACACACGTGTTCGCGCCCTCGTTGACCAGGGTCTTGCGGTCGGGGACGTCGAAGGCCGCGAAGCGGGCCGGGGACCCCTCCCTCAGGGGTGGGAGCAGGACCAGGGGGGTCGGGGAGAGGGACGGCGGGCCCGGGAGGCGGGGCGGGCGTTGGCCCAGCGCAAGGCCCGCCCTGCGGACGGCGTCGACGACGGGACGGGCACGGAGTTCGCCCGCGATCGCCACCGTGCCGTGCGCGAGCAGGCGCTGGATGCCGCGCCGGGCGCTCGCGCCGAGGAGGGACGGGTCCGCGCGGAAGAGGGCCGCCGCGCGCTCCCCGCCGATGGGCTTCGTGCCGAGCCGGCCGGCCTCGCGCGGGTCGGGGTGGTACGTGGCCTCGAGGAGTTCGGGACCGTACGGGTTGAGCAGGCCCGGCGTGAGGATGCCGGGCCAGCGCCGGACGCGGGCCGCGGGGTGGGCCGCGGCCAGCTCCTCGTACGGGCCGACGGCGGCGACGCTCGCCCCGTCGACCAGGACCGCCGCCTCGGGTGAGCGCTCGGCGACGTGAAGTGTCAGCAACGGGGCCTCAGTTCCTCAGTTCGTGGCGAGGAGCTTCAGCTCCGGGTGGGCCGTGCCGCCCTCGATCGCCGTGGAGGAGATGTGCGAGGCGACGCGGTCGTCGACCGGGTCGTTCGCCGGGTCGTCGTGCACGACGAGGTGCTCGTACGTGGTGGCGCGCTGGGCGGGCACGCGGTCCGCCGTGCGGATCATCTCGATCATCTCGCGGAGGTTCGAGCGGTGCTTGGCACCGGCCGACGAGACGACGTTCTCCTCCAGCATCACCGAGCCGAGGTCGTCCGCTCCGTAGTGCAGGGTCAGCTGGCCGGCCTCCTTGCCGGTGGTCAGCCAGGAGCCCTGGATGTGCGCGACGTTGTCGAGGAAGATCCGGGCGATCGCGATCATGCGGATGTACTCGAAGATCGTCGCCTGGGTGCGGCCCTTGAGGTGGTTGTTCTCGGGCTGGTACGTGTACGGGATGAAGGCCCGGAAGCCTCCCGTCCGGTCCTGCACGTCGCGGATCATGCGCAGGTGCTCGATGCGCTCGGCGTTGGTCTCGCCCGTGCCCATGAGCATCGTGGACGTCGACTCGACGCCGAGGCCGTGCGCGATCTCCATGATCTCCAGCCAGCGCTCGCCGCTCTCCTTGAGCGGGGCGATGGCCTTGCGGGGGCGGGCCGGGAGCAGCTCGGCACCGGCGCCGGCGAAGGAGTCGAGCCCGGCGGCGTGGATGCGCTGGATCGCCTCCTCGGCGGACACCTTGGAGATGCGGGCCATGTGCTCGACCTCGGAGGCGCCGAGGGAGTGGATGACGAGCTGCGGGAAGTTCTTCTTGATCGCCGAGAAGTGCTCTTCGTAGTACTCGACGCCGAAGTCCGGGTGGTGCCCGCCCTGGAACATGACCTGGGTGCCACCGAGCTCGACGGTCTCGGCGCAGCGCCGCAGGATGTCGTCGAGGTCGCGCGTCCAGCCCTTCTTGGTGTCCTTCGGGGCGGCGTAGAAGGCGCAGAACTTGCAGGCCGTCACGCAGACGTTCGTGTAGTTGATGTTCCGCTCGATGATGTACGTCGCGATGTGCTCCGTACCCGCGTACCGGCGGCGGCGGATGGCGTCGGCGGCGGCGCCGAGCGCGTGCAGCGGGGCGTCGCGGTAGAGGTCGAGCGCCTCTTCGGGAGTGATCCGCCCACCTGCGGCGGCACGGTCGAGGACGGACTGGAGGTCGGCCTTCTCGGTCACCGGGGCGTCCCTTTCGTAAGGGTTGTGGACGGACCACGCCAGCGTACGCCAGCGGCATCGGCCGTCCGACGTGGGCTCAAGCGGCGTAGCCGCCGAGGAGCAGCCCCACGAACGCGCCCGAGATCAGGAACGGGCCGAACGGGATCGCCGTCTTGCGCCCCGCCCGGCGCGCGATCACGAGCCCGGCCCCGTACAGCGCGGCCAGCAGGAACCCGGCGAAGGTCCCCAGGAGCAGCACGCCCCACCCGTACCAGCCGAGCACGGCCCCGAGGCCGAGCGCCAGCTTCACGTCTCCGAAACCCATGCCGTTGGGGTTGATGAGGAAGAGCACGAAGTACGCGCCGGCCAGCGCGAGCGCGCCGTAGAGCGCCCCGGCCCAGGAGCCGCCCTGCTCGGGCAGGAGCGTGACGGCCCCGAGCAGCCCGAGCGCGGCGCCGCCGAGCGGCAGCGTGAGCACGTCCGGGAGCCGGTGCACGGTGAAGTCGACGAGGGCGAGCAGCACGCCGAAGGGCGCGAGCAGGAGCCAGGCGCCGAGCTCGGGCCGGGTGCCGGTGGTGAGGGCGAAGGCGGCGCAGACGAGGGCGGTGACCGGCACGACGCCCGCGGTCCGCGGCCCGTACCAGCCGCCCCGCGGGCAACGCGCGAGCCCGACCCACGAGGCCAGGGGCTGCCCGCCGGGGCTCTCGGCCCGCCACTCCTCGTCGGGCGCCACGGACAGCCGATAGGCCGCACGCGGCACGAACAGCCCGGCGATGGCGCCCCACAGGGCGCCGCCGAGGACGAGGATCAGCGACACGGGTTATGGCTTTCCGGGGTGGGTGGTGGGGTGTGGGGTGGTGGGGTGTGGGGTGGTGGGGTGCGGGTGCGGGGTGGTGGGGTGCGAGGTGGTGGGGCGGCCGACCGGACGACCGGCATCGCGGGCGGCGGGGCGACCGGGATCGCGACCGGCATCGCGGCTGACCGCGGGGCCAACGCGCAGGCCCACCGGGCGACCGGCGGTCGGACCGACCAAGTAGTGGGCGCGCCGGTCTTTGGCCAGGCGGACGGCGGTCGGACCGACCAAACGGTCGGCACGCCGGTCGGCCAGGCGGACGGCAGACGGGTCGTCCAAGCGGACGGCAGGCAGGTCGGCCAAGTGGTCGGCCGTGCCGGCGGCGGGCGGGAGCAACGCGTCAGCCCGCCGCGCCGACGCCACTGCGCCACGTCGGCAGCAGCTCGTCGAGGAGTGCCTCCGTGCGGGGCGGCAGACCGCGCGCGCCGCTGCGGGCGACCAGGTCGGCCGCGACCTGGCGCAGCCGGGCCGGGTCCCCCGTGGCGTGCGTGGCGCGGAGCAGCTCGTTCCAGAGACGCTCGTCGCCCGGCGCGGAGCCGAGCGCCGCGCCGAGCGCCTCGATCGCCTTCTCCGCCCGCCCCTTCTCCAGGTGGAATTCGGAGAGCGCCAGACCGATGTCGGCGACGAGCAGCGGCAGCTGGGCGTCGATGATCTCGTGCGTGAGCCAGCCGTACCGCCCCTGCGGCCGGTCGGCGAGCAGCGGCCCGCGCACCAGGACAAGCGCGTCGGTGAGCATGCGCCCGCGCACGGCACGGTTGCCCGCGCCGCGGCCCTGCGTGGCCTCGTGGTAGAGCGAGCGCAGCACGTCCAGGTCGGACACGACGGACTTGGCGAGCGTGAGCCGCCCGGTCCCGTCGACGGACAGCCGGGGCGACCCGTCGGGCTCGGTGCCGAGCCACTCGCGCAGCCGCTCGACGAGCGCGTCCCGTACGTCGTCGGTGACGCCGCGCGGCCACAGCGCGGAGGCGAGCACCCGGGGGTGGACTCCCTCGCGGTGCAGGAGCAGCAGGGCAAGCGCCTCGTGCAGCAGTGCGCTGCGCTCGCCGTCCGGGGCCTCCAGGCCGATGATCTCGTACGTACCCACGAGGCGGGCGTAGACCGCGGGCCTGCCCTGCTCGGTGACGTCGACGAGGAACGGCGGGGCCGCGCCGGTAGGGCCGTCGCCCGGGCCCGAGGGGTTCCCGGAGCCGTCCGGGTCGGCCTCGGTGAACAGCTGCACGACGGCCCGCTGCTGGGCCTCGGGCAGCGACTGCGCGTCCAGTTCGAGCCCGAGCAGCGGCGCGAGCAGCTTGCCCTGCCGGGTGATCTCCATCTCCCAGGCGGCGCCGGGCAGACCACCGGACTCCGCGCCGGACTCCGCGCCGGACTCCGTGCCGACGAGGTAGCCGATGCCCAACCTGCTGGCGTCGGCGGCCAGTTCGGCGAGCTTGACCGCGTCCTCGGCGCTCGGCTCGGCGGCGAGCAGCACGAGGTGCGGGGCCCAACGAGTGTGCTGGGCGGGCCCGGTGCGGCCGGTGAGCACGGAGTCGTGTCCGGCGGCGCCGAGCGCTCCGCGCCGCTGCCGCGTCTCGGCCTCCATCGTCTCGATGAGGGCCTCGACGTCCTCCAGGTGCCGCAGCCGGTTGGGGGCGAGCGGGGTGAGGTCCTGGCCGAAGCCGACGACGGTGATGGTCATCCGGTCCGACCAGCCGTTGGTGGCGAGCTCGGCGGCGACCGAGGCGAAGACGGCGGCACGGTCGGCCGGGCTGCCGCTCAGCGAGACGATGCCGGGCACGGACTCCAGGTTGAGGAGCAGCCGCGAGTCGTCCATGGTGCCCAGGCTGACGAGCCCGGGGTAGGGCGCTGCGGTGTCCACGTCCTCGTACCGTTCGGCGTCGGCGCGCGACAGCATCCAGAACGTCTGGTCCTGCCCCAACTGCCAGGGCGCGGGCGGCCGTCCCGCGGGCTGGGCGAGCTGCAGGTGCAGGTCGCCGTTGCTCAGCCAGGCCGCGTACACGGTCGGCAGGGCGCGGTTCTCCTCGGCGAGCGAGGCGGCGAGACCGCGCAGCGACAGGTCGAGGAGGCGTACGCCCTCGGGGTCGGCGCCCACGAGGAGCGCGTCCTGCGCGTCGGCCGCGGCCCCGGAGGGCGTCGGCGGCTGCATGCCGCCGCGCCCGCCGACCGCGCCCATGGCCGACTGCCACAGGGCGTGCCGACGACGGCGGCCGAGCGCGCCGAGGAGGCCTGCGGCGAGGAGGGGGGCGCCGAGGAGGGCCTGGGGCAACCCGAAGTCGAGGCCTTCGGAGGGGGCGGCCGCTTCGGCGCCGGGGGTCTGCGCCGCGGGGGCGTGGGCGTCCGGTGTGGCCGGGGCCTGCGGCATCGCGGGCTTCTCGGGGGCGCCGGGCCGCTGCTCGGGCAGGACGATGTGCGCGGTGTCGCGGTCGACGGAACGTCCGCCGCCCTGCTGCTGTCCCCCGCTCTCCCTGCCCGCTCCGGCCTCTCCGGTCTTGGAGTAGTCGGAAATCTGCTCCTTGACGTCCTCGGAGACCTTGGGCGCCTCGTCGGGCATCTCGACGAGCTCGCCGCCATGCGCGTCCGCGGGCATCTCCATGATCCAGCCGGGCCGGATGAGGCTGGCCTCGGAGAGCTTCGAACCGTCGGGCTGCTCGCGGTCCTTGTTGAGCTGGTAGATCTCCTTGTACCGGCGGCCGTCGCCCAGGTGCCGTTCCGCGACCTCCCACAGGGAGTCGTGGTGGCGCCCCTCGGGGGGCTGGATCCGGTAGTACTTCGTGTCGCCGTCCTTGGCGCCGCTCCCGCCGTCGGCGTGCGCGGCGGCCTGGTCGGCCTGCGCGGCCAGCGCGTCGGCGGCGCTCGCCGCGGCCTGCTGCTCCTGCCCGAAGAGACCGGGCGTCTGCTGGGCGGCGGCGGACGCCGGCTTCTGGTTGCCCTCCAACGACTGCCCGAACTGCGAGAGCCCCGGCGCGAAGCTGGCGGCGGTGGCCCCGACGAGCAGTACGGCGGCGACCAGCTGCCGCGCGAGCATCTGGCTGCCGCCGGCACCCGGCACCCGGTTCGGGATCCCGACGCCGGAGAGCGCGGCCTTTATCTCCACCAGCACACAGGCGGTGAACTGCGCCCAGGCGAACCAGACGACGACGGTCAGCACATTGATGAACGTGCTGACGGTGATCTCCTGCTGCAGCCACTCCAGCGAGGGGGCGCCACCCGGCAGCGGCCACCCCACGAAGACCACGAGGGCCCCGGGCACGCCGACGAGGAGCACGGCCAGCGCGACGAAGGCGAGGAAGGCCTTGACGAAGTCCGCGAAACTGCGCCGCCGCCGCGGCAACGGCTGCGGCGTACGGTTCCGCGGGCCCTGCGGGTTCGGCGGGCTCGTCGAGCGTGAAGTGGTGCGCGCCATGGCGGGTGTCCTGGTGTCCTGTGGGGAGGAGTGGATGGGCAGGTGGGTGGGGAGAGGGTCGGGTGATCGTACTGGGGTGATGGTACGGAAGGGGCCGAAGCTCAGACAGAGGCGGACGCCGCAGCACCCGCCCGGTTACGACCACCCCGCCCCAAAGGCCCGTTTCACCCCCTGCCCGACGGGGCCTGTCACCGACCGGTCCGAGCCCTGCGGTTACTTGGATCGGGGGGTGTCGTCACAGTTGCGGAACGGATGGGTGGCGGGGGCCTTCGCCTCGGCTCTTGACGGTCAGTCGCCCGACGGGGCGGCCCCGCCTCGGACCGGACGTCCACCAGTACCGGTAAGCGGGTCGTCGAAGCTGACCAGTTCGACACCGCCCCGCAAGATGCGGCGGTAGTCCTCTCGGCGATGCACAGCCTGGGTGCTCAGAGTCATGACAGCGAGACGTTCACCGTCCGGATGAGGCAGGTGGGCGTGGATCTGGAGCAGGGGGGCCACCGCAAGCCCACGCCCACTGGCCGCCATGGGCGTCCGCACGGTCTCGGTCAGACTGACCGGTCCACAGGGGGCGTTCTCGATGTACTCGACGTACAGGGGTTCATCCCCCTCGCAGGACGAGGTCGCCCGCGCTGCCGTGACGGACGGTGGAGCGATGGCGATGTCACGCCACGAGAGAGTCAGGAAGGACAGCAGCAGAGCCCCACCGGTGCCGCCTGCTTCGGCCCCGCATCCCCGTGCATCTCCGTGACTCCCTGGCAGGGCCCCGTCGCCAGTTTCGCTGTCATCACGGTGCAAACCGATTGCACAGTAGACGGTCCCCAACTCGCACAGCATCACCAACATTTGTTGCGCCGATTCAACGTGTGCCACGAGAAGTTGCCGAGCCAGTTCATCAGGTGCCGTGTCCAGAATCCGGCCCAGTGCAGCACGAACTGATCCGCTCCCCGTCCCGTCCGAAAGGTTCAGCAGAGTGTTCAGCGGAATGACAGTGAATCCCGCGGGCTCCGCGAACCAGATGTCAGCCTTCGGATCCCGGACGGATTCATCGATGACGAAAAGCGAGGGAGTGTCCTGCACGCTGATTTCCCATACATGTGAGGGGAGGCACCGAAGTTGCGCGACCCCGGCGGCACGGTCCCGCACCGGCAGCGACTCTCAGTTCAGGGGGACGGAGTAGGCGGTACTGCCGGCCCCGGTACGCGGGCACCTGCGTGACGAGCACGCTCCAAGGCGCCAGGACTGGCATTCCAGCCCACTGGTTCAGCACGCCGGTCCACAGCATTCGTTTGGTACAGGAGGTGCAGTCGACGGGGCGCCGAGCCACCGCGGCCGACGGCGACCACAGCGAGGAACCGAGGATCACCGGCGAACCACAGAGGTTCGAGTTCCGCCTTGCGCTCGGGCTTCGTATGGGGAGCGCCGATCCGCCTGAACCACCAGTGACTCCGATACGCGGATACAAAGGTCAGGGGAATGTTCTCAGTGACGACATCCGGGTTGGGGACTTCGAACCACATGCGCTTGTCGGAGGCTGCCGGGTGCGGTGCAATACCCTTCGGGACGTCTACGAGAAGCTGCCATTGATACGCTCTCAGCACTTTTCGCATACGCATCGAGGCGCGAACAAAGGAATATTCCACCAGGGCACGGAAGGGCGCATACAGCAGCACAGGAAACAGAATCCAGCCCACGGACACGGGAAGCCCGACGATTGCGAAGAGAGCCCCGAGTGCGAGACACCCCCACCCCAGCAATCTGAACACTCCCGCGATCAGATTGCGGTTCCAGGCCTTCCGAGTTTCCACGTGGTCCCACGCCACTTGGTGTTCTGTCGCACTCATATCAGTGGGTCCTTCCCATGAGAGCTATCGCCCAAAGACATGGCGAGCGACATCGACGATCCCGCCGCCATCGATGCCGAGGCGCGTGCCGTCAATACCGGCCACGGTTCCGCCCTTGATTCCGTCGTCATCCGCGTCCATCATCTTCATCGCCAGGCCGAATCCGGCCGTCCCCACACCCAGTGACGCGGAAGTCATCTGGACAGCCTTGATGACGGGCTCGGCCCTGGCACCTCTGACGGTCGTGGCGAGAAGTGAATTGCCCAGTCCTGTAAGAACCTTCGCCTCGTCCATCGTGCACGAGCCGACCTGGGCGATACGCCGTCCCAGAGGCATGATTTCCCCGGCTCCGTCGGCAGCCTGAAGGGCAGTGCGAGACCCCTTCCAGACCGCGCCCACTCCGGGGACCGTCCCCAACACGTCGCCGCCCACGGTCACCAGATTGCTCCAGAAGTCCTGGTCGAGCTCCCCTTTGGTGACACCGTCCCAGAGCGACGCCCGCAGTTCCGCGTCACCGAACACCCGCAACGCCAGCGCCCCCGCGCTGAGCACGGCGGCCGTCAGCAACAACACCGCCGCCACTGTCCCTCCCGACACCACGAACAGCGCCACCAGCCCCACACCGGCCGAGACCGTGCCGAGGATGTCGGGGAGGTTCTCCTCGACCCAGGCCATCGCCCTTTCCAGCCAGCCCGACTCGTGCGGGGCGAGCCTGTCCGTGGCGTCGCGAATCTTCGAGGCTCGCCGGCCGGCCTTCTCTTCATGCTCAAAGGCCAGTTGCCTCGCCCTGCCAAGAATGCGTTCGAGTTCCGCCTCAGCGTCCTCGACCCGGGCGTTGGCGCGGGTCATCGCCTTCTTTGCGGCTTCGTGCCCCGAGCCCTTCCTGTCGTCCAGATGCGGAGCATCCTCGGCCGCTCCTGCGGCGCCTTCCGCCTTGCGCAGGGCTTCACGTGCGTCCTTCGCATCGGATTCCAGTCGCTTCGCACGGCGCTGGAAGTCCTCCAGGTCGCCGTGCCAGCGGTCGAGTTGGCGAGCCGCCTTGGTGATCGAACGGGCTGCGTTCTGCAGGTTCTTCGCCAGCGGCCCGTCCTGAAGCTGCTCGCGCCAGGCGACAGCCGCGTCGCCCTCCCAATAGCTGCCATCCATCAGCTTGGTGACGGTTCCGTGCGTGTCGCCCAAGACCTTCGCGCAGCGGACCAGCTTCTTGTGCAGAGCTTTGACCGTGCCGCAGTCCCCTGGTACCGGATTGAATCCGAGAGCCGGATAGTCCGGATTCCCGACCTCTCCACCCGGGGCGGGCACTGCTGGAGGAGATTTCAGACCTTCCGGCAGCCGGGCATTTCTGGCGGCAGGCGAGTGCGCGAACGAGCCTTCTTCCCGGCCCGGTGTCACCGTCATCTCTCGCCCCTGCCGCTCTTCCGCTCAGCCCTCTCCCGGGACTTCCTCATCGTCTCTTCGAGTGCCTTGTCGACCTCGAAGTAGCTCTCCTTGTTCTTTCTGATGATTTTTGCGAGGTCCTCGGCCTGCTCGCCGATCTGTTCCGTGCCGTACTTCCAGTCGTCCTGGAATTCCTCACACGCACTGTCCAGGTCATCCGTCCCCAGGCCCGACACCGTGGCTTCGGACAACGCTTTTCGCAGGCCCTTCAGCTCGTCGTTCGACTTGCTCAGCAACCTGACGAACTTGTCCAGCTCGGTCCCGTCGACCCTCAGTCGCTCCGCCATACGCCCCTCGATCTCAGCCTGGAGTCGTCATCGGTTGACGGTCTGGATCTCCTGAACATGCACGCTTCGAGAGTTCTCGAACGTGCCGTCCGGGAGGTCGCCCTTCGCTCCCCCTGATCCGGCCCAGGAAATGTCCCAGGTAACGGACGCCTTCAGCTCGTACGGCCGGCCAGCCGTCGCGCGGAGGTACGCGATCCCACACGGCGGATCCTGGTGCGAAGCGCCCTTCACGTACGGCGTTCCGATGCTGCCGTCGCCACCGATCAGGCAGTCGCCGGAGGCCGGATATCTCTCCGCGTCCGCAGTGCCCGGCTCAAGATGCAGAGCGACCGGCTTGGCCGTGGTCACCGCCCACAGGCCGGTCCCGGGGAGGTCGGCACGGACCGTGACGGCCCTGAACGTGCCCTTGTCCAACCACATCCAAGTGGGCAGGTTCACCGTCGACCTGCCCTCCGGCTTCAACTTGATCTCGGCGTCCGGAACCTTGATCTTGTCGTACGCGAAAGCGGCGAGGGTTTTGGGCGTGGGAGCGTTCTCGTCCTCGGGGATCGTGCCCGCCTCCTGCCAGAACATGATGCGGCCGCAATCCCATGCCTCGGGATCCTGGTATCTGCCCTTGCGGACCGTACTGCGCCAGAACATGCCCTGTTTGCCCAGGTTGAAGTTCTTGTACCCGCCCGCTCCGGCGCCTCCGGTTCTGGTCAGGCCAAAGGTGCCGTCCGACGATTTCGCCTTCTCGTAGTGGTCCACCCACAGTCCATTGCTCCACCACACGTGGGCGTTGACCAGCCCGCCTCCTCCCGTCGCGACGGCGTCCTTGAGCTGCTTCGGGGAGAACACGGGCTCGTACCAGCACGCCGGGGGCCGCCAATGGGGATCGACCGGCTTGAGCCCGCCCAGTGACGCCTTCGACGTCCGGCCTCCTGAGTAGGCGAGCTTGATTCTCGTGTCGGACACCGACGCCATCAGCTCTCCGTCCGCGGCCTTCCCACTGGGGCCAGGCGGCGGTGTACTCGACTGCTTGTCCTCGTCACCGCCCCAGGCATGGGCCGTCGGAGTCATGAAAGCCATCGCGAACAACGGCGTCGCCAGAAGCCCGGTCGTCCCACGAAGACCGCGCCATGTCATCGGCACGCCCCCCGTTCCGTCTCCGCCGTCGTCGTCTTCCACACGCCTTGCTCTGTCTTGTCGAGGCGCGTCCGGTATTGGAGACGGGGGCTGGTTCCCTTCGGGGTGCCTGCTTCCTTACCGGTCTTCCGGTCCTTGGTGCGGCCGTGGCTCTCGTCGACGCAGTAGAAGAGGACCCCAAAGCCCTCATTACTGATGTGCACCTGAGGGTTGAATACTCGTCCCCTGCCCACGAGCGTGTGGTCCTCGTCCACGAAGCCCCGGATCCACTTGCGGGCCGACTTCAGGGAAGCACCCGAGTTGTAGAACTCGACGGCGCCCGAGGCGGGGTCGCCTTGGACGATCGCGGCGTACTCGGCGCGAAGCTCTTCTTTGCCGTCATCCAGGATCCTCTGCAGCTTGGGATCACTGTTCGTCCAGCCCTCGAAGCTGACCTGGAAGGACTCGGGGAGATTGATCACCGGCCGCTTGAGCCCACCGCCTGACGAGGGAGATACCGACGCACTACCGCCCTCATCAGCTCCCACAATCCCCGCACCCCCCTCACTCCCACCCGAACCACCACAAGCGACCAGTATCGAAGCCGCGGAAATGGTGAGGGCGGCCATGGCAATGCGGGTGCAGCGGTTCACTGGGGCTCCTGAGGAGGTGTGGAGGCGCTGGAGGCGAGGCCAAGCTATCCACACCGGACAGGGGCGTCCGGGCCCTTACGGCGGCACCTCGTGCTGTCGGAGCGGGGGTGTGAGGCGTCTCGGGAGGGAGGCGCGGGTGGGTTCAGCCGTCGCTCCGCGGGGCCGTGGTGGCCCGTTGGCCGGGGGTGGGGGGCGGCGCGGTGTGTCATTGCCCGGGTGATCCGCGCCAGTGGCGGATCGCTACGGCGCCCGCCGTCCGCAGCAAGCGCCCGTGGCATACGCGGAAACTCATCATCAATACGTGTGATGAGCCGAGCGGACCGAGAACGTCCCCCTGTCGTTGAGGGAGGGGGAGGAAGGGAAGGAGGGGAGGAGAGAAGGAGGAGGAAACGTCACCCCACCTCGTTCTCCGCCACCGCCCTACCCCTCACCGTCACATCCCCGCCATAGAACAGCCCGGTGAACACAGGGCTGTACGTCATCTGCACCTCGACCTCGACCTGCTGCGGATTCGCCCTCACACAGCGCGTGTTGCCGACGTCCGCGCCCTTCAGGCCCGCCTCTTGGACGTAGGCCCGTACCCGGGCGCCGCAGTTCTCGAAGTTGATGGGTGCGCCCTTCGCGCCCCCGTATATGTCCTCGAGTTCCAGGTCCTGCGCGGCGTAGCGCGCGGCCTGTTCCGCGATGTCCGCGGCGCGTTCCCGTTTGGAGATGGAGAGGCCGCCGTCGATGACGAACGCCGCGAGGGCGAGGAAGACGATCGCGAAGATGATGACCGCACCGGCGCCCGAGCCCCGGTCGTCGAGGCGGGCGCGGCGGGACGCGATCCAGGCGCGTACGAGGGAGTGACGTCTCACGCCGACCTCCGGTACGGGTCGAGCGGCGAGCTGAAGGAGGCTTCCAGTGTCGTCGGGATGTCGAGGCCGAGCATGGCGAGGCCCCTGACCTCGCAGCTGACCTCGACGGTGAAGAACGGGTCGACCTTCTCGTTGAATCCGTCGCTCTTCTGGACGACGTGGACCGGGCCCGAGCAGACGTCGGCCAGGTCCGCCCGCGCGGCCTTGCGTGCCTCGGACATCGCCGTGCCGTGGTCCTTCTGGATCGAGCCCGCGCGGG
Organism: Streptomyces sp. NPDC058308; assembly: GCF_042880275.1. Lineage (NCBI taxonomy): Bacteria > Bacillati > Actinomycetota > Actinomycetes > Kitasatosporales > Streptomycetaceae > Streptomyces > Streptomyces sp. NPDC058308. The sequence goes on from NZ_JBHVZA010000007.1 coordinate 167,442, forward strand.
CGGCGTCGCGCGCCGCGCCGTCGATGGCGCCCCGGCCGTCGACGAGCTGGCCGAAGGCCACCAGGACCAGGATGAACAGGATCATCACCGGGGCGAGGATCACCACTTCGACGGTCGACAGACCGCGGTCGTCGCGGCGTCGGGCGCCGGTGGGCGCTGCGCCCCGTACGTTCCGCATCAGCCGTTGTCCTCCACGAACCGCTCCACAGGCCCCGACGACTGCGCGTGCACGGTCAGGTCGAGCCCGGGGAAGACCGTGGGGACCCGGGCCTCGATCTCCACGCCGACCGTGTTCTGCTCCGGCTGGATGGTCTTCACGTCCGGTCCGAGCACCAGCTTCGGGCCGAGCTGGCGGATGTAGGCGTCGGCCACGTCACGGGCCTCGCCCCGCCAGCCGCCCGCGTTCTCGTCGGCGGTGGCACGCGCCTTGCGCGCGCCCGCCTGAGCGGCGGCCTGGGCGACATGGTCCGCGAAGAAGTAGAGCGCGAACTGCACCGTCGCGAAGATCATGAAGAACAGCACCGGCGTGAGCAGCACGAACTCGATCGCGGTCATGCCGGATTCGCCGCGGGCGGAGGCAGCCTCCACCCTGCGGCGTACGAATCCACGCATTCCCCGCACCCGAACCCCGTCGCCTTTCACCGTGTCGCAAGCCGCCGATCAGTCGCAAGCCGCCGACCGTCAGTTGTCCGTCACCCGTCCTCCCGAGGAGGTCAGCAGGTGGAGGTCAGCAGGTGCTGCCCGCGTCCGCGCCCTCGATGCAGTCGCTCACCTTCTCGGCGCCGCCCTTCAGCGCGGCGTTGATGACGGCCGCCACCACGCCGACGATCGCCACGACGACCGCCGAGATGATGACCCATTCGACCGCCGACGCGCCGCGGTCGAGCTCGCCGGAGCGGGCGCGCTGGACGCGGCCCTTCAGGAAGGTCACGAGGAAGTCGACAGCCGGGTGACTGAAGTTCCGTCCGTTCATGATGAGTTGTCCTCTCAGAAGTGGTGGGGGGAGGCGCCGGGCCCCGTTTCGTCCGGCGCCGTCGTCGCAGAGCGCTCGCCGCGCCCGGAGCGGGCGCGGCGCCGCTAGACCTGGAACACGCGCATCGCCGCCGGGAAGATGAGGAAGACCAGGAAGCCCGCGCACAGCAGCAGCTGCGCGACCAGCATCGACTGGGATTTCTCGCCCGCGCTGCCCTCGATCTCGGCCAGCTCGCGGTGCCGCATCGTCTCCGCGCGGGAGGCGAGGGACTCGCGCACCTTCGCGCCGTCGTCCGCCACCAGCGCCAGGGACGCCGACAGGTCCTTCAGCTCTTCCACGCCCAGTTCCTCGCCGAGCGAGCCGAGGGCCTGCCACTGGCTGACGCCGGTGATGCGGGCGTCGGCCAGAGCGCTTCGGATACGTTGCGTCGCCCATCCGTCGGAGACCTCCGCCGCCGCCATGAGCGCCTCGGGCAGACCGCGGCCGCCCGCGAGGCTCATCGACACCAGGTCCAGATAGGCGCCGATGACCCGGCGCAGGTCGCGCCGCTTCTCCGCCGCGTCCCTGCGTACTTCCAGGTCGGGCAGGAAGAAGAAGAGCACGCCGAACATCAGCGCCAGCCACACCGGGATGACCGGGCTGCGGCCGACGCCGAGCGTGTAGATGATGGCGAAGAGGAACGGGCCGAAGAAGACACCGGCCGCGGCGAGCAGCACCTTCGTCGCGAGGAACTTCTCCCAGCTGCGGTCGAGGACCGCCAGGTCGGCCCGGAGCGAGCGCTGCTCCCAGCCCTGCTGGAGGTAGAACTCGGCGACGCGCGCGCCCACGCGGGAGCGCATCGAGCCGAGCCTGCCGGGGCGCTCGGTGTCCGTGGTGGCCCGCTGCGACTCGTACGCCGCGCCGCGCGCCCGCATCGCGTCGATGCGGGCGACCGTCGCGACGGCGCTGCGCTTCGACGGCATCAGGGCGCGTACGAGGGCGAAGATGCCCAGGCCGAGGATCGCGCCGATCAGTACCGGCATCGTCAGGCTCATCGCCGTACCCCCTCGGACGGGTTGGTGTAGCCCGGCAGGCCCTGCTGGGCCGGGCCCGGCCTGCCGAACTGCGGTGCCTGCTCGGGGCCGCCCGCCGCGGGCGCGCCGCCGGGACCCCGGGGACGTACGAACTGCACGCCCGGCTCGTCCTTGACCAGGAAGCGGTCCGGCGTCTCCACCGTCGACAGCTTCCGCAGCCACCAGAAGCCCAGCGCGAACAGGGCACAGACCATGGCGAGCACGAGCTGGCCGACGGGCGTGCCGTACGGCTCGACGAACTCGCGGTTGAAGATGGACAGGCCGAGCACGAAGGCGATGGAGACCGCGACCACGATCTGCACCGAGCGGCGCGTCGAGGCGCGCTGCGCCATGACGCGCTGGCGCATGTCGACCTCTTCGCGCGCCGACTTGGCGAGCGCGCCGAGGACCTGGCGCAGGCCGGGGCCGCGCAGTTTGGCGTTGAGGATGAGCGCGGCGACGATGATGTCCGCCGAGGCGTCGTCGATCTCGTCGGCCAGTGTCTGCAGGGCCTCGGGGAGCGGGGTGCGCGCCCGGAGGCGGTCCACGAGGGCGTCCAGGTGCGGGCGGAGCACCGGCGCCGCCGCCCGGGCCGAGGCCGGGATCGCCTGCTCAAGGCCGACCGCGCCCGCGATGGTGTCGCGCAGCGATTCCGTCCAGGCCGCGAGGGCCTCGACGCGCTTCATCTGCGCGCGCTCTTCGGCGGCTCCGCCGAAGAGCTTGTCCCAGAAGAAGACGAGGATGCCGGAGGCGATGCCCGCGACCGCCCAGCGGGTGAGGAGCAGGACGACGAGGCCCACGCCGATCGCGGCCGAGCCGCGCCGCCCGACGAAGCGGATCAGTTCGCTCGCGCGCTCGCTCGCCTTGTGCTTCTCGTGCGCGGGCTTGGCGGGCAGGCCGCGGATCGCCACGGCGAGCAGCGCGAGGCCGCCGCCGGCGGCGACGCCGCAGCCGAGTGCGTACAGGACGGGCAGCGAGAAGACGCCGCCCATGGAGCCGAGACCGTCGAGCGCGGCGAGTGTGGTCGTGTCGTGCCCGCTCATGTCGTACTCGTTCATGTCGTGCTCACCCCCACTGCCCGGCGGGGCGGTAGCCGAACGCGGCCAGGTCGTCCATGCAGGCGATCGGCGCGTGCGCGACGACGCGGCCGTCCGGCGCCTCCGCGAAGACCTCGCTGGACAGGACGCGGCCGTCGACGCCGTTGACCTCGCGGACCGAGGTCACCATGCGCTGGAGCTTGCCGCCGGACTGGTAGTTGTTGCGCCGCTGGATGAAGACGACGAAGTTGACCGCGCCCGCGACCAGCATCTGGCTCGCCTCGATGGGGAGGCGTTCGGAGGCCTGGAGCGCGTAGGTGGAAATACGGTTGAAGACCTCGCTTGAGCTGTTGGCGTGGATCGTTGAGAGCGAGCCGTCGTTGCCCTGCGACATCGCGTTCAGCATCGTCACGATCTCGTCGCCGAGGACCTCGCCGACGATGACGCGGGAGGGGTTCATACGGAGGGAGCGGCGCACCAGCTCCGCCATCGTGATCTCGCCCTGGCCCTCGGAGTTGGGCAGGCGCTCCTCGAAGGCCACCACGTTCGGGTGCAGATCGGCGAACTGGTCGAGGCCGAGCTCCAGGGCGCGCTCGACGGTCACCAGGCGCTCGTGCGGCGGGATCTCGTTGGCGAGGGCGCGCAGGAGCGTCGTCTTTCCCGCGTTCGTCGCGCCCGCGATCATGATGTTCTTGCGGGCCCGGACGGCGCAGGCCAGGAAGTGGCCGATCTCCGGCGTGATGGTGCCGTTGCCGACGAGGTCGGACATGAAGACCTTGCCCATGCGGGCGCGGCGGATGGAGAGCGCGGGACGGCGCGTGACGTCCATGACGGCGGACAGTCGCGAGCCGTCGGGCAGCCGCAGGTCGAGCTGCGGGTTGGCGGAGTCGAAGGGACGCGACGAAAGGCCCGAGTACGCGCCGAGGACCTGGATGAGCTCGACGAGTTCCTCGTCGGTCTCGGCGACCGGGTCGGCCTTGGCCTCGCGGCCGTCGGCGTATCCGACGAAGACCTGGTCGCAGCCGTTGATGTCGATGTTCTCGACCTCGGGGTCGTCGAGCAGCGGCTGCAGCCGTCCGACGCCGAAGAGCGCGGCGTGCACGGCGGCCGCGTACTGCTCCTCCGTCTCCGCGTCGAGGGGGGTGCGCCCGGCGTTGATCTCCGCGCGCGCGTACTCCTCCAGGATCTGCGCGATGACGGCGCGGGCGTAGTGCCGCTCGTCCTCGCCCGACATCGGGGTGACGCCGGAGACCTGGTCGAGACGGCGCTGCTCGGCGATGCGGTCACCGGCGTCCTGCCGGAACCGCTTGACGAGCTGATGATCGACGGGTGCGCTCATCGGGCCTGTCCCGGCTGCTGCGCCACGGGGTTGGTCCAGGCGGCGCCGTACTGCTGATACAGGTCGACGGTCACCTTGCGCGCGGAGCGGATGAGCAGCGACTTGTCGAGCCGGCCGCGCCTGCGTCCTGCCAACTGGTCGGCGCCCGCCGGGTCGTCGGCGAGGGTGCCCACGACGCGGGCGCCGGTCTGCGCGGCCATCAGCATGTCGTTGACCTGGTGCACGAGTTTCGCGGAGGTCGCCGGATCCGCGATCAGGAGTACGCCGATGAGGGGCTGGGCCAGCGAGGCCGCGCCGCGCGAACCGCCGTGCAGCTTGGCCGCGAGGGCCGCGGCCCGGTCCCGGACCCGCGCGATGGCCTCGGGCTCGGTGCGCGAGACGAGCAGCACGAGCGCCGCGTGCGGGAGGAGTTCGACGGCCGGGGTGTCGCCGCTGATCCGCCCGCAGTCCGCTATGACGTCGGCGGGGGCGTGCGGCGAGTCGGCGAGCTGGGAGAACGCGCGGCCGAGGGTGGGCCAGAGCCCGGCGAGACCGGCGGCCTGCTCCGCGATGCCGAGCCCGACGAGCACTTCGAGACCGCCGCTCAACGGCTGGGTGTGGTCCCAGAGCTGGTCGGGCACGAGGCCGCGGCGGGCGGTGGCGGCGATGCTCAGCATGCCGGTGTTGGGATTGAGCGGACCGCCGTGCGCGGCGGCGCTGCGGTAGACCAGGTCGCCGCCCGCGGGGTCGGTCTCGGCCACCAGTACGCGGCGCGGCCAGACCGCCGCGAGCGCGACTGCGGCCGTGGTGACGCCGGGGGAACCCTTGTCCGCGGCGAGTGCGATGAGCGCCATGTCTCCTCTACTCGCCTTTAGTTGTTGTCGTCGGAGACGCGGGCGACAACGACCTTGCCCTCGGAAGCGGCGCTGGCCAGGGCGGCGGCCTCCTCCTGCGGGACAAGGAGGGTGATGTTCTGGTTGCCGGTGCTCACCGTCGCGTCGCTCTTGTCCGCGATGGTGAACACCTTCGCGTCGGCGACCAGCGGGGTGCCGGAGGACGAGGAGCCACTGCCGGTCGATCCCTTGCCGGTGGACGTACCGGAGACGACCGGGTAGGCGGCGACGGTGTCACCGGCCTTCAGATCGGAGGGGTACTGGCCCTCCTTGAGGGAGAGACCCACGCTGGCCTTGCCTGCGGGCAGGCCGGTCTTCCTGGCGAACATCTCGCCGACGACGACGGCGCCCGCGGGGATGGCGCTCTTGGCCTTCAGCTTCGCGAGGACGCCGCGCTGCTCCCACTTCACGTAATTGATGCCGCTGTCGCCGGCGACCATCACGTGGTCGATGTTCTTGCCCTCGGCGGGCGACTCGCCCGCCGCGATGGGCGCGGTCACCCGCACGACCTCGATACGGTCACCGGCGCGCAGCACGAGCACGGTGGCGCCGAGCGCGCCGACGAGGATGAGGAGCACGGCGAGTGCGGCAAGTGCCGGTTTGCGCTCGCGAGGCGGCGCGGGAAGGCGCTCACCGACCGCTGGCTGAGCCGGCGCGGCGGAACGGTTGTTGCCCGCCCCCGTACGCTCCTGGATCTTCACGCAACTGCTCCCCGCACACCCAAGAAGATTCGGTCAATTTCCATCATTTGCGACACCGGCGACTCTCTCGCCCGTCCCGGGCGGGCTATTCAGCCGCAGACCCAGTGTCAAGTCATCGCACCGTATCAGCAGCACATAAGCCCCTCAAGGCGCGTTAAGGATCGCGAAGCTCACACCCTCCACCGTTATCCACACGCAACCCCAACCCCTCGGTTCTGATGCCGTTCCGATGTCGCGTCCGGGCCTTGAGGGGCAGGGAATGTGTGCGTACGCGAATCGGGATACTTTGCGCAACTGACGGCGTCCGGCAGCGGACCGGCCTGATTCGTCGACCCCAAAGGGGACGTCAGCAGGGGCCGGGACGGTTCCCTCGGGCACGCCGGGAGGCACGCACCCACCGCACGAGGAGACGGGGCTGCCGGACCCACCCCCACGGGACGCGCCCCACTCCTCCCCACAACCCACGCAATTCCGGCTGCCGCCGAGCTCCTGGCGCGGGCGGGGGCGCCCCCCGCCGGAAAACCGGCGACCGCCGGAATGAACCCTCTCCGCGCCATTCACCTCTCCCCTTTCGACGCGAGAGGATCCGCACCAATTTGTTGAATAGCTGATCAAATGCCGTACGTAGCGGCCTTGTTGGCGGGGCATTCGGTCCGGACTTCTCGCACACGGAGCGGCGCACTCGCCCCTGCCCCACAGCGCACCGCGCCGCGCCGCGATTCCGCAATTTCTGCCGTACGAAAGAGAAGCACCCCCCATGAACGTCAAGAGAACCCCCACGCGCACCCGCAAGGCCCCCGCTGCCGCCGCCCTCGCCGCGACGGCCGCCGCCCTCGCGATGGTCGCCACCTCCGCGCCCGCCGCGCACGCGATCATCGGCGGTACCGCGGTCCCGAACGACGCGTACCCCTTCATGACGGCGATCCTGTCGAAGGGTCCGGGCAGTGCGCTCGACCGACAGTTCTGCGGCGCCAGCCTGGTCACCCCGGACACGGTCGTGACGGCGGCGCACTGCCTGGTCGACGACGCGGGCAAGCCGGTCAAGCCCACGTCCCTCCAGGTGGCCGTCGGCCGCACGGTCCTCTCCGCGAAGCAGGGCCAGATACGCAACATCGCCAAGGGCGGCGTGGTCGTGCACCCGCGCTACCTCAAGGGCAAGGAGGCGTACGACGTGGCCTTCCTCCAGCTGGCGAAGCCGGTCCGCGGCATCCCGGCGGTGGCACTGCCCACGCAGGGCACGGACGCGCTGATCCGCCCCGGCCAGAAGGCGATCGTCGCGGGCTGGGGCAACACGGACACGGAGATGACCCACACCCCGGACCGCCTGCGCGAGGTGAAGGTCCCGATCCTCTCCCACGCCGAGTGCGGGACGAGCTACAAGGAGTACGACGCGAAGGTCAACTTCTGCGCCGGCGTGGAGACGAAGGACTCCTGCCAGGGCGACAGCGGCGGCCCCATCTTCCGCAAGGTCCCCGGCCGTGAGGCCCCGATCCTGATCGGCGTCGTCTCGTACGGCGAAGGCTGCGGCGGACAGGGCGCACCCGGCGTCTACACGTCGCTGAGCTCGTCGAAGCTGTGGAAGACGCTGGACGAGTCGCCGTCGGGCAAGAAGATCAAGCGGGCGATGAACCGGCGCTGAGGGCGGGGCCTTCGGGCCCTGGGCCCGGGACGCTCCGACACCAGGTCGCCGCGTCCCGGGCCACCTCCTCGGCCGTTCCGCGGCTTGCCCCAGGGCCTCATTGGCAGGAGGGGGAGTCTGCCCAGGTCCGGGGCGAGGCGGGGCAGTTGAGAAGTGACGCCGAAGGTCTCCGCTGTCACCGTCTGTCACCGTGAGGGCGCGGGCGCCTATGCGCGCTGCTCTGCTCTGCCATGCGCGCTGCTCCGCTCTGCTCTGCGCACTGCTCGGCGCGCTCCCTACTCTCCGACGGCTCCGTCGATCCGTTCCCTGAGCAGGTCGGCGTGGCCGTTGTGGCGGGCGTACTCCTCGATCATGTGCGTGAGGACGTAGCGCAACGAGTACGTGTCGCCGCGGAAGTCGACGGAGGAGTCGAGGGAGTCCAGGGCGTCCACGATGGCGCGGGAGCGGGCGCATTCGGCCTGCCAGACCTCGAACGCCTCGTCCGGATCGGCGTCCGCCACGTCGAAGTCGGCGTGCTCGCCGGGTACGCGGCCCTGCCAGTGCGCCCTGGCCGACTCACGGTTCAGGACATTGCGGAACCAGCTCCGCTCGACCTCGGCCAGGTGCCGGACAAGCCCGAGCAGCGACATGTCGGAGGGCGCCACGGCCCGTTCCTTGAGCTGCTCGGCACTCAGCCCCGCGCACTTCATGGCGAGGGTGTCGCGCTGGTACTGAAGGAAGGCGGTGAGGGAGGCGCGTTCGCCGGCGGCGGCGTGCGGGGGTTCGGTTCTATGAGCGGGCATCGGGCCATCATGACCGGGCCGGGGCGGATCCGCTCGTGATTACGGCGGTCGACGACATGTGGTCGACGGTATGTGGGTGGACACGAGCGGCGACCGACATCACGAGCCCCGCCACACCTCGCCAGCCTCGCCCCACGAGCGTCGGCCGGAAATGACCCCCTCTGCAGCGCTGCTCAAGCCCCGTGAATATCGTGAACACCGTTGGCCACACCAAGCATGTTCGAGCACAGCCGATAGCGCTCCGAGCACCGCGGCTGGGGCCACCGGAACACCGCACGCGAGACCGCGACCGTCCGGGCGGAGTGCCGGTCCATCGCCCTCCCCCCACGAGGAACGGAAGCACGACATGAGCGACCTTCGTCTCGACGGAACGGTCTTCGAGGACCTCAAGAGAACGTTTTCCGGAGTCAGCGACCGCATGGATGCCGCCCGCCGGACCCTGAAGGGCACCGACGGGTCGGTCGTCGGCGCCGAGAAGCTCATCGAGGACGTCCATGAATTCGCGGACGAGTGGGGGTACGGCGTCAAGCAGCTCGGTAAGCACACGCAGGGCGCCGTCAAGATGATCAACAAGATCGACGAAGAATTCAGCAAGCTGGACCAGGCCCTTGCCGAGTCGCTCAAGTCGGCCCGCAAGAAGGGAAAGTGACGTGACGGGCAAGCGTCCTGCCTTTCCCCACATCGGCTGGGACCCGACCCCCGGAAGCGTGGAGGACACGCGCGACCTGGCCAAGAAGCTCGGCGGCCTCGCGTCCGAGCTGGGGGCCGCGGTCCGCGACCTGGAGCGAATAGAGTGTGGTGCCTGGAAAGGCAAGGCCGCACTCGCCTTCACCGAGTACATCGGCGAGGACGTCACCCCGCTCATCCGCAAGAGCCACGAGTCCTTCAACAAGGCCTCGCGCGCGCTGTACCGGTGGGCGAAAGAGCTTCACGAGTTCCAGGTCGAGGCCGACCGGCTGGAGAAGCGGGCCGGTGAGAAGCTGGAAGCGCGTTCAGAGGCAAAGCTCGGCACCAAGGAAATGGGCAAGGCGTCGGGCGAGGTCACCACGGTCATCGCCGATGTCCATGACCTGGAGGACCGCTACGGCAAGGCCGCCGGAGCGATCAGCAAGGAACTCGACAAGGCGGGCGACATCGCGCCGGACGAACCGGGGTTCTGGGACAAACTCACCAAGGGTGTGGCCGATGCCTGGGATGCGGCCGGAAAATGGCTCCAGGACCACGCCGACCTGATCAAACTGATCGGCGATCTGCTGAGCGACCTGACCGCCGTCCTGGGGCTCCTGGCCATCGTCACCCTTCCCTTTCCGCCGCTCGCCGCGATCTTCGGCACGGCCGCGCTCATTACCAGCGGGCTTGCTCTGGGGGCACACGGGCTCGCCAAAATGAGCGGCGCTGACGTGAGTTGGGCGACGCTCGGGCTTGACGCGGTGGGGCTCATGCCGGGGATCGGGATGTTCAGCAAGGGCACCAAGGTTGTCGGAGAGGCCAGGGCAATCAAGGCAGTCGCCAATCTTGGTAAGGGCTTCGAGTATTCCAGCGTCGGTGAGGCAAAGATCCTCATGGCCTTTGGGAAAACCTCGCGGGAGGTCACCGGGGGCCTCGGCCTGGGCGGTCTCGTGAAGATCGGCGGTAGCTCCGGCGACGTCTACGAGGTGGCGCACGCCGCCAGTGGTCTGAGGTCCCGCATGGGCGGCCTTGCCGCAGCGGGCTATCACGAGGGTCAGTGGCTCGGATCCAAGGGGCTGAACATGCTCCCCAAAGTGAACATCGACCCAGTGGGCGCCGGTATCGCCATAGACGCGGGGCTCAAAATCTTCCCCAAGATCACGAGCATCCACCAGCACACGAGCGAAGCGCTGTTCCCCGGCGACCAATTCGCGCAGTCGGCGTCGGCAGGCTGAGAGCATATGACGCGAAATGCCGGAGCCAAAGCGCCGGGCGCCGAAGGCCATATCGCCAGAGAGGGAGAGTCATACGGATATGAACATCTGGCAGCCTGAACCGGGCGAGACGCTCCTCACCCGTAGGAACATCACCTTTGCCACCGGTGAGGCCACGCGTGTCAGGGGCATGCGCTGGTTCCGTGACACCGAGCGCAACGATATTCAGAACGAACTGCCCGGCTGGCCCGAAGGCCCCGCATACACCAACCGATCGAGTGGTAACTCGATTGCACGGACGGTCGGGAAGGGCGGCCTGATGGCCGTGGGCGGCATCATCATGGCCGCACTCAGCTCTGCCGGAGGCAATCTCAGTGGCGGTGCTTTCGGCGATTCCGGCTCCGACACCCCGGACGACCGCGCTGACGAAGTCGACGACTTCCCCGTCATGTGGGCCGCCCCGGGCACCCTCGCCCGCACTCTGCCCTGGGAACTGGACCCGGGACGTTCCGACGACGAGTACTACCGCACGCACGCGATCGTCACTGACCGGCGCCTGGTCATCGTCGGCCTCCCCTTCTACAAGAAGGACACCCACCGCATCGAGGACGAAGTCCTCTGGGAAACTCCCAGGTCGAACATCAGCAAGGTCGAGCCACGCGACTTCAAGGACGGGCGAGACTTCAAGATCCTCTTCAGCGACGGCTCATGGTGCAGGCTGAGAGCCATGTCCCGGGGAGGTCTCATCCGGTACCTGCACTCTCCCCTCGAATTGATCCCTCTGGAATCCCTGACGCAGGCACAGCGGGATGCCGTCGACCACTTCCTCGCCACCGCTCGTGCGCCGGACCTCTCAGAGCCCTTCGTCACCCGCCTGCCGTGCGGGCACTACCGAGCCGAGGCTCTGGTACCCAGCGAGCTCAGCGCATTCTTCGGCGCCGCCAGTCGCGACCTGAAAATGAACGCCGACGGCACCAAGGTGGCGTACACCGACTACCACCCCGAAGACCTCTGACCCCGCCTTCGAACCAAACCGGGACCCCTCGCAATCCATGACTTCGCCGATCAACCCCACGGACACACTCCCGGCTGCCCCCGCCGGTCACCTCGACCCCCCGCCCATCTGGTTCCACGTTCCCGACGGCTTCTACGCCCTCCCTCTCGCCGCCACACCGGAAGAGCGCGCCGAGCGCGCCGATGAATTCGTACGCGGGCTCTACTCCCGTGGAAACGACAGCATTTGGGAGCCCGCCGCCCCGTATTACGCGAGTCTGGCCGAGCTCATGGTGGCGACCGGTGTCTCCTACTCGGCGATAGGACTCTTCTCCACGGCGGAGGAGTCAGAGGAAGCGGACGAGACCCTCACCGGGCACGGAGCCTCCGGCGGTGTAGCCCAGTGCGCGTTCACCGTGGCTGCCGTCCCCACCGACCAGGCGTCGGGGGACACGGAGACCGTGGCCCAGGGGATTCTGGCCATCCTCTCCAGCGCCCCGCACAACGACGCGCGTTGGCTCGATCTACCCTGCGGGCCCGCGGTCTCCTGCATCACCCTGACCGAGTACAAGCTGAATCCGGAAATCACGGCGACCGGCGAGGCCACAGATCTCCTCACTGGACAGATACAAGTCCATGTACCTTTCCCCACAGGCCCGTTCACCGCGGTCTTCACTCTCCACACCGCGTCCACGGACTACTGGACCGAATTCTGCAACATCATGACGGCCATCCTTCAGACGGTCTCCTTCGCCGACGACTCCACCAGCGGTCACAACTCTGACGGGACACCGCCGGGATCGCCCAGTTGATATGCGATACCCGACCCATCAATCCCAGGACCGAACGAGGACCAACGGAGCAACCCGCATGGCGACATGGCAGCCCGCCCCCGGAGAAACCCTCCTCGCCCGCGACGCCATCGTGTTCGCGAGCGGCACGGACGACACCGTCTCCGGCATGCGCTGGTTCCGTGGTGCCGAGCGCGAGGACATCCAGCACGAACTCCCCGGCTGGCCGGACGGCCACTCGTACGCGCCGGAGCCCCCTGCGGCGAAAATCACCGCCCGCAAGGTGGGGCTCTTCGGCCTGGGGTCCCTGTACGCACTCGTCATGGCAGCTCTCGGCGCGTTCGGCAGCGGTACGGGGGCGGGCCCCGGTGGGCGCCGAGGGCCCGGGCGGCCCACCGATCGGGAGAACGAGGTGGGTGACTTTCCCGTCATGTGGGCCGCCCCCGGCACCCTCGCCCGTACCCTCCCCTGGCAGCTCGACCCCGGGCGGCGTCCTGCGGAGTACCGGACGCACTGCGTCGTCACCGACCGTCGGGTGGTCATCCTCGGGTTCCCCGACCTCGACCCCGGCCAGGACACGGTTCTCTGGGAGATCGGCCGGGACCGCATCGCCGGTGTGGAGCGCATGTCGTACAGCGATGTCGGCGGCGAGGCGAAGATCTGCTTCGACGACGGCTCATGGTGCAGGCTCGCGCCTCCGACAGAGCGGATCCACTGGACGGTGCTGCGTCACCTGACCCATCCGACGGTGCTGCTCGCCGTCTCCGAGATGACGCCGCGCCAACGCAAGTACGTCGAGTCGTACGTCGCATCCCTCTCCGAGCGCGAGCCCTCCGCCGCACCGGTCGTCACCCAACGCCCCAGCGGCAGGTTCCTGATCGAGGTCACCACCAAGGAGCCGCTCAGCGCGAATCACGGGATCACCAAGGACTACTGGTTCATGAGCAGACGCGGCGGCCGCGGCGCGATCAGGCCGAACGATCTCTGAGGCCGTACGGGGGCGGTGCGGTTGACGTCCCGCTCAGCATGCCGACCCCCACGACATCGGCCACCACCCAGGGCGCGGGGGCCGACAAGTGCCTGCCGCCCCCTCGACACCCACCAGTAGAGTGCGAGCCCGTACGGCCCCACCCGTCCCTCACCTCACAGCTGTCACGTGAGCCACCGACTGCCCGGGGCGCAGCCCAACAAGCCGTTCGCGAGCGGCTGCAGACTGGAGACCTCATGATGCGGATCCGCACCGGCCTGGTCGCTTCCGTCCTCACCGTCCTGTCCGTGTCGGCGCTCAGCGCCTGTTCGGACTCCGACGCGTCGGCAGACGGACCGGGCACCACGTCCAAGTCGCCGTCCGCCGCATCGGAGAAGAAGGCCCCGGACCCGGCGGCCGACCTGAACCGCGCCGCCCTGACCAAGAGCGACGTGAGCGGCTACCGGGTCAGCAAGCCCGAGCAGAAGTACGCGTTCGCCAAGACCAGAGGCGAGATAAAGGCCGACAAGGCCGCATGTGCCCCGCTCGCGTACGCGATGAACCAGTTCGCCCCCGGCAGCCCGCAGGCCGAGCTCACGCGCGTCGCCTCGCCCGGGGGCAAGTCCGTGGGTGCCTTCACCTACGTCACGCTCGCCACGTACCCGGACGGCGCCGCGAAGACCACCATGGCCGAACTCACCGAGGCCGTCGGCACCTGCGCCGGGGGCTTCACCGCCAAGGCGGCCAAGAGCAGCACCCTCTACGACTCGGTCTCCTCCGACGGCGCCCCCGCCCAGCCCGGCGCCGACCAGTCGACCGCCTTCCGCGCCACGACGAAGTTCAACGGCACCTCCCATACCGTGCGCACCCAGGTCGTCCGCCACGGCGACACCCTCGCCGTGTACTTCGCGGTGGACGGCATGGCCCTCGCCCAGGGCCGCTCCGGAGACGCGAAGGTCGCCAAGGCGGTCGTGAAGGCGCAGAGCGCGAAGCTGAGCTGAGCCGCTTCCCCGGTGCGTCACGACCCGGTGACAGTCCGCTGAAATCTGGCGGCTTGTCCCGCTATTGAACCTGGCGGAACCAAAACCCCGTTGGTTAACGTCGGCCTGCTGGAGACATCCCTCGTCCCACCGGGAGCCGACCGTGAACCGCCGCACCATGCCTGTCGCCACCGCGCTCGCCGCGACCGCAGCCCTGCTCCTGACGGCTTGCGGCAGCGGGGACGACGGCGACTCCAAGGACAAGGACAAGATCGCCGGGGCCGATCAGGACGCCGGGAAGCCGGAGAAGTCAAAGAAGCCGTCCGGTGCGCCGGCCAAGGCCAAACCGGACGGCGTGGACGTATCGCTGCCGAAGAGCATGAATCTGGTCTTCGACTGGAACAAGCCGAAGGACAAGGACGAGGCGGCGGCGATGGATGACGCCGCGAATTTCCTTCGCGCCATTTATCGGGGCGTCGACAAGCGCACCACCAAGGACGCGGCTCTCGCGGCCTATGCGACGGGTGGAGGACTGCACTACGGCAAGGTGCAGATCAAGGAGTGGCTCAAGGGCGGTTGGACCGGCAACGGCACCCGTCGCCACTACCAAGCGACCACACGCTCCGCCCCGAACGGCAAGTCGGTCGAGGTCGCCTTCTGCGCGGACGCCGGAAAGTTCTACGGCCAAGAGGTCAAGACAGGGAAGATCCTCAAGACCAAGCCCAGCCTCAAGGACTTCTCCTACTACAAGGTCATCATGGTCAAGTACCCGACGGGCAAGGGACTTTGGCAGGCCTCAAATGTGTTCGTCGAGACGAAGGCGGAGAAGTGCCAGTGAATAGATCACGCCACGCGACCCGCCGCCTCGGCACAGCGGGGGCCCTCGCGATCTGCACCGCTCTCGTCGCGGCTCCCTGTGCCGTGGCCGAGCCCGTGGACACCGGCAAGGGCGGGCGAGGCAGCAGCGCCGAGCAACAGGGCGGCGGCGACGGCAAGTCCGGCATCTACGCCGCCGCCAAAGTCCAATACTCCGGATCCGTAGCCAAAGGCGGCAGCCGCGGCAACGTCGCCTCCGCGGACGTCAACTGGGCGCCGCCGCCCTGCTGGTACGCCCCGGCCTACGGCGCCAAGCAGTTCAAGAAGAAGATGTCCAAGGAGCTCAAGGAGGCCGCGAGCGCGCCCGGGATGACCGGTCACGCGGGCGCGGCGATCAATGAGCTGCAGCGGCACTACGAGGACGACTACGGCTGGACCGACACCCCGGGCTACAAGGACTACAACGTCGACAAGGACGGCGAGGGGATGTTCTGGGCCGCCGTCGAGAACCCCGACGAGCCCGACTACCTCAAGCGGACCTCGTGCAGCGACATCCCCTTCTGGGTCGAGAACGGCGAGCCCCCGCCGCCCCAGCACGAGGAAGCCATCAAGCCGGAGATGCTCGCGGCCCTCGCCTACCAGCACATGGAGCTGCCGAAGACCAAGGTCTCCCTCGCACCCGACGGCACCACCAAGGTGAACCTGCCCACCTGGGCCTGGCTCGACAAGGCCGCCTTTGACGACGTCCGGGCGACCGCCACCGTCAACGTCCCCGGCTTCCACATCGAGGCGACGACGACCGCCAAGCCCACGTCGCTCACGCTCGACCCGGGCACCGAGGACGCCACCATGCTTCCCGCCGGCGGCGAGTGCCCCATCGTCGACGGCAGGATCGGCGAGCCCTACGCGAAGGGCAAGGCGAAGGAGACCCCGCCCTGCGGCATCGTCTACCACCGCTCAAGCGGAGGCCGGACTCTCCCGCTCAAGGCGGCACTCACCTGGGAGATCAGCTGGACGGGCACGGGCCAGGCCGATCCCGTCGAGATGCCGGACGGCACGATCGAGGTGACGCAGGAGGTCACGGTCGAGGAGGTGCAGTCCATCAACCGCTGACATCCCGACGGCGCTCGACTCGAACGCGTCGCGACGCCGCCCCGCCAGCCGTGGCCCAGTCCTGCACGACTCGTGGATTTCCCGTCACAGGGCGGTGCCATTCCGTGCCATTCCGTCCGTATACGACGGCTTGACCCGTTTTAGGAACTGGTGAGGGCGACAACCCTACAGTTATCGTCGGCTCCAGGCGTCGAGCCGGAGCAAACCGAACCACAGTGTGCACGGGGGAATGTGATGAGCGGGAGAACGCGCGCCGATCTGGGCGTGATCAGGGAATGCTCGGAGTCGTTGTTCAGGATCCATCGCGAGTTCAAGGACAACAGCAACCCGGCGGACGGATACGACAACGCACTCGGCAGTGAAAAGCTTCGTGACGTTTTCGACGATTTCTCGGATACCTGGAAAAAGACGCGCAAGAAACTCATGAAGGACATCGAGCAGCTGGCCAAGTTCACGGACACGGCGGCCGACACGTACGACAAAGTGGATCACGAACTCGCCGAGGCCCTCCGCAAGGCCCGCAAGGACGCCAAGAAGGGGAAGAAGTGACGGCGCGCCCCAGCGACTGGGAACCCCTGCACCCCGGCGACCCCATTCCGGGTGATCCGTACGAAGTCGCGCGGCTGGGCAAGAAGCTGCGGAACATGGCCGACGAGATCGACAAGCAGGCCCGGAACATCGAGGCCCTGGCGTCCGTGGAGAGCTGGGACAGCGAGGCAGGACGCGCGTTCCACGAGATCGCCGGCGGGACCTCCGGACGCCTGAAGCGGTCGTTCGAGCGTTACGACGAGGCGGCCAAGGCGCTCGGCACCAAGGTCGTCGAGGGCGAGTCGAAGGAGTACGCCAGCGAGCTGCACCGCGCCCAGAAGATCGCGGACAAGGCGCTGAAGGACTACCGCGAGGTGGAGGGCGACCTCGGGGACACGGATTCGCCTCTCAAGCCGACGGGGACGAAGCCTCCGTCGGACATGTCCGACACCGAGCGTGAGCGGCAGGCGCGGAAGCGGTCGGCGGCTCTGAGCACCATGGGCGACTGCCGGGCCGAGATCGATCGCGCGAAAGAAATCCGTGACGACGCCGCGAAGGCCGCCGCGAAGCACATCAAGAACATCATTCATCACGACGGGGTCCGGGACCCCGGTGGATTCATGAACTGGCTGGCAGACTGGGCCGACAGATTCTCCAATCTCTCGGCCATCTTCTCCATCCTGGCTGTCATATGTGCTTTCGTGCCACCGCTCCAGGTCCTGCTCCCCGTATTCACCGCCCTCGCCGTCATCACCAGTGCCGCCGCGCTGGCCGGGCACGCCTACGACATGACCGCGCGAGGCGGGAAGCTCAACCTGTTGAAGCTCGGTCTCGATGCTCTGGGAGTCATGCCCGGGGTCGGCGCCCTCAAGGGTTTCAGCGCGCTGAAGGGCCTCAAGGGCCTGTCCAAGCTGCGGGGCATCCGGTTCAGCGGTTCGGGTGCCGGGGCCGGCGTCACGGACAAGTTCTTCAACGGCATCGCCGTGAAGGGCGTCAACGCCCTTCTCAAGAAGGCGGGCAAGCCCGCCCTGGACGGCGAGCGGATCACCGCAGGCATCAAGACCGGCAGCCTCGGCAGCGCCCTGTACAAGATCTTCACCGGCAAGGACGGTGCGGCCACCGGAGACCCGGGCGATCCCGCGCCGAAGCCGCAGGGCACCATTCCGCCCACCCCCCGGCCTTCGCCCCAGCCGTCGCCGACACCGTCACCCAAGCCGTTCCACACCGCGCTCGCCCACTGAGCCGTCAGCGAAGGAGCAGGATTCACATGCCGGACGAGGACGAGAGCAATCGCGAACCCGGGCCGTGGGAGTACCGGGCACGGGAAGGCATCATCAGGAAGATGATTCCCGGTGATGTCTTCGCCGCGGTACCGGCCGCCCGGGAAGTCGCCGAGGCCGAGGGGCGCAGGCTGCAGTTCGACTTCTTCGACGACGAAGCGGTCCTGAAGATGCTCCGCCTCCGTCACCTCGACGAGGCCCAATTGAGCAGCGCGGGCAAGCGGTTGGCCTACCCCACGGCCATCGTCCTCTTCGGGCTCTTCGCCTATTGGGGCGCGTACGTCCAGTACTGGGAATCCGCTCGCAATCAGAAGCTCTTCTACGTGGCGGCCGGCGTCATCCTCGCCGGGCTCGTGCTGTTCTTCGTCACGACACTGATCCGCCAGTGGGGAAACCGCCCCCGGCAGAAGGTCCGTGCCAGGGCCGCGGCCTATCGCAAGGTCGCGCACATCGCCGCCGAGAACGGCGGTGACGTCCCGGCCTTCTACCCCCACTACGGGCCGTATCCCTTCGCCGCCAACTTCCATGCGGATGCCGAGGAGCTGGAACTGCCGGAGAGGAACAGGTACTGATGAGCGTGGTCATACCCGACGGCGGCCCGTCCAGGGCCTCCAGCGCGACGGCCGCCGCCGACGGGGAGCCGATCGAAGTCCGCTGGGTCATGCCCGAAGGGTTCTTCGAACTCCCCACGGAGGCCGAGTCCATCGACGACCTCGCCGACCAGCTCATTCAACTGGCCGAGGAGATCATCCCCAAGGGCACCCCGGACATGCAGTACCGGTGGGCCGCCCTGTGCGTCGCCTCGTACGACGAACTGGTCGAAACCGGCGTCCAGTACGCGGGCTTCGTCATCACCGAGGTCGACGGCGAGCGCTGCACCGCGAACGTGAGCCTCTCGCTGGTCGACCTGGCCGAGGAGGCCAGGGTCAGCCCGGTCCACAACACCGCGCAGGCGCTGCGTGCGCTGGGCCACGGCGACGTGGACGAGATCGAGCTGCCCTGCGGCCCGGCCGTGTCCTGGGTCGGCACACGTCAGGCGGTCATCGAGGCGGCGATCGCCCCCTCCGGGCAGGACGAGCCGTTCTGGACGTCCTTCATCAACGTCCAGGTGCCGCTCTCCAACGGCACCGCGGTCGTCCTGGAGATGACCACCCCCACCCAGGAGGGCTGGGACGTCTTCTCCTCGATGTTCGCCGGTATCGCGAAGAGCCTGACGCTGTTCGACACCGAGGGCAATCCCATGAACACCCGTGGAAAGCTGCTGGAGATCCCCGGGTGACCGAGACCGCCCCCTCGCACCCGCACGACGAACCGCCCGAGGACTACCACCTTCTGGTCCCCCGCGACTGGTTCCGCATCGATCTCACGCTCGACCGCTGGCGGCCCCAGCTGAAGACGTTCGTCGACCAGCAGGCCGCCGGCCGACACATGTCCGCGCAGGCGCGGCAGGGCCTGTGGACCACCCTGCGCAACACCGCAGAGAGCGGGGTCTCTCAAGGTTCCCTGGAGCTGTTCCTCAGATCGGAGTCGACCGTCGAGGCCGCGACGCCGGCCACCTTGCTGGTGTCGCTGCTCGCGATGCCGGGAGACCTGTACGCCACTCCGGAGGAGTGGGCGCGCTCCCTCTCCGACCGCAGGGGCGCCGACGCCGAGGTGACCCTCATCGACCTCCCCGCAGGCCGGGCCGTCCGCGTCGCCACGGCGACAGCCCTGGACCTCTTCGTCCACATGCCGGGCAGGGCGGGTTACCTGCTGCTCGCGTTCACCGTGCCGCTGAGCGGCGTCGACAGCTCCCTGGGCCAGCTGTGCGAGGCGATGGCGCGGTCGCTGCGGTGGGTGTGAGGGGCCTGGGCCGGTCCGGCCGAGCTCCGCGATCATCGGGCGCAACGTAGAACCACAAAGCGCCATGATCCGAGAGCGACTTCACCGAGATCCTCGTCGAGCTCTTCGGCGCCGTCATGACCACGTTCCGCTGGAGGACCGAGTGACCGTCACCTTCTCCCTCGACACAGACAGCGACGCCACCGTCTGGCCCGCCATGCCGATCCTCGGCGAGGGGCGGGGGGCCGCACGCGAGCGCAAGAAGTGGGCGCGGCGCACTTCCGAGCTTCTCTGGGGACTCGTCGACGATGAACCGGTCGACAAGAAGCAGGTCAAGATGCTGGCCTTCGAGCTCGACTCGGCGGCCGAGCTGATCCCCAAGACCGTGCCGGCGCACCAGATCTTCCTCTACGTTCCCGACCCGCGGCGCGAGTTCCTGACCTTCCTCGTGCACGCGGGGCCGAGTGAGGGTGACGTCGACACGACCCTGGACGAACTCGTCCAGAAGAACGAACCGGGCGCCGCCCAGGAACCCGAGGTCATCGACTTCGACACCGAACGACTGGGGCGCGGCAAGCGTTCGATCCGCTACTTCGTCGCGGCCAAGGCCGAGGCGATGTGCTGCTCGGTGAATTACGCGTGGCGCCTTGAGTCCCTGGGCATCGACGTCATCGTGCGCACGCTCGGCGAGGACATCGGGTGGATCACGTCGAACATCGACGAATTCGACGACTTCGCCCGGAGTCTGTTCATCAATCTGGAGCGGTGAAGCAACGGCAGCGGCGTGCCAGGCCATCCCTCACTTTCAGTCGTTGCAACAGAGAACGACGGCCCGGCAGGGGGTGAGCCCGGCGCTTCGGTCCACGCCCTTCCTCGACGGAAACAGGACGCTTTCCGTCCGTCTCTCCCCGATGTGGGTCGTTATGCACGGCCCCTCGGGCAGATCCACCTGGCGACACCTGGATGCTCACCGATAGCGTCGGATCGCTTTGCTTGTTTCTCGCCCCTCCTGGGAGTCAGCTGTGAACCACCGCACTCTTCCCGTTGCTGCCGTGCTTTTCGTGGCCACGGCGCTGTCGCTGACAGCCTGTGGCAGTGATTCCGACGCGAACGAGCCGATCAAGGGGGCCGAGCAGGGCGACGCCGGCAGCACGCCGAGTCCCAAGGCATCTCAAAGCTCATCGGCCAAGGTCGCGGACTTCGACCTGCCCAGCGACATCAAGGTCCACATCACCCCGGACAAGACCGGCGACAAGGCCAAGGACGCGATCCTGCGCGCGCAGGCGGAAGTGCTGATGGCACGTCAACGCGTCTTCGTTGACCTCGACCCCAAGTCCACGTTCCTCTCGACGTACTTCACGGGCAAGGCCGAAGCGTTCTACACACAGCAGTTGCAGCAGGCGAAGAAGCGCGGGAAGACCATCTCCGGGACGTATCGCTACTACGACCGCAAGGTCACCCAGCACACTTCCGACCTGGCCTACGTGTCCTACTGCGAGGACCAGACGAAGGCTTTCCCGAAGGACGTCAAGACCAAGAAGGTCGAGTCCACGACGCCCACTCCGAACGACTACACGCGCTACGACACGGTCCTCAGGAAGGCGACCGGCGGCGTGTGGCAACTGCAGAACCTCAGCGCCCGCCCCGACGCCAAGGAATGCCAGTGAGGAACCCTCAGCGGCGGCTGCTCGCCGTCTCGTGCGGGGCCGCCCTCATGTCCCTCCTGTCCATCCAGGCCGCGACCGCCGGAGACGAGCTCGGGAAGGCGCCGGAGGGGAGCGTGGAGCAGGGAGGCGGCTCCGGGGGAGGATCCGTCTCGGCTCAGGTTCAGTTCGCCACGAATTTCAAGGAAGAGAAGGGCGCGGCCTATATCCAGCCCACTGACTCCTCCTGGAAACCTCCCGTGTGCTGGACGCAGCCAAAATTCAGCCCGGAGCAGTACAAGAAGGAAACGAAGAAGACTTCCCCGGTCGACCCGGAGACAGGCAAGACCGTCCCCGGTTGGGACAAGGGGAAGGAATTCCACGAGAAGGACGACGGCGCATGGTGGTATCGCACCTATGCCGTGGACCAACTGAAGTCGGGCAATCTGAAGCCCGGCGACCTCAGCCACTGCAACTCGATACCGGGGATCCAGTGGGTGGAGCAGGGAGACGCCAAGCCCCCGAACGCCCTCTCGCCCAAGGACCTCGCCGGTCTCGCGTTCGCGGAAACGAAGCTTCCCGCCCCTCCCGTCACCCTTCGTCCGACCGACCATCAGATCGTGAACCTGGGGACCCATGTGAAGTTCGAGGCACCCCTCGAACCTGTCTGGGTGACGGCCACCTTCAATCACTTCGGTATCCATATGGCCGCGACCACCGTCGCGACGCCCGTGGGTCTTCGCGTGGACGCCGGCACTGAATTCGCGGACCCTCAGACCTGCGACTACGACCTGGAGAAGGCGGGAGACGGCTACAGGGTGGACACCTCCAAGTCCGCCTGCAACATCGCCTACAAAAAGTCCTCAGGCGATGGCACCTACCCTCTTCAGGCCCAGATCACCTGGAAGGTGACGTGGACCGACTCCGCGAATCCCGCCGGACCTCCGCGGAAACCGGAGCTCCCCGACGGCCTGTCCACCTTCGAACAGGACGTCTCGGTCAAGGAGGTTCAGTCCGTCAATCGCTGACCCGCGATATCGAGTCGGCCTACTCCCAGTGGAGCGTCCCGGCCACGGTGTCGAAGAGCTCCACCATCTGTTGCGCCAGACCCTCCATGGGGGTGGAGAAGGTGAGGTTCAGCCACTGCCTGCTCGCGGGGATCGGAACGTGATACGTCACGGTGGTCGTCGCGAGCGTGTTGCCCATCTGGCGCTCGGGATCAGCGGCTTCGGTCTTCTCGGTGCGTACCGCGTCGCCCGCGGCGTCCAGTGTCCGCACCTCGGCGGGGCGCCCCGTGTCCGCGAGCCGGCGGGCCAGATCGTGGGCCGTGCTGCAGCCGGGCCAGCCGTCGGGGAGCAGGCTCACGAGCAGCGACGACGCCAGCGGCAGGCCCTCGACGGTCAGCAGCGAGATGTACAGCTCGACACCGCCCTCGCGGTGGGCCGCCTTCGCCTGCTTCTGCAGGTCCCGCATCAGGCGTTCCTTGAGTACGGGCGCGTTGTCGATACCTTCGAACTGCCGGTCGGCCAGTGCGGCGATGCCGCGGTCGCGCTCGTCGGGGTCGAGGTGCAGTTGGAACCAGCCGGCGGGCACGAAGATCGTGTAGTCGCTGGGCGGGGTGTCCCATTCGGTGCGGAGAGGCATTTCAGAGCTCGCTGGGGGGTTCGGGGGCGTTGGCCGGGCCGGGCTTCAGGGAGGCGGGCACGAGACGCAAGGTGGGCACGACGCGGTCCACGAGGTCCGTCAGCTCATCCGTGCGCTCGAAGTTGTGCCACCTCGCCTCGACCAGCAGGATCTCCTCGTGACCGGTCGGCCAGACCCAGTACCGGAGACACTCGCTGAGCTTCCTGCCCCAGCCGAAGCGCCGCTTCTCGACCAGCACCGCCTGCACCCGAACAGCCGGGCCGATCGGCAACTCGACCTCGGTGATCTGGGCGTCACCCTTCACTTCGGCGTAGGACCACTTCAACAGCATGTCCCGGTACTCCTCGGGCGACGGTCGTGTGACCCCGTCCTCTCCGTAGGCGAGGACGGACATGTCCGCCAGGAACACACCACTGTCCGTATAGGCGACAGCGGTCAAGAGTGGTCCGGACTCGTAAACCGACAGGGCATGCTTCTCCAGTTCTTGCTGAAGCGCCGCCTTGCCGACATCCAGACGCAGCGGGTCGAACTGATCCACCAGGCCTGCGGCCAGCTGGCGGGCCTCCGCCCGGGTGCCCTCGAGGAGCGTGAGACCGAGCCATCCGCCGTCGAAGTCGAATTCGACAGTGAAATCATCCTCAGGACCGGGCAAACTTCCGTCTGGATTCTGTTGCTCTTGCTTCATCACGACACCTCGTCGAAGAACAGGCCGCCGGCGGTGACTCCACTGCCGGCCACACTCAGCTGCGTCGCCCTGCGCGACAACTTGTTGACATCGAACCCTGCGTCTCCCAGGCCCTTACCCAAAAGCTTGGCTTCGCTGAGGGATGACGCCGCCGACGAATCTGCCAAGGTGAACGACTTGCCGATCCCCTTCAAGGGATTTCCGTTCCCGACCTCCTTCAGTGTCCGCCCCATCTCACGGTAACCCCCCTTGAAGACGGCCTTCCAAGTGGATCCACTGAACAGTTCCGTGACTGGCTCCCGGATCGACTTCGCGATGTCGCCCTTTTCGAGCCCCTTGATGACACCGGCATCACGGTTGAACTTCTGACGGTTGCGCTTGAGCTGCCGCCCGGTCAACTTACCGGCCTTGGCCTGCTGCATGCGGTCCACAAGGCCCTTGGCATACCGTCCGCTGACCTTGGACATCGCCTTGCCCGCGCCCATCATCAACAGCCCCACCGCAGCCGTGGCAAGCGCTGTCCACGACTCGTCACCCATTCCGACCTGGATCGCAGTGCAGGCGATGTTGACCAGCGTGGCCAGCATGGACACGGCGCCCAGGAACCCCGCCAACCCCTGACCGACGACAGGGATCCAGCCGACCGCCAAAGCGGCGATACCGGCCCACTTGGAGATTTCCTCCGTCCAGTGCGCCACTGAGTCCACGACATCGGCGAAGTCGTCCCAGAACCCATCCTTGAGCGCATCGTCGGAGATGACGTCGTCGATGGCGTCACGCGCCTTGCGCGCCGCATCGTCGCGGATGCTCTGCGCCTTCTGGAGCTTGTTCCTGGCCGCCTCAAGGGACTTCCCGGCGGCCTCCGCCCGGCCTTCCAGCTTCTTCTTGCGCCCCTTGTCGTCGCCCTTGGCGCCGTCACCCTTCCCGGGTTCCCCGGACAGGCCATCGAGGCTCTTCTTGGCGGCGCTCTTTTCGGCCTCGGCCTCCTGCGCCTCCTGCCGGGCGATCTCCGCGATGCGCTGGGCACGGTGGAGTTCCGTGGCGTAACTGCCGGGTTGCGCCGCGGCATTCGACTCGTAGTCGGAACCGTGGTCCACGATGCGGTCGCCGACCGCGTCGGCCACGGTCTTGTAGCGCTTGTGCGCGGCTTCCAGACGGCCGCGGCACTTCTTGGCCTTCTCGCGGAACTCGTTACCGGCGTCGCTGTCCCAGGACTTCACCTCGGACGCCGCCTTGAGATGACGAACCTGGCGTTCGAGCTCGTCTGCCGTCTTGCGGAGCTTGCGGCCCAGTTGTTCCAGTCGGACCGGATCGCCGGGGATCGGGTCCTGATCCGCCAACGGCTGCCAGTCCTTGGGGCGCGCGCCGGCCATCAGGGCTTCTTCTTGTCGGCATCGCGGAGGGCCTTGGCCAGCTCACTGTCGATCGTCTCGTATGCCTTCGCGGCGGCCTTCGCGATGTCGCCGAGGCGTTTGATCTCGTCGCCGAGTTCCTCGCGGTGGCTTTCCCAGTTCTCGACGAAGTCCCCGAACTGCCAGGCGAGGTCGTGTTCCCCGAAGTCGTCTTCGTACTGTCCCTTGAGTTTCCCGAGACCGTCGAACGCTTCCTTGATCTTGCCGAGCCCGACGCCCATCTCGCGGATGACGTTCAGGTCGTCGATCCTCGAGTACTCCCCCACGAGGCATCTCCTCCGTGCGCCGTAGTCTTCCGTCGCTCGTCGCTGCCGCCCTGCCGCCCTGCCGCCCTGCCGCCCACAAGCCCTCAGCGTCTCCAAGGGCCGTGAACCGAGGCCGGGGCGGCGGATGCGTCCCGCCGCCCCGGACTGACCGCTCGTGCCGAGTCGGCTACTTCCGCGCGGCCTTGCCCAGCTCGTCATCGATCTGCTCGTACTTGTCCGCGGCATTGGTCAGGTAGTCGCCCATGCCGTCCAGACCGTCGATGGTCTTCTTCGCGCCCTCGACGAACTCGTCGAAGTTCTCGTCGAACGCCTTCGAGGCGCTCTTGGTGACGAAGCCCGTCTCGACGAGGTGCTTGATGTACTTCTTCAGACCGTCGAGCTTCTCGTGGAGCTTGTCCTTCTCCTTGACCACGTGCTTGGCCGCGTCACGCATGTCCTGATATGTGACATCAAGGTCCTTGGCCATGAGGCTCTCTCCCATACAACTCGCCGCAGGGCCAACCCCCGTGGCTCCCTCAACGCGGATGGTGTGATCTTCCGCTCTTGCGCCAGCAGCTTACGGGTGGGGCTGGTGGGATCACAGCCCGGTTCAGTCACAGCTCTGCTATGAGCGACTGCGAAGTGGTGCGAAGCCGCGGGTGCGGTTTGCCGGTGGGGCCGGGCACAGGCCGTTGCCGGTGGGAAGGGGGGAGCGGATATCGTCAGGCGCATTGTTCAGCTCCGGGGAGGACGATCGTGCGCCTGACTCTGACCGTCGTCGATCCGTTCGGCGGGGGCTCCGCCGACGTGGTTCTCGACGCCGATCCCGAGTCCACCGTGCAGGACATCGCGGTGGAACTGGCCCGGCAGACCGGCCGCAGCGGCGCGCAGATCATTCCGATCGGGCAGGGGCAGCAGGTGCCGGGCGGTGGCGCGCCGATGATCTACGTCGACGGGTACGCCGTCGACCCCACCGCGACCGTCGTCACCTCGCCGCTGCGCGAGGGCGCCGTCGTCAGCCTCGACGACCCCGCGGGGTGTCTGCCGGGCGAGCCCTCCGGTCTGGTCGAGCTGCGCGTGGCGAGCGGGGCCGCCGCGGGCTCCGTGCACCGGCTCGGCATCGGGCGGTACGACATCGGCAGCGGGCCCGCCGCGTACATCCGTATCGACGATCCGGAGATGCCGGCCCGCGCGCTGACGTTGTCAGTTGCAACCGACGGCACCTGCCAGGCCACCCTGCACGGGGAGGCGAAGGACAAGGAGGGCGTCACCCTCGACGGCGAGCCCTTCGGTGTGGAGAAGGAGGAGCCCGAGCCGGCCGCGGCGCCCGCGCCCGAGGGCGAGTCCAAGAAGGACAGGAAGGCCCGGGAGAAGCGGGAGAAGCAGGAGAAGCGGGAGTGGAAGGAGGCGCGGGCCAAGGCTCGGGCGGCAGGGCGGCGCGACACCGTCCCGTGGCCGCTCGGCGCGCAGATCGCCGTCGGCAACACCCTCCTCGAACTCGTCCGGTACACGCCCCCGAACGCCGCCCTCAAGTGGTCCGAGGACGGCGCGGGGCTCGACTACAACCGGCCCCCGCGGCTGCGCCCGCCCGAGCGGCAGACCACCTTCCGGCTGCCCGCCCCACCCCGCGAGTTCGAGGCGCGCCCACTGCCGTGGCTGATGGCGCTGTTCCCGCTGGTCGGTGCCGTCGTGGCGGCGATGATCTTCAATCGCTGGTACTACCTGATCATGGCGGGGCTCAGCCCGATCATGCTCTTCGGCAACTACTTCATGGACAAGAAGCACGGGCGCAAGTCCCATGCGAAGCAGGTCAAGGAGTACAAGGAGACGAAGGCGCGGATCGAGAAGGACGCCCAGGACGCGCTGGTCGCCGAGCGGCTCGACCGACGTAACGCCGTGCCCGATCCCGCCGCCGTGCTCGCGCTCGGCACCGGGCCCCGCACGCGGCTGTGGGAGCGGCGGCGGACCGACGGCGATCACCTGCTTCTCCGGTTCGGGACCGGGCAGCTGCCCTCCGAAGTCGTGCTCGACGACCCGGAGAAGGACGAGCACCGGCGGCAGGTGACCTGGAAGATAGAGGACGCGCCCGTCGCGCTGCCGCTGAAGGGGCTCGGGGTCATCGGCATAGCCGGGCCCGACGACTCCGCCACCGCGCTCGGGCGCTGGGCCGTCGCGCAGACCGCGACGCTGCACAGCCCGATGGACGTGCAGTTGTACGTCCTGACCGAGAACACGTCCAGGGACAGCTGGGACTGGGTGCGGTGGCTGCCGCACGCCCGCCCCTCGGGCGGGCAGGACATCAACGTCCTCATCGGCACGGACGCCGAGACCGTCGGCGCCCGCATCGGTGAGCTGACGCAGATCCTCGACGCGCGCGTGAAGGCCGCGGAGGAGAACAAGGGCCAGGGCGCGAACTTCTCCGACCCGGACATCGTCGTGGTGTGGGACGGCTCGCGGCGGCTGCGGTCGCTGCCCGGTGTGGTGCGGCTGCTGCGTGAGGGGCCCGCGGTGCACATGTACGCGCTCTGCCTCGATACCGAAGAGCGGTTCCTGCCCGGTGAGTGCCAGGCCTTCGTGGTCGCCGAGCCGAAGCCGGATCCCCACGCGTACGCGGCCGGGGCGGGGGCGGCGGGCATGCCGGTGTCCGCGGGCGTGCCGAACGCGCCCGCCCAGCCCACGCAGGCCCCGCAGGCCCCCGGCGGCTTCCCCTCCTTCCAGGCGTGGCACCACACCGCGCCCGACACCCGCCAGACCGGCGCCCCGCGCGAGCTGCGGCTGCGCGTCGAGATGTCGGGCGCGGAGCGGCTGCGCGACGTACGGCCCGACTTCGTGACCCCCGCCTGGTGCCTGCGCCTGGCGCGAGCGGTCTCGCCCCTGCGCGACATCAGCGGGGAGACCGAGGACTCCGCGCTGCCCGGGTCGAGCCGGCTCCTGGACGTGCTGCAGCTGGAGCCGCCGACGTCCGGCGCGATCACCGCGCGCTGGCAGGCGGGCGGGCAGTCGACGATGGCCGTCATCGGTGAGTCGTACGACGGGCCGTTCGGCATCGACATGCGCAAGGACGGCCCGCACGGTCTGATCGCGGGTACGACCGGTTCCGGTAAGTCGGAGCTGCTGCAGACGATCGTGGCCGCGCTGGCCGTGGCCAATACGCCCGAGAACATGACCTTCGTCCTCGTCGACTACAAGGGCGGCTCCGCGTTCAAGGACTGTGTGAAGCTGCCGCACACCGTCGGCATGGTCACCGACCTCGACGCGCACCTCGTCGAGCGCGCCCTCGAATCGCTCGGCGCCGAGCTGAAGCGGCGCGAGCACATCCTCGCCGACGCCGACGCCAAGGACATCGAGGACTACCAGGACCTGGTGCGGCGCGACCCGTCGCACGCGCCCGTGCCGCGACTCCTCATCGTCATCGACGAGTTCGCCTCCATGGTGCGTGACCTGCCCGACTTCGTGACGGGTCTGGTCAACATCGCCCAGCGAGGCCGTTCGCTCGGCATCCACCTGCTGCTCGCCACGCAGCGGCCCTCCGGTGTGGTGTCGCCCGAGATCCGCGCCAACACCAACCTGCGCATCGCACTGCGCGTCACCGACGGCGGCGAGTCCAGCGATGTCATCGACTCCCCCGAGGCCGGGCACATCTCCAAGAACACCCCCGGTCGCGCGTACGTAAGGCTCGGACACGCCTCCCTCGTGCCCTTCCAGTCGGGACGCGTCGGTGGCCGTCGCCCCGGCGCCGCCGACCCGGCCCTCCTCGCCCCCTGGGTCGACACCCTGGACTGGTCCGCGCTCGGCCGCGCCTCGCTGGTGAAGCCGAAGGCCCAGGCCCGCGAGGAGGAGGAGATCACCGACCTGAAGGTCCTTGTCGACGAGATCATCGAGGCCAACCGCACGCTCGGCATCCCCGCCCAGCACAGCCCGTGGCTGCCCGCGCTCGGCGAGACCCTGCTGCTCGACGAGATCCCGGTGCCCGCACCGCGCACGGCGCCCGGCTCGCTCACGCCCGCCGCGTTCGGCGTCGAGGACCTGCCCGCCGACCAGGCGCGCCGCCCGGTCGTCGTGGACTTCGCGAGCTTCGGCCACCTGATGATCGGCGGTGCGCCGCGCTCCGGCCGCTCGCAGGTGCTCCGTACGATCGCGGGCTCCCTGGCGCGCACGCACTCCTGCGCCGACGTCCACATGTACGGCATCGACTGCGGCAATGGCGCGCTGAACGCGCTGACCCGGCTGCCGCACTGCGGCGCCGTCGTCGGCCGCAACCAGACCGAGCGCGTGGTGCGCCTCATCAACCGCCTCAAGGGCGAACTCACCCGCCGCCAGGAGCTGCTTGCCGACAAGGGGTACGCGGACATCGGTGAGCAGCGCGCCGGCGCCGCCGAGGACGAGCGCCTCCCGCACCTGGTCGTGCTGCTCGACCGCTGGGAGGGGTGGCTGCCCACGCTCGGCGAGATCGACCACGGTTCGCTCACCGACGAGATCACCACGATCATGCGGGAGGGCGCGAGCGTCGGCATCCACATGATCATGACGGGTGACCGGCAGATCCTGGTGGGCCGCATCTCCTCCCTCACCGAGGACAAGTACGGCCTGCGCCTCGCGGACCGCTCCGACTTCTCGATGCTCGGCATCCCGGCCCGCAAGGTCCCCGAGGAGATCGCGCCGGGCCGCGCCTTCCGTAACGAGAGCGGCACGGAGACGCAGTTCGCGCTGCTCTCCGAGGACTCCACGGGCCAGGGGCAGGCCGCGGCGATCGCCGCGATCGGCGAACGGGCCGCGGCCCGCGACGCCGAAGTCCCGCGCGCCCGGCGCCCGTTCCGTGTCGACACGCTGCCGAGCCGCATCTCCTTCGAAGAGGCGTGGGAGCTGCGCGACCCGGACGCCTCGCGCTCCAAGCTGTGGGCGCTGGTGGGCATCGGCGGCGACGAGGTCATGGGCTACGGGCCCGACCTGGCGCAGGGCGTGCCGGCGTTCGTCATCGCGGGCCCGGCCAAGTCGGGGCGCTCGACGGTCCTGATGAACATGGCGCGCTCGTTCCGCTCGCAGGGCGTACGTCTCGTCGTCGCCGCCCCGCGCCAGTCCCCGCTGCGGGAACTGGAGGGCACGGAGGGCGTGTTGAAGGTCTTCACCGGTGACGACATCGACGAGGACGAGTTCGAGGAGCTCATCGACGAGGCGGACGCGTCCCGCGAGGAGCCCGTCGTCGTCCTCATCGACGACGCGGAGATGCTGGAGGACGCGGACGCGGCCAGCCAGTTCAAGCGGATCGTCCAGCGCGGCGCCGATCAGGGCCTCGCCCTGGTGCTCGCCGGTGACGAGGAAGACGTCTGCAGCGGCTTCTCGGGCTGGCAGGTCGACGTGAAGAAGGGCCGCCGCGGCATCCTGCTCTCCCCGCAGGACAGCTCCAGCGGCGACCTGATCGGGCTGCGGATCTCGCGCAGCCTGGTCGGCGGCCCGATCACCCCCGGCAAGGGCATGCTGCACCTTGGCAACGGCGAACTGGCGACGCTGACGACGCCGTTGTAAGCACCCAGGCAGTTGTCAGCACCCAGGTACAGGAGCGGGGGCATCGTGGGCGGTTCGGCGAAGAAGGCGCGACGGCGCGCCGCGGGGCCCGCGCTGCGGTACGAGCATGTGCCGGGGGCGCGGACGGCGGGCCGTCGGCCGGGCAAACGGAGGCGGGCGGAAGAGGGTGAGGAGAACAACTGGCTCTTCGGCACCCTGATGTGTCTCACCGTGCTCGTGGTGATGGCCCTGTTCGCCCTGGCGGGCATGGCCTGGAACGCGACGCTGTGGGGCGAGGTCGCGCCCGCCTGGCCCGGCGGCGGCTACGGCTTCGCGGTCACCATCGGGCTCCTCGTCCCGCCCGCCGCGGCCGCTATCATCGTCCCGCTCAGCCGGGCGAACTGGAAGAAGGAGCCGCTCCGTTCGACCGGGTGGGCGGTCACGGCGCTGCCGGGCGTGGCGCTGTCGTGTCTGCTGCTTCTGCTCACCTTCGGGGCGACCCGGCCCAAGCACCGGCGCAGGGGGCCGGGGTGCTTCGCGCACGGCGAGGCCTGCTGGGTCCACGAGCAGTACCCCTACCTGTGGGCGCCCGGGATCGCGGCGGCCGTGCTCTGCGCCGCGGTGGGCGGCCGGCTCGCCTACCTGTACATCAGGAGGCGGCGCGCCCGCCGCACGCCACCGGAGCCCAGTTCACCAGAGCCCAGTTCGCCGGAGCTCAGTTCACCGGAGTGAGCCGCGCCTTCGGGTCCCCCGCCCCCGGATCGTCCGACGTGTACGCGAGGCTCTTGCCGTCCGGCCGGAGATGGACCGTGTGCGTGGTCTGGGAGCACTGGCCGCCGTTGTTCTCCGCCCCCTTGCCCGTCGCCACGACTTCCTTCTCCGTGGCCGACTTGAGGGTGAGGACGTCCGTGCACGTGTTGCCGATCGGGTCGTGCTGCACCACCGTGCCGAGCCGCTGCCCCGGCTTCGTCTGGCGCAGGGTGACCGTGAACGTGCCGAGGGGGACCCTGCCGCCGCTCGCGTCGGCCTTGCCGCGCCACGTGCCGAGGTAGGCCCCGGGGACCTCGCCGCCGTCCGCGGAGTCACCCGGCTCGCTGGGTGCCGCGGTCGCCGCCGGGGGCTGTTCCCCCGCGTCCTGCGACGCGTCGTTGTCGTCCGGCAGCATCCCGAAGACGAAGACCGAGCCGACGGTGACGGCGGCCAGCGCCCCGGCCACCGCGAGCGCGACCGTACAACTCATCCTGCGGCCACGGCCGTGCGCGCCCTCCGGTACGGACGTCGCGGCCACGGATACGGAGAACCTGCCCGGCGGGCGGGTGTCCGCCAGGGACTCGGCGCGGGGCTCCGGCACGGCGGCGGGCGCCTGCGGGGGCGGGGGCCGGTCCGCGAACCCGACGGACGCGACGTACGAGGGGTCCGGGGGCCCGAACACCCCCTGGGCGGCAGAGGTCTCGAACGCCACCGGTCCGGAGGGGGCGTCCACCGGCGCGGCTCCGGCGGCCGCTCCCGCCCCCGCTCCCGCCCCCGTGTCCAGGTCGAGCAGCCGCACCGCGCGCCGGCTCACCCGCTCCACCACCGGCCCCGGCAGCCATCCGGCGGCCACGAGCCGGGCCGCGCCCTCGGGGGCGAGGCGGCGGGCGAGGTCGCCGGGGGCGGGCCTGGCGGCCGGGTCCTTGGCGAGGCAGGCGGCCGCGACGTCCCTCAAGTCGCCGGTCAGCGCGCCCAGTTCGGGCTCCTCGTGGACGACCTTGTAGAGCAGGGCGGCCGACGAATCACCGGGGAAGGGTGACTCCCCCGTCGCCCCGTACACCAGGACCGCGCCCAGCGAGAAGACGTCGGCCGCGCCCGTGACGGCCTTGCCGAGGATCTGCTCGGGCGCCATGTAGCCGGGCGAGCCGATGGAGACGCCGGTGGAGGTGAGCGAGGCCGTGCCGTCCGTGGCGCGCGCGATGCCGAAGTCGATGAGGCGCGGCCCGTCGAGCGTGAGCAGGACGTTCGACGGCTTCACGTCGCGGTGGACGAGCCCCAGCGCGTGCACGTGCGCCAGCGCCTCGGCGAGACCGGCGCCGAGGACGCGTACGGAGTGCTCGGGCAGCGGCGCGCCCTCGCGCACCGCCTCGGTGAGCGAGGGCCCGGCCGCGTACCCCGTGGCGACCCACGGCACGGGCGCCTCCGGGTCCGCGTCCAGGACGGGCGCCGTCCAGTCGCCGCCGACCCGCCGCGCGGCGTCGACCTCGCGTCGGAAGCGGGCGCGGAACTCCTCGTCGAGCGCGAAGTGCGGGTGGACGATCTTCACGGCGACCGTGCGGCCGCCCGCGCTGCGGCCGAGGTAGACCCGGCCCATACCGCCCGAGCCGAGCCGGCCGAGCAGCCGGTAGGGCCCGATCGCGGCAGGTTCGTCGGCTTCGAGCGGATGCATGACCTTGACCTCCCCCAGGCGCGACGCCGGACACCTCGCGCGGATCGGTACTGCGGATCGGTACTGCGCATCGGCGCGCGCGGGTCAGCACTGCGGGTCAGCGTAGTGCGGAAGCCGGTGAGGGAACGCCCCTGCCCGGGTTCCCCTCTACCTGGGCGTAATGACCGTATTGCTCGTCTACGTCCCCATACCGAGGTCCTCATGAACCGCCGCCGCCCGTCCCCCACCGCCCTCGCCGCGACCGCCGCGGCCCTGACTTCGGCGCTGCTCCTGTCGGCCTGCTCGTCCGGCAAGGGCGAGCCGGTGAGCTTCGACGACCCCAAGCCGCCGGGCGCCACCCGGCAGGCGAAGAACGCGGCGGCCGACAGGACGCTGCTGCCCACCGGACCCAGGTCGGCCTTCGTCACCGAGAACACCCTGGAGGACGGCACAAAGATCGCCGTGACGACGCTCAAGGGAAAGAAGTCCGGATTCACCGGCAAGGTATGGGTATGGGCCCCGAAGCAGTACTTCGACCCGAAGTACGCCGACAGCGGCTTCCCGGTACTGATAGCCCTGCCCGGCGGCAACGGCTATCCCAGCAATTACTGGATGGGGACCGACCTCAAGCTGGAGAGCAGCATCGCCAAGTGGTCGGGACAAGGCAAGAGCCTGCCGTTCATCGTGGTGATGCCCGTACTCAATCCGGACGCAAAGAACTATTACGACGGCAGCGATATACCGGGACAGCCCAGAATGGGCACCTGGATGACGGACGACGTCCCCGATTTCGTCAAGGCGAATTTCCGTACGTTCAAGTCCCGCGACGGCTGGGCCTTCATGGGTTCCTCGTCGGGCGGCTTCGTCGGCCTGAAGTCCGTCCTGAAGCACCCGGAGAAGTTCCGGGCCGTCATCGCGAGCGGACCCGACCTCGTCCCCGACTCCCCGCTCTGGGCCGGCCACGAGAAGGAGCGCCAGGCCGACAACCCCGAGAGGCTGGCCCGCCGCCTCGCCGAACGCAACGGCCCCGAGGTCGACCTCGCCTTCCAGATCGGCACGGAGGAGTCCGGCCAGGCCAAGCTGCGGTCCTTCATCAAGACGTACGGGAAGGGCCCCGTGAAGACGCGGCTCAACGTCATCCAGGGCGGCGGCCACAACGCGCGGAGCTACGTCCCCGCCATGGCCGACGGCCCCATCCAGTGGATCAGCAAGCACCTGCAGGCGCCGATCCCGAGCAGGTGACCGGCCAGGTCAGGGGCTCAGCAGCGCCACTTCGACGTCGGCCGGGAAGCCCGTGGTCGGGCCGACCCTGCGGGCGAACTCGGTGACGCCGGCCAACTGCTCGCCGCCGAAGCGGAAGTCGAGCGTCGTGAAGTACCGCTCCAGGACACCGGCGTCGAAGGCCTCCCAGCGCGCGGCCTGCTCGGCCACCTTCGTCACTTCCTCCAGGGAGAGATCGCGGGAGGAGAGGAACGCCTTGTGCACCTCGCGCACGACCTCCGGCTCGCGCGCCGCGTACTCGCGTCGCGCCGCCCAGACGGCGAAGACGAACGGCAGGCCCGTCCAGTCCTTCCACATCTGCCCGAGGTCGTAGACGTCCAGGCCGAGCCGCGGCCCGTCGATCAGGTTCGCGCGCAGCGCCGCGTCGCCGATGAGGACGGCGGCGTCCGCCTCCCGCATCATCAGCCCCAGGTCGGGCGGGCAGGTGTAGTACTCGGGCCGCACGCCGTGCCGCTCGGCGAGCAGCAGCTGCGCGAGCCGTACGGAGGTGCGCGAGGTCGAGCCGAGCGCGACGCGGGCGCCGTCCAGCCGGTCGAGCGGCACCTGCGAGACGATCACGCAGGACATGACGGGGCCGTCGCAGCCGACCGCGAGGTCGGGGAAGGCGACGAGCTCGTCGGCGTTCTTCAGGAACTCGACGAGCGTGACGGGCGCGATGTCCAGCTCGCCCCTGACCAGCTGCTCGCTGAGCTTCTCAGGGGTGTCCTTGGTGAGCTCGAAGTCGAGGAGCGTCCCGGTCCGCGCGAGCCCCCAGTACAGGGGCAGGCAGTTCAGGAACTGGATGTGACCGACGCGCGGCCGGGGGGTGCGGCGGGAGCCGTGTCGGTGTTCGGCGCCTGCCTCCGCGGAGGCGTCCAGGGGAGAATTGTCCACATCGGGGAGGCTAGCCCCCATGCGGTACGGTGCGGGCGCCGGGGCGCCGACGCGCCTCTCGTCAACCCCGTCGGGGGCCTCGTCAAACCTCCGGGTGACGTGATCTTGCCCCCTATTGCATTCCGCCGTCTGCGTGCTAAGCTCGCCGCAAGTTGCAGTTTGGTTTCCCTTGCAGTACAGAGCCTGCGGAGCATGTAACTCCGCGGGCTCTCGTCGTTTTCAGACTTATGCAGTTGTTTAAACAATCGCTGGTTCTGGAGCAGGGCAACCCTTTGGCCCAAGGAGGGCTTATGGCTACCGGAACCGTGAAGTGGTTCAACGCTGAAAAGGGCTTTGGCTTCATTGCCCAGGAAGGCGGCGGCCCGGACGTCTTCGTCCACTACTCCGCGATCAACGCCAACGGCTTCCGCTCCCTCGAGGAGAACCAGGCCGTTTCCTTCGACGTGACGCAGGGTCCGAAGGGCCCGCAGGCGGAGAACGTCACCCCGATGTAATCGGGCGCCTCACGCGAGTGGGGCGTGTGGTTGCTCCGGTGACCAGATCCGGAGATTGAGAGCAGTACCCAAGGAGCCCTGCTCCTCCGCGGTTGCGGGGGAAGCGGGGCTCCTGCCTTTTGCTGGCCCCTGGGCCTTGGTTGGGCGGGCGGTGGGGTTCGGGGGGCTTCGCGTCGGGGGGCTGCTGCGGGTTCGATGTGGCTGGGTGCGCAGTTCCCCGCGCCCCTGAGAGGGCTGAGCGCGTGCTTTCCTGCGGCCCTGAGGGGGCTGAGCACGTGTTTCCCTGCGGCCCTGAGGGGGCTGAGCGCGCAGTTCCCCGCGCCCCTGACGGGGCGCTGCCGCGGTCCCATCAGGTGTGTTGCATGATCAATACGAATGTTGTGGCGGGGGTCAGGGCCTCGTAGGCGTGGGGGACGTCGCCTCGGTAGGACATGTAGTCGCCGGGGGAGAGTTCGACCGACTCGCCCTGGGGGCCGGCCAGGAGGCGGCCCGTGCTGATGATCAGGTGTTCCACCGAGCCGGGGATGTGCGGGGCGGACTCGCGCGGGGCGCCCGGCTCCAGCGCGCCGTGGTAGATGTCGCGCCGCACGCCGGTCGGGCCCGCCGAGAGCAGCGTGCCCGAGTAGGAGGAGTTCTCGGCGAGCATCGTCGGGCCCTCGCCCGCGCGGATCACCGTCACCGCGGGGGCGGGCGACTCCACCAGCACGCTGAACGGCACGCCGAGCGCGACGGCCAGGGCCCAGAGCGTCTCGATGCCGGGGTTGCCGGTGGCCGCCTCCAGCTGGGACAGCGTGGACTTCGCGATACCGGCGCGTTTGGCCAGTTCGGAGAGGGAGAGTCCGGCCTTGGTGCGCTCGCGGCGCAGGGCCGCCGCGACCCACTCGCGCGGCATGCGGGACCCGTCGGTCATCTGTGCTTCTCCTCGGTTCTCTCCCCGTTGCGTTCGGCAGAGCGGACCAATCGTTCGGCTTGACGAACGACGCCCGCTCCGCTCATCCTACGACGCATGCGTTCGCCACACCGAACAGACAGCCCACCCCACCGAACGGACCGGGCAGCCGGCGGCCTCGTGCGCGTCTCCGACCTGCCGCCCGGCGTCCTGCGCGACATCGCCCTCGTCTGGCTCGCCGACGCCGTCGTCGGCGTCTCCTTCGGCGCCATCGCCGTCGCGGGCGGGCTCCCCCTGTGGGTCCCCGTGGTCATGTCGCTGCTCGTGTACGCGGGCTCCGCCCAGTTCAGCGCGGTCGGCATCCTCACCGCGGGCGGCGGCCCGGTGGCCGCGGCCGCCACCGGGCTGCTGCTCAACTCCCGCACGGCGGCGTTCAGCCTGGCCCTCGCCGACGACCTCGGCCGGTCCTGGCCCGCCCGGCTGATCGGCGCCCACCTCGTCACGGACGAGACCGCCGCGTTCGTCCTCGCCCAGGAGGGCCGCGCCCAGCGCAGGGCGGCCTTCTGGATATCCGGCATCGGCCTGTTCGTCGCGTGGAACCTCAGCGTGCTCGTCGGCGCACTCGCCGGGTCCGCCCTCGGCGACACCGACCGGTTCGGGCTCGACGCCGCGTTCCCCGCGGTGCTCCTGGCGCTGGTGCTGCCCGCGCTGCGCGGTGACAGCGCGGCGCGGCGGGCCTCGGCGGCCGGCGCCGTCATCGCGGTCGTCGCCGCGCCGCTGCTGCCCGCGGGCGTGCCGGTGCTGCTCGCCCTCCTCGGGCTGCTCGCCGCGCGGCGCGGGCCCCGCCGCCCCGGCCGCCCCCGCCCCGCCTCGCCGAGGAGTGCCTCGTGAACGCCACGCTCGCCTGTGTCCTCGCCCTCGCCGCGGGCACCTACGCCTTCCGCCTCGCCGGGCCCGTCCTGCACGGCCGCGTCGAACTCTCCCCCCGCGTGCAGGAGTTGCTGACCGTCGGCGCCACGGTGCTGCTCGTCGCGCTGCTCGCCACCGGCGCGCTCACCGAGGGGCAGGACTTCGCGGGGTGGGCCAGGCCCGCCGGAGTGCTGGCCGGCGGCGTGCTCGCCTGGCGCAGGGCGCCGTTCGCCGTGGTCGTGGTGGGCGCGGCGGCGACTACGGCGCTGTTGCGTCTCGCGGGGCTGTCGTAGCGCCCCGCGCCGCCGGACCCCGCCCGGAGGGCCCGCCCCGCTCGTACAGCTCCTCCACCACCCCCGCGTACCGCTCCGTCACCGCCTTCCTGCGGACCTTCAGGCTCGGCGTGAGGAGGCCGTCCGCCACCGTGAAGTCCTCGTCCAGGACGGCGAACGCGCGGATCCGGGCGGGGCGTGAGACGGCCGCGTTGGCGGCTTCCACGGCCTCGCGGACCAGTGCCCGCACGCGCGGGTCGCGGGAGGCGGGATCCGTCAGCGTCACCCCTTCCCGCGCCGCCCAGCCGGTCACCTCCTCCGCGTCGAGCGTGACGAGGGCGACCGGGTAGGGGCGGCGGTCGCCCACCATCACGGCGCGGGAGACGAACCGCGAGGTCTGGATGGCGAGTTCGCTCAGCGAGGGGGTGAGGTTCTTGCCGCCGGAGGTGATGATGAGGTCCTTCTTGCGGCCGGTGATCGTGAGGAAGCCGTCCTCGTCGAGCTCCCCCAGGTCGCCGGTGTGCAGCCAGCCGTCCTCGTCGAGGGTGTCCTGAGTGGCCCGCGGGTTGTTGTGATAGCCCGGGAAGACCATGGCGCCCCGCGCGAGGACCTCCCCGTCGTCGGCGATGCGCAGCTCGACGCCGTCCACCGGGCGGCCGACGGTCCCGTAGCGCACGGAGCCCGGGTGGTTGAGGGTGAGGACGCCCGCCGACTCCGTCATCCCGTACCCCTCGTAGACCGCGATGCCGCAGGCCCGCAGGAAGTCGACGGTGTCCGGCGCGATGGGCGCGCCACCGGTCAGCGCCCACCGGACACGCCCGCCGAGCGCCTGCCTGACCAGGCCGTAGAGCGCCTTGTCGGAGGCTTCGTACGCGTCCCTGAGCTCCTCGGGCAGCACGCCGTCCGCCGCGAGGACCCCGATGCGGACGGCCTCGTCGAACCGTTCACGGCCGCCCTCCTGCACCTCGGCGAGGGACAGCACCACCGACCTCACCTTCTCGAACAGCCGCGGCACGGACGGCAGATGCGTGGGCCGCGCCTCGGCGAGCTCGGCGACGACGTCCTCGACGCGCCCGCCGAAGAAGGTGAGGGTGGCGCCCCCGATGAGCGTCGTGAACTCGATGAGCTGGGCGAGGAGATGGGCGAGCGGGAGGTAGAGGTACGTCGAGTCGCCGGGGCCCCCGTCGACCAGCGGCACGGACGCGGCCTGCACGGCGAGCAGGTTGCCGTGCGTGAGCAGACAGCCCTTGGGCGGCCCTGTGGTCCCCGAGGTGTAGATGATGGTGGCCAGGTCCTCGCCGCGCCGCGTCTCGGCGCGCGCCAACAGCTCCTCCAGCGAGCCGATCTCGTCCGGTTCGCGGGTCATCAGGACCACGTGCCGCACGCCGGGCAACCGCCCCCGCAGCCGCTCGATCTTCGCCGCCTGCGCCTCGTCCTCGCAGATCACCACCGAGGCGCCCGAGTCCGCCACGACCCAGGCGACCTCGTCGTCGCCCGCCGTGGGATAGACCGGCACCACCACCGCGCCCGCCGCCAGGACACCGAAGTGCGTCCAGGTCCACTCGGGGCGGGTCTCTGCGAGGACCGCGACACGGTCGTCCGGACGGACCCCGAGCGCGAGCAGGCCCCGGCCGACCCGGCGCGCGGCGTCCCGCAGCCC
This sequence comes from Streptomyces sp. NPDC058308, assembly GCF_042880275.1. Taxonomy (NCBI): domain Bacteria; kingdom Bacillati; phylum Actinomycetota; class Actinomycetes; order Kitasatosporales; family Streptomycetaceae; genus Streptomyces; species Streptomyces sp. NPDC058308. The sequence goes on from NZ_JBHVZA010000007.1 coordinate 206,916, forward strand.
GGTGTACGACAGCTCGGTCCACGCCCCCTCGCGCCGAAAGCGCAGCGCGGGCAGCTCCCCGTGGCGCTCCCCCGCCCACTCGGCCAACAGGGCCAGCGTGCCGGGCAGTTCGGCCGGGTCCTTCGGGTCCTTACCTGTCTGCTGCATGAGTACGACGCTAGGGAGCGCGCCCGGCCCCCGGGATGACGGGAAACGTCAGCACCACTGACCGGGGCGCTCAGCCGGGTGCACGGGTTTCCGGGGGCCACGCGGTGTTCTGGGCAGGCCCTCCCGGCGCTAACGTCGTGACATGGCCAGGCGGACGATCACCGTGCACCATGTGCGGGCCGTGCTGCGCGGCGCCGAACGGCGCGGCGTCGACACCGTGCCGCTGCTGCGGGGAGCGCAGATCCCGCCGCTGCTCCTCGGCGACGACCAGGCCTGGGTCACCGCGCCCCAGTTCACCCGTCTCTTCCGGGAGTTGTACCGGGCCACGCAGGACGAGTTCCTCGGCCTCGGCGCCGCCGTCAGCAGACCGGGCACGTTCGCGATGATGTGCCAGGCCGCTCTGGGCTGCCGTGACCTCGGCGCCGCCGTGCAGCGGGGCACCACCTTCTACGGCCTGTTCCCGGGCGGCCCCGACCTCGTCCTGGAACGCCGCGGGGACGAGGCGGTGTTCGGCGTCCGCAACGACCTCGAACAGGACTACTTCCTCGCCGAGTGCCTCGTCATCATCTGGCACCGCCTGTGCAGCTGGCTGATCGGCCGCCGCATCCCGCTGCGCTGGGCCGAGTTCGGGCACCCGCCGCCCCCGCACAAGGACGAGTACGAGGTGCTCTTCGGCTGCGCCGTACGGTTCGGCGCCGAGCGCACCGGCGCGGGGTTCGACGCGCACTGGCTGGACGCGCCGCTGATCAGGGACGAGGACGCGCTGGACGAGATGCTTCGCCGGGCGCCCTTCGAGCTGCTCACCCGGCGCGAGTACGGCACCACCGTCGCCGAGCAGGTGCGCCGCGTCCTCGCCCGCGCGCTGCGCACCTCACCGCGGCTGCCCTCACTCGGCGAGATCGCGGCGCGGCTGGCGGTGAGCCCGGCGACGCTGCGCCGCCGGCTCGCCCAGGAGTCCACGTCGTACCAGCAGTTGAAGGACGCGGTGCGGCGGGACGCGGCGATCGCCGGTCTGGTGGAGGGCCGCGAGCCGATCGCGGAGCTCGCCGCGCGGCTCGGCTTCTCCGAGGACACGGCCTTCCACCGGGCGTTCCGGCGGTGGACGGGGACGACTCCGGGTGCCTACCGGACGGAGACGGAACGGCCCTGCGGGGGGCCTGGCCCGCACCACGGCTGAGCCCCCGACTCCTCGTAGCGGATCGCCATGTCGTGCAGGACCGCCGCACGGCGCCCGGTGTCCGCGATCCGGGGTCAACGAAGGTGAGCGTCCCGGTCAGCCCCGAACTTACTCACAGGTCACTACGGTCGTTGCCGCAACACCCCGGAACACCCCGGTTCCAGCAACACCCCTGCCCCTGAGGACAGTTGGGAGAGCCGCATGCACACACGCACCGGCGTCGGAGCGTGGGCCGTGGTGGCCGCGCTCGGCCTGTCGGCCGTCGCCCCGCTCACCACGGCGCACGCCGACCAGAGCACGGCCGCGGCCGTGTCCCCCGGCGACATCGTGAGCTCCGCCCCGAGCAGCTTTCACCCCCTGCCGGGCCAGCCGACGAACACCAGGGCCTGGAAGATCCACTACCGCTCGACCACGGCCAAGGGCGAGCCCAACACCGTCTCCGGCACGGTCATCGTCCCGCAGGACGGCCACAAGGGACCGCGCCCCCTGATCACGTACGCCGTCGGGACCGTCGGCGTCGCCGACCGCTGCGCGCCCAGCGCGGGCTTCCCGAACGGCACCGCCGTGGAGGCCAATCTCATCCAGCAGCTCACCCTGCGCGGCTGGGCGGTGGCCGTCACCGACTACGAGGGCCTCGGCACCCCCGGCGACCACACCTACACGGTGGGCCGCGCCGAGGGCCAGGCCATGCTGGACGCCGCCCGCGCCGCGATCCGGCTGCCCGAGGCGGGCCTCGGCAAGGACACGCCCGTCGGCATCATGGGCTACTCGCAGGGCGGCCAGGCCTCGTCGTGGGCGGCCGAACTGCACGGATCGTACGCACCCGACCTGGCCGTCAAGGGCACGGCGACCGGCGGCATCCCCGGTGACCTGCTGAAGGTCGCGAAGTTCAACGACGGCTCGTACGGGTCCGGCCTGATCTTCATGGCGGCGCTCGGCCAGAACGCGGCCTTCCCCGAGCTGAAGCTCGACTCCTACCTGAACCCGGTGGGCAAGGCGCTCGTCGGCGCCATGAAGAACTCCTGCGTCGCGGACGGCGCCGTGCTCGGCTCCTTCAAGACGATCGCGTCGATGACCACGAGGAACCCCCTCGACGAGCCCGACTGGCAGCAGCGCCTGAACGAGTCGCGGGTCGGCACGGTCAAGCCGGACGCGCCCGTCTACCAGTACCACGCGCTGGCCGACGAGCTCATCCCGTACGGCGTGGGCAAGCAGGTCCGCGAGGACTGGTGCGCCCGGGGCGCCACCGTGGAGTGGCACACCGTGCCGGTCGGCGAGCACGTCAGCGGCGTGATCACGCAGTCGCCGCTCGCGGCCCAGTGGCTGGCGGACCGGTTCGCGGGGAAGCAGGTGCGGGGCAACTGCTGAACTCCCCCGCCCCGCCGGGAAAAAGGAGTGGGCAGCGGCACGTCGTCCCCCTAGGATCTTGAGGTTTGCGGAATTCGAATTCTCGACTTCCGCACTACTTCGAGAACCGGGGGGACTTCTCGTCATGCTGATCACACCCACGGCCCTGGCCATGCTGACCCTGTTCGTCCTGGCGATGAAGGCGTCCGACACGACACCGCACCGCCGCGCGACCGAGCCGGACATCAAAGCGGAGGGCCCCGGACAGGGAGCCGCCCGATGACCGCACCGTCTCCGCAGACCGCAATCAGGCCCACGGATGCGGGCCTCGCGCCGCTGACGCCCCCGCCGGGCGACCCCTCCCTCGCCGACCCCGCCCCCGGCCCCGACTTCGTCACCCCGGTCGACCACGTCTTCGTCCGCACCCACCTGGGCCTGCCGGAGATCGACCCCGCCGACTGGACACTGACGGTGGAGGGCCTGGTGGAGCGGCCCCTGCGCCTGGACCTCGCGGCGGTGCTCGCCCTGCCCGCGCGCCAACTGACCGCCTTCCACGAGTGCTTCGGCAGCCCGCTCCGCCCCGACACACCGACGCGCGCGGTGACGAACGTGGAGTGGACGGGCCTGCCCCTGGCCGCGCTCCTGGACCGCGCGGGCCCGCTGCCCGCCGCCCGGCACGTGGTCTTCGAGGGCGCGGACACGGGCTCCTACGGCGACGAGGACGGCCTCTCCTACGTGAAGGACCTGCCCCTCGACACGGCGCACCGCGACGGCTTCCTGGCCCACGGCATGAACGGCGAGCCGCTGCGCCCCCGGCACGGCCACCCCCTGCGGCTCGTGGTCCCCCGCATGTTCGGCACGAACTCGGTGAAATGGCTGACCCGGATCGTGCTGACGGACAAGCGCCCGCAGCACATGTTCACGACGACGTTCTACACACGGACCCTGCCGGGCGGTTCCGTGCCGCAGCCGGTGCGCGAGGTCGACGTCAACAGCAAGATCCTCTCCCCCGCGCCGGGCGACGAACTCCGGCGCGGCGCCCTGACGTTCAGGGGCCGCACCTGGTCCACGACGCGAGTCGTCCGCCTCGACCTCTCCGTCGACGGCGGCCCCTGGGAGCCCGCCACCCTCGACGTCCCCGGCGGCGAGCCTGCCTGGCAGGGCTTCTCCCTGCGCCGCCGGCTCACGCCGGGCCCCCACACGATCCGCTCCCGCGCGACGGACGCGGCGGGCCGCGTGCAGCCACCGCCCGGCTCCCGCAACTCGGTTCACGAGGTCGCTTTTACGGTGGCGTAGGGCCACAGGTCTACGGTGGCGTAGGGCCACGGGTTTACGGTGGCGTAGGGCCGCCGCAGGGACGGCCGAGCCCCGCCGCCATCCCACGGAGCAGGCTCTGTGGCTTTCCGGGCCTACCCGGCGTACCCGTACCTCGCCGACGCGCCCAGCTCCTCCTCGATGCGGATGAGCCGGTTGTACTTGGCCGTGCGGTCGGACCGGGACAGGGACCCGGTCTTGATCTGCCCGCACCCGGTGGCGACGGCCAGATCCGCGATGGTCGTGTCCTCCGTCTCGCCGGAACGGTGGGAGATGACCGCCGCCCAGCCGGCGCGCCGCGCGGCGCCCACCGTCCCGAGCGCCTCGGTCAGCGTCCCGATCTGGTTGACCTTGACCAGCACCGCGTTCCCCACTCCCGTACGCACGCCTTCCCGTACCAGCGCCTCATTGGTGCAGAACACGTCGTCCCCGGTCAGCTGGCACCTGTCGCCGACGCGTGCCGTCAGCTCGCGCCACCCGTCGAGGTCGTCCTCGGCCATCGGGTCCTCCACCGAGACGATCGGGTACGCGTCGAGCAACCCGGCCAGGTAGTCGACCTGTTCGGCGGAGGTGCGCCGGACGCCCTCTCCCGTGTACTCGTACACGCCGTCCCGGTAGAACTCCGACGTCGCCGGGTCCATGACGAGGCCGAGGTCCGTGCCGGGCCGGTACCCGGCACGCTCGATCGCGGCCACGACGAAGTCGAGCGCCTCCTCGGCCGTGCGCAGCGCGGGCGCGAAGCCTCCCTCGTCGCCGACGGCCGTGGAGTGGCCCGCGGCCAGCAGGTCGCGGCGGAGCGTGTGGAAGACCTCGGAGCCCATCCGGACGGCCTCAGCGAAGGTGCCCGCGCCCACCGGCGCGATCATGAACTCCTGGAAGTCCAGCGGGTTGTCGGCGTGGGCGCCGCCGTTGACGATGTTCATCATCGGCACCGGGAGCACGCGGGCGTCGGCGCCGCCGAGGTAGCGGTAGAGCGGCTGCCGGTGCGAGGCGGCGGCGGCCTTCGCGGTGGCGAGGGAGACGCCGAGCAGGGCGTTGGCGCCGAGCCGCGCCTTGGTGGGCGTGCCGTCCAGCGCGACGAGCGCGGCGTCGAGACCGGCCTGGTCGTCGGCGTCGCGCCCGGTGACGGCGTCCGCGATCTCGCCGTTCACGTGGGCCACGGCGCGGTCGACCCCCTTGCCGTGCCACCGCCGCGGGTCGCCGTCGCGCAGCTCCACGGCTTCGCGGGCGCCGGTGGAGGCGCCGGAGGGCACGGCGGCGCTGCCCAGGGAGCCGTCGGCGAGGAGGACGTCGACCTCGACGGTGGGGTTGCCGCGGCTGTCGAGGACGGTGCGGGCGGTGACGCGGCGCACGGTGGTGGATTCAACTGACCGGTCGGGCATGGGAGTTCCTTCCCGTTGTCGTCTGCCGGACGTGGCTGCGACGACGCTGGCGCTTGGCCCGACGCGAAAACTATACAGCGCTGCTGTTCACCTTGGCTGTACACCTTTGCTGTACACCTTTGCTTTACACCTTTGCTGTTCAGTCCTGCTGCGCAACGGCGTTTCCGGGTTAAAGTGCCCTATGCCCACCCCGGAATCCGCCACCGTCGCCGCCGAACTGCGTACCGCGATGGGCAAGCTCACCCGGCGCGTAAAGCGCGAGGACCGGATCCCGCACGGGCAGATCGCCGTACTCGGCGTCCTCGACCGCGACGGCGCCATGACCACCAGCGATCTCGCGACCGACCAGCGCGTACGCCCCCAGTCGATGGCCCGAGCGGTCGGCCTCCTCCTCGACCAGGGCCTGGTCACGCGCAGGGCCCACCCCACGGACGGCCGCAAGTCCCTGCTGGAGCTGTCGGAGGCCGGCGCGGCCGCACTGGAGGCGGAGCGCGGCCGCCGGGCCGGCTGGCTGGCCCTCGCCATCGAGACGGAACTCAACGATGCCGAGCGGGAGTTGCTCGCGCGCAGCGCGGCCCTGATGGAACGGCTGGCCGCGGGCCGGGAACGGCCGTGAGAGCGGGCCCCGCGAGAGGGGTGCCGCCAGCCACGGTCAGTCGTCGAGCGCCACGCTTTCGGGCGTGAGCAGGCAGAAGGGGCGCCCGACCGGGGCTCAGACCCCCGGGCCGCCCATGTTCTGGTTCCTGGCGTTGACCCCGCCCATCCCCTGCGCGAGCCCCTGCGCCGCCGCACCGCGCTCCACCGCGCCGCGCTCCCCGGAGCCGCCCCGGCGCCGCAGGACGACCAGGCAGGCAGCGATCACTGCCGCGGCCACGACCAGTACGGAAACGATGATGAGCATGTGGTCCTCTTCCCCCGTCGGTCCGGAGGGACCACGCCGTGACCCCTCCACTACCCCCAGTCTCACCCGTCACCCCGTCATTGCGATAGCCCGCTTTCCGCCCCGGTGCCCCCGGGCCGGTACGGAAGCTCCGCCCAGACGGTCTTGCCCGCCCTTCGCTCGTCGACGCCCCAGGCCGCGGCGAGCGCTCCGACCAGGCACAGGCCTCGGCCGCCCGCTCCGTCGGGGGCGGGGTGCTTCCGCGCCTGCGGCCATCGCTCTCCGCGCGCGTCCGCGACCTCGATACGGAGCATGGCTTCCGCCTTCCGCTGAAGGAGCCGGAGCTCGAAGTCCCGGCCGGGCACGCAACCGTGCGTCACCGCGTTGGCCGCGAGCTCGGCGACGATCTGCGCGGCGGCGTCGGAGACCGCGCTGCCGTGCGGGAGGCCCCAGAGGTCCAGTTGGTGCACGGTGAGGCGCCGGGCGAGGCGGGCGCCTCGGGGGGGTGGGGCTGAGGAGTTGCCGGAAGGCGCCCAGGCGCTCCGGGGCGTCCAACCCGTTTAGGGGGGTGGAGATTTGAGTTTCCATGTCACCGAGCGTGGCGGGCGGGTTCTACGCTGGCCAGGCACGACGCCAAGACGCCGGGTGCGTGTACGAGTACGTGAGCTCGGCTGTACGAGGCGTCGACCGTGACCACGCGAGGACGGTACGGGCATGGCGGGTACAGATCGTGAGGAACGACCGGAGCGGCCTTCCGAGACGGACGGCACGGCCCATCTCTTCAGCGCCCTGGGCAAACAGATCAAGGTGCTTCGCGAACACGCGGGGTTGAGCCAACGGGAGCTCGGCAAGGCAGCGCACTGCGGGGAGGCGCTGATCTCTTCGATAGAGCGCGGCGTACGGACACCGCAGCCCGAATTCTTGCGCCGGGTGGATGAGTTGCTCGACGCGAGAGGCGTGCTGGCCGCTGCGGCCGACGACGTACGGGAAGCGCAGGCGAAGGCGCGGACGAGACATCCGGAGTGGTACCGGAGCTACGCCGGGTTGGAGGCTGATGCCGTCGAGCTGTACGACTACAGCTCCATGGCCGTACTCGGCCTCCTCCAGACCGAGGAATACGCGCGGGCCGTCTTCACTCAGCGGCGGCCACCTCTGGACACCGGGACTATCGAGAAACGGGTTGCCGACCGGCTCTCGCGTCAGCAGATCTTCGAGCAATGGCCGCCGCCGGAGTTCAGCTTCGTCATGGAGGAGTCCGTATTGCGCCGACCCATCGGCGGTAAAACGGTCCATGCAGAGCAGCTCCGGCATCTTCTGCGCATCGAACAGATGCGCACAGTTCAGTTGCAGGTGATGCCGACGGACCGCGATGAACATCCCAGCCTCGGCGGCTCGTTCACCCTGCTGACACCGAGGGGTCGGGAGCCGGTGGCGTACATGGAGACGCAGGGGTACCCCCGGCTCATCACCGACCGGGAAGAGGTCCGCATCATCGCCCTCCGCTATGGGATCATCCGAACTCATGCCCTCAACCCCCAGGAGTCCCGGGCTCTGATTGCGAAGATGCTGGGAGATTGATGAACACCGAGCAGCTCCACTGGTTCAAGAGCAGCTACAGCGACGGCGAAGGCGGCCAATGCCTCGAAGTCGCCTACCCCTGGCGGAAGTCGAGCTACAGCAGCGAAGGTGGTGGCGAATGCGTAGAGCTATCGCCCTGCCCCCACGCCATCCACGTACGTGACTCCAAGAGCCTCGATGGCCCCGCCCTCACCATCTCGCCCACCCCCTGGTCCCGCTTCCTCGCGTACGCCACGGCCTGACCGCCGTCAGTCCCGGGGAAGCAGCCACGCCGCGAGAGCCGTGGTGACGCACAGCACCGTGCCCACGACCACGAGACCCGTGTGCATACCGGCGAGGGAGAACCCGGCGTCGTCGCCGCCGCTGCCCGCGAGGAGCGCGCCGAAGAGGGCGACGGACATCGCTCCGCCGGTCTGGCGAAGGGAGTTGAGGAGTCCGGAGGCCGTGCCCGCGCGCTCGCCGGGGACGCTGTCCATGAGCTGCGCGGTCAGGGCCGGGACGGCGAACGCGCCGCCGAGGCCGGTCGGCACGAGCAGGAGAAGGACGAGCCACAGCGGGGTCTCGGCGCTCAGCGGGACGAGGACGAACATGGCAAGGGCGAGGATCGCCTGCCCGAGCACGATGACCCGGCGCCGCCCGAACCGCTCGGCGGCGCGGGGCGATACGAGATTGGTCCCCGTGATGAACACCGCGAGCGGCACGAACATCAGGCCCGCCTCGACGCCCGACATGCCGCGCAGCTGCTGGTAGTAGAGGCCGAGGAGGAAGGTCACGCCGTAGAACCCGGCGTTCACCGCGAAGCCGACCGCGAGGGCGACCCCGACCTGCCGCTGCCGCAGCAGACCGAGCGGAACCATGGGCTCGGCGTGCCGCTTCTCGGCGGCGTGGAAGGCGAAACCGGAACCGAGAGCCACGGCGAAGGCGGCGAGCACGGGCGCGCTCGTCCACCCCAGGTGCCCGCCCTCGATGACCGCGAACGCGAGCCCGGCGAGGGTGAGGACGGCGGTCGCCTGACCCGCGAGATCGAGGGGCGCGGGGCGGCGGGGAGAGCGGGCGGTGCGGGCGAGGAGCGCGAGGATCACGGCGCCCACGGGCAGGTTGAGCAGGAAGACGGCACGCCACCCCGCGCTCTCCGTAAGGACCCCGCCGAGCACGGGCCCGACCGCGACGGCCGCGGAACCGCCGACCGTCCACAGCGCGATGGCGCGGGCGCGGCGGCGCGGGTCGTCGTAGGCCTGCCGGATCAGCGCGAGCGAGGCGGGCATCACGATCGCGGCGCCCGCGCCCTGCACGACGCGCGCCGCGATCAGCGCGCCGATGCCCGGCGCGAGGGCGCAGGCCAGCGAGGCGAGGGTGAAGAGCCCGACACCCCACACGTACGCCCGCCGCGCCCCCGCCCGGTCGGCGAGCGCCCCGGCGGACAGCATCAGCGCGGCGAACATGAGGGTGTACGCGTCCACGACCCACTGCAGTCCCGCCATGCCGCCGTGCAGGGTGGCGCGGATGTCGGGCAGCGCGATGTTCACGGCGGTGACGTCGATGGTGATGACGGTGAAGCCGAGGAGCGAGGCGACGAGAGCGAGGGCGGCGGAAGAGGATCGCGGGGCGTCGGTCCGGTTCCGGACGGGGGAAGCGGGGGGAGTGGGGGGAGGGGACAGCACGGGGGCAGACATGGGGCTCCTACGAGGAGGGAGTCGCGTCGCGGAGCGACGGGGTGATCGGGTTCGCGGTGGTGCGGAGCAACGGGCGGGTGGGTGGGGGAAAGCCGCCGCGGAGCGGCGAAGAACAGCCGCGGAGCGGCGGAGAACCCCCGTCGCGGAGCGGCGAAGAGAAACGGCACGGACGGCAGCCGGCACCGACCGAGAAACGGCACAGACGGCGGCCGGCACCGACCACCGCACCGCGGCCCGGTGACATCGCACCCCCTGGGTCACGGTGGCCGGGCCACCCGCACAACCCTCACTCTCCCGGGCGGCAGCCCCCCGTGGGAGGCCGCACCTCACCGGGGTCCCGCGTTCCTGGCCCTGACACGGCCCCCCACGCCGGACACCGACCAGGGACAATGACTGGATGACGGACAGTACGGCGCCAGCTCCCGCCCCCACCGCCAAGGCCACCGGCACCAGCACCGGCACCGGCACCGGTACCGAGCTGGGCCGGTACCTCCGAGCCCGGCGCGCCAGGGTCACCCCGGCCGAGGCGGGCCTCCCCGCGGGCACCGGCCTGCGCCGCACCCCGGGCCTGCGCCGCGAGGAGCTCGCCACGCTGGCCGGTGTGAGCGTCGACTACTACACGCGTCTGGAGCGCGGCCGCGAGGCGAACCCGTCCCCCGCCGTCATCGACGCCCTGGCCCGCGCCCTGCGCCTGACGGGCGACGCCCACGACCGCCTGCGCGATCTGGCCGAGCTGGCCTCGGGCCGCCTCACGGAACCGCACCCCACGGCCGACCACACGGTCCGCGAGTCCACCCTGCGCATGCTGGAGGCGCTGGCCCCGCTGCCCGCGTACGTGGTGAGCAGGCACAGCTACATGCTGGCCGCCAACGCCCCCGGCAGGGCGCTGCTCCCGGGCCTGTGGGACTGGCCGGACGAGCAGCGCAACGTCGTGCGCTACCTCTTCCTGCACCCCGTGGGCCGGGTGCTGTACCGGCCCTGGGAGGAGACGGTCGCCAAGTCGGTGTCACACCTGCGCGCGATCGCCGGCACGGACACCGACTCGCCCCAGCTGACGAACCTGGTCGGCGAACTCCTCCTGAAGTCGCCGGACTTCGCCCGCATCTGGGAGCGGTACGACGTGAGCGAGCGCGGGGGCGGCACCAAGTCGTTCGAGCACCCGAAGGTCGGCGCGATGACCCTCACGTACGAGGTGATGAAGCTGGCGCGGTCGGGCGACCAGCGCATGGTGGTCTATCAGGCCCCGCCGGACACCCCGGACGAAAAGGCGATGCTCGACCTGGCCTGACGCGGCCCGCCCGTACCCGGCACTCCCCCCACCGCCCACCTCACCCCATCACCCCGCCTCACTCCGCGGCGCAGGAGCTCCCGGTCTTCGGCGTCTCCCCGTACAGCAGGAACCCGTCCACCTTGTCCTGCACGCACTTGGAGCCGAGGTAACCGGTGTGCCCGTCGCCCTTGTTGTCGAGGACGACGGCCTGCGAGCCGAGCCGACGCGCGGTCTCCTCCGTCCACCGGTACGGCGTGGCCGGGTCGCCCCGCGTGCCGACGAGCAGCATCTTGGGCGTCTGTACGTCCCGTACGTCCTCACGGATGTAGCTGGTCCCCGCGGGCCGGCCGAAGCACAGCAGCACCGGCATCAGCATCGACTTGCCGAAGACCGGCGAGGCCTCCTCGAACTGCTTCTGCAGCTTGCCGACTTCCTTCTCGATGTGCGCGGCGTCGGGCCGGTCGGGGTCGTCGGCGCAGTTCACGGCCATGAGGGCGGCGGACAGATTGTCCGGAGGAACCTCCTGCCCGGCACCGGCCGCACGGACCGGCCCTTGCCCGGCACCGGCCGCATGAACCGGCCCCTGCCCGGCACCTGCCGCACGGACCGGCGAAGGCACCGGAAGCCCGCCGCCGCCCGGGAGCACCCCGCCCGGCAGCCCGCCGCTCATCCGGATCAGCGCCCGCGGGTCCCCGTCGGCGAGCAGCGCCCCCAGGGCCTGCGAGAGCGCGGGCCAGGCCTGCCTGCTGTACAGGGCCTGGCTCAGGACGCCGACGACGTCCTGCCCGGTGAACTGCTGGCCGTCCATGGACTGGAGCGGCATCGCGTCCATCTGCCGAACAATTTTGACCATGCTCTGCCGTGCGGTGCGGGAGTCGGTGCCGAAGACGCAGCCGGCGTTCCCGGTGCACCAGGTGAGGAAGTTGTCGAGGGCGGTCTGGCGCCCCTCGACGGTCGCGAGGGACTGTGCGGCGACGGGCTCGGTCAGCGTGTCCACGCCGTCGAGGGTCATCCGCCCGACCTTCTGGGGAAACTGGGCGGCATAGACGGCGCCGAGCCGCGTCCCGTAGGAGAACCCCAGGTAGTTCAGCTTCTTGTCGCCGAGGGCCTGCCGCATGACGTCCATGTCGCGGGAGACGTTGACGGTCCCCATGTGCGGCAGGACGGGCCCGGACTTGGCCTCGCACTCCTTGGCGACCTTGCGCAGCTCCCGCAGGACCGCGGCCGCGTCGTCCGAGTCCTCCGTGGTGGGGTCGGCGTTGCCCGCCGCGTCGCCGCAGCTGACCGGCTCGCTCTGGCCGACGCCGCGCGGGTCGAAGGAGACGATGTCGTAGTCCTTGCTCAGGAAGCTGAACTCCTTCTGCGCGCCGGCGAGCGCGGAGACGCCGGGCCCGCCGGGTCCGCCGAAGTTCAGCAGCAGGGATCCGCGGGGTCTGCCGCTCGCGCTGGACTTCAGCCGGATCATCGCGACGTCGACGGTCCCCGCGGCGGGCTTCGCGTAGTCGAGCGGGACGCTCACGTGCCCGCACCGGACGTCCTTGGCCCCTTCCGAGGCCTCGGCCACGGCTTCGGTATCGCCCTTGCAGGCGACCCATTTGATCTTCTGCGTGTAGTAGCGCGACAGGTCGGGCCGTCCGCCGCCGTCATCGGCGACGGTGGCGCCCGACGCCACGCCCGGCGCACCCGTTCCCACGACGACCAGCACGGTGACACCGGCTATCGCACAGGCTCCACGCACGGCAACCTCCCAGGGTGTGGCCCCTCGCTCACCCTAAGGGCGGCCCGCGGCCCTCGCCCGTTCAGCGCAAGGTCACCGTACGCGCACGCCCATTACTCCACGTGACGGCCGCCCCTCGTCAGTCCCGCTCAAGGATCGCGGTGACTCCCTGCCCGCCCGCCGCACAGATGGAGATCAGTCCGCGCCCGGGCCGCCCCCGCTCGGCGAGGAGCTTGGCGAGGGTGGCGACGATGCGCGCACCGGTCGCCGCGAACGGGTGACCGGTGGCGAGCGACGACCCGGCGACGTTCAGCCGCGCCCGGTCCACGGCGCCGTGCCCCTGCTTCTCCCAGGCGGCGAGCGTGGCGAGCACCTGCGAGGCGAAGGCCTCGTGCACCTCCACGAAGTCGAAGTCGCCGAGTCCGAGGCCGGCCCGCTCCAGCATCCGGGGCACGGCGTACGCGGGCGCCATCAGCAGCCCGTCCTCACCCCCGGCGACATCACCGTCGACGAAGTCGACCGCGGCGCTCTCGCAGGCGGTGAGGTACGCGAGCGGTGCGAGCCCCCGCCCGGCGGCCCACTCCTCGCTGCCCAGCAGGGCGACGGCGGCGCCGTCCGTCAGCGGGGTGGAGTTGCCCGCGGTCATGGTCGCGCCGGGTGCGTCAGCCCCGAACACGGGCTTCAGCCGGGCGAGCTTCTCCACCGTCGATCCGGGCCGCAGGTTCTGGTCCCTCGCGAGCCCGCGGAACGGTACGACGAGATCGTCCAGGAACCCCCGCTCGTACGCGGCCGCGAGCCGCTGGTGGCTGAGCGCCGCGAGCTCGTCCTGTGCCTCGCGCGTGATGCCCCACTTCCGCGCGGTCACCGCGGCGTGCTCGCCCATGGAGAGCCCGGTGCGCGGCTCGGCGTTGCGCGGGACGTCCGGTACGAGGTGCCGTGGCCGCACCCGCCCCAGGGCGCGCAGCCGACCGCCCACCGACGTGGCCCGCCGTGCCGCGAGCAGGATCCGCCGCAGCTCGTCGTTGACCCCGAGCGGAGCGTCGCTCGCGGTGTCGGATCCCCCGGCGATCCCCGACTCGATCTGCCCGAGCATGACCTTGTTGGCGACGGCGACGACGGCCTGAAGGCCGGTCCCGCACGCCTGTTGAAGGTCGTACGCGGGCGTACGGGAGTCCAGGGCGGACCCGAGCACGACCTCCCGGGCGAGGTTGAAGTCCCGGCTGTGCTTGAGCACGGCACCGGCGACGAACTCCCCCACGTCTCCCGCGCCTTGGAGGTCATATCGCTCGACCAGACCGTCGAGGGCGGCGGCCAGCATGTCCTGATTCGAGGCGGTGGCGTACGGCCCGTCGGAGCGGGCGAAAGGAATGCGGCTGCCGCCGACGACGGCGACGCGGCGCACAGAGGGACGACTCATGTCTCGACCAGCTCCTGACCCCTGAGTAACCTTACTCCGAAGTAAATTTACGACCGAGCTGGGAGTTGGACAATGGCCGACCGCTACCTGACCTTCGCCACCACCGGCCCCGGCCGCTTCCTCACCCGCCACCTGGGCCTGCCCCAGCCGGCCCAACTGCACCGCCACTCTCCAGAACACCCCACCCTGGACGGCGAGTTGCTCCTGCTCACGGCGGGCAAGTCCACCTACCCGGCCGACCTGCCCACGCTCCTCACCTCAGCGGGCCACACGATCGCCTCAACCACCCACCACCCCACGGCAGTTGTGCTTGACGCCACAGCGGTGACCGACGTCGAGACCCTCTCCGAGGTGCACACGGCCCTCCACCCCGTGGTCCGCGAGGTGGCGGAGAACGGCCGCGTCGTGATCCTCGGCAGCCCGCCCGACCCGGCCGACCACCACCAGGCCGCCGCCCAGCAGGCGCTCGAAGGCTTCGTACGCTCCCTCGCCAAGGAGCTCGGCCGCGGCCGCACCGCCACACTCGTCCGCGTCACCGGCCCGATCGCCACCGCCGAGCCGACCCTGCGCTTCCTGCTCTCCCCCAAGTCCGCCTACGTCACCGGCCAGATCATCCAGACCGGCCCCGCCGAGACGCTCGCCGCCCCCGCCGACTGGGACCGGCCCCTGGCCGGGCGCACCGCCCTGGTGACGGGCGCGGCGCGCGGCATCGGCGAGGCGGTCGCGGAGGTCCTGACCCGCGACGGCGCCACGGTGACGCTCCTCGACGTCCCCTCGGCCCAACAGGACCTGACCCGCGTGGCCGGCCGGCTGGGCGGCTCGGCACTGCCGCTCGACATCACGGCGCCCGACGCCGGCGACCGCATCGCCGCGGCGCTGCCCGACGGCCGGCTCGACATCCTCGTCCACAACGCAGGCATCACCCGCGACCGCAAGCTCGCCAACATGGCGCGGGAGCGCTGGACGTCGGTCCTCGACGTGAACCTCGCCGCGGTCCTCGCCACGACGGACGCGCTCCTCAAGGCCGGGGCGTTCAGCCCCGGCGGCCGGATCATCGCCACCGCCTCCATCGCGGGGATCGCGGGCAACGCGGGCCAGACGAACTACGCCGCGAGCAAGGCGGGCATCGTCGGCCTCGTCCGCTCGCTCGCTCCGCGGGCGCTCGCGGAGCACGGGGTGACGGTCAATGCGGTGGCCCCCGGCTTCATCGAGACGAGGATGACGGCCGCGGTGCCGCTGCTCATCCGCGAGGCGGGGCGCCGCATGAACTCCCTCGGGCAGGGGGGCCTTCCCGTCGACGTGGCGGAGACGACGTCGTGGCTGGCGCAGGGAGGTGTCAACGGCCAGACGGTACGGGTGTGCGGGCAGAGCCTTCTCGGCTCGTGAGTGGCCGTTGCACTCGGCTCAGGCAGGGACATCTCCCCCCGCCCCCTCCGACGGCCCAACCAGCAGCCCCGCCGCTCCGCGACGGATTGGACCGGGGGGTGGGTATCCCCCCCCCCGCTTCCCCCTGCGGGCCCAAACAGGGCCGAGCCCGCCGCTCCGCGGCGGAGGGGGCCGGGGGGTGGGTGGGTGTCTCCCCCGCTTCCCCGCTCGCGGTACGAACAGGACCGCCGCTTCGCGGCGGAGTTATCCCACCCACCCACCCGTTTGCCCCGCGACGTATGGCGGGAGTAGGGGCGGGTGGGTGGGGGGCTGGGGGGCGCCGTGACCATCCGCGGGAGTAGGGGCGGGGGGTGGGGTTTGCCGTGACCATCTGCGGGAGTAGGGGTGGGGACGTTTGCCTCGCGACGGGGCGCAGGAGTATGGGCGGGGCCTTTACCCCGCGACGTACGGCGGGAGTCGGAGCTGGGGCCTTTACCCCGCCACGAGCCGCAGGAGTAAGGGCCCGGGCCTTTACCCCGCCACATACGACGGGAGTCGGAGCTGGGGCCTTTGCCCCGCCACGGGCCGCAGGAGTGAGGGTGGGGGCGTTTGCCCCGCAACGTACGGCGGGAGTCGGAGTGGGGGGCTTTGGCTCGCGATGGGGCGCACGAGGAGGAGTCGGCCGCCCCCACCGGCCTGCCAGGCGCCCGAGCGGCCCGAGGGGGCGTGGGGGTATGTGCGCACGGAGCACCGAGCATGCTCTGGCGTCTTTGTCCGTGCAGCGCGACGCAGGGATGGCGAGTACGCACATACCCCCACGCCCCCGCCCCCCACCACCGGACACAAGGCGCCCCGCCAGCCAACGCGTCCCACCCGCCACCTCACGAAGGACGACCATGCGTACTCCGCTCCCCGCCCTCCTTCTCCGCGCCGCTCTCGCCTCCCCCTTCAAACGCCCCAGCACCCACCCCCCTGCCCGGAACGTCCTCACCACCACACCCACCACCCCCGACCCCCACCACCTCGCCGCGTACAACGCGGTCTGCGGGTACCCCGACCGTGGCGGCACCCTTCCCCTCACCTATCCGCACGTCCTCGCGTTCCCCCTGACCATGCGCCTCATGGCCGCCCGCGACTTCCCGCTCCCCCTCCTGGGCCTCGTGCACACATCCATCGAGATCACCCGGCACCGCCCCCTGCCCGCGACCCAGGAGCTGCAACTCTCCGTCCGGACAGAGAAGTTGACCCCCCACCGGCGCGGCACCGAAGCGACCCTCACCATCGAGGCAGCCTCCCGGGACGGCGAACTCCTCTGGGAGTCCAGCAGCACCTATCTGGCCCGGCACCGACACGGCACACACCAAAGGCCGACCGAAACCCCCACCCCCGCCCCCGCCGGAACGCACTGGCACCTGCCCCCCGACCTGGGCCGCCGCTACGCCTCCGTCAGCGGCGACCGCAACCCCATCCACCTGCACCCGCTCACCGCCCGCCCCTTCGGCTTCCCCCACGCCATCGCCCACGGCATGTGGACCATCGCCCGCTGCACAGCGGAGCACGGAGACGGGAGCGAGGTCGAGAGCGAGGGCGAGGGAGCCACCTACCTCAAGGCGGACTTCAAGGCGCCCGTCCCCCTCCCGTCCACGGTCACGTACACCGCACACGGCAGCTCCGCCTTCGAACTCCGTTCCGCCACGGGCAGACCACACCTCACCGGCGTCCTCACGCGGGAACCCAGCGCCGCCCCTCCATCAGACCCCCAAGCCCCGCCCACGCGAAGTTCATGAGCGTCGCCGCCGCCTCCTTCGCGGAGACGGAGCCGTCCGTGTTGGCCCAGCCGGCCAGCGACTCCGCCGCACCGACCAGCGCCTGCGCGAGCCCCGCGACCTCGCGGTCGGGCAGGGAGGGGTCGCCGTGCGCCGAGCGCGCCGCGTCCGCGATCAGCGACGTCACGAAGGCGACGATCTCCTCCCGCATCGCGGCGACCTCGGCCGCGAACGGCTCCCCCTGGGTCCGCGCCTGGCTGTGCAGCACGGCCCAGCCGTCGGGCCGCTCGGCGGTGTGCGAGAAGAACGCCCGCAGCCCGTCCCACAGCTGCCGGTCCGCGGGCTCCCCCGCGAGGGCGGCTCCGCTCGCCCCCTCCCGCACCGCGGCGACGAGCGCGGCGGCCTCACGCCGGATGCACGCGCTGAAGAGCTCTTCCTTGGAGTTCAGATACAGATACACGAGCGGCTTGGAGACACCGGCGAGCTCCGCGATCTCATCCATGGACGCCGCCCGGTACCCCCGCTGCCCGAACGTCCGCACCGCCGCGTCCAGCATCTGCCGCTCACGCACGGCTCGCGGCATTCTCTTCTGCCGCCGCTTCTCGCCCACCCCGGCCCCCGCCCTCTTCACGCTGTCCGTTCAGACGTCAGCGTACGGTCAACGGGCGCCGGGGCACGATTAACGGAGACGGCCGAAGCCCCGTCCCGGAGTGATCCGGGCCGGGGCTTCGGCGAAACGACGAGCGACGCACAACGCGCAACGCCGCTCAGGCCGCAGCAGCCACAGGCCGCGACGAGGACGACGCCCTGTCGAAGTCGTCCTCCAGCTCGTCGAGCGGCGAGGCCGACGCGTTCTCGTACGCCTCGCGATCGAGGATGTTCTCGCGGGCGGCGACGATCACGGGAACCAGCGCCTGCCCTGCGACGTTGGTCGCGGTGCGCATCATGTCGAGGACCGGGTCGATGGCGAGGAGCAGACCCACGCCCTCCATCGGCAGACCGAGCGTGGAGAGGGTCAGCGTCAGCATGACCGTGGCGCCCGTGAGGCCCGCCGTGGCCGCCGAACCGACGACCGACACGAAGGCGATGAGCAGGTACTCCTTGATGCCCATGTGCACGTCGAAGATCTGCGCGACGAAGATCGCGGCGATGGCCGGGTAGATGGCGGCGCAGCCGTCCATCTTCGTCGTGGCGCCGAAGGGCACCGCGAACGACGTGTACTCCTTCGGGACGCCGAGGCGCTCGGTGACCTTCTGGGTGATCGGCATGGTGCCGACCGAGGAGCGGGAGACGAAGGCCAGCTGGATGGCGGGCCAGGCACCCTTGAAGAACTGGAGCGGGTTGACCTTGGCGACGAAGGCGAGCAGCAGCGGGTAGACGCCGAAAAGGACCAGGGCGCAGCCGATGTAGATGTCGGCGGTGAACGTCGCGTACTTGCTGATGAGGTTCCAGCCGTAGTCCGCGATGGCGAAGCCGATGAGGCCGATGGTGCCGATCGGGGAGAGCTTGATGACCCACCACAGCGCCTTCTGCAGGAGGGCGAGGACGGACTCGCTCAGCTCCAGGATCGGCTGGGCCTTGTCGCCGATCTTCAGCACGGCGACGCCGGCGACGGCGGCCATGAAGACGATCTGCAGGACGTTGAGCTGGGTGAACGGCGTGACGACGTCCGTCGGGATGATGCCGGTGAGGAAGTCGATCCAGGAGCCCGCGTGGTCGGGGGCCTTGCCGTCCTTCGGGGTGAGGCCGGTGCCGGAGCCGGGGTTGGTGAGCAGGCCGATGGCGAGGCCGATGGCGACCGCGATCAGCGACGTGATCATGAACCACAGCAGGGTGCGGGTGGCGAGCCGCGCGGCGTTGTTGACCTTCCGCAGGTTGGTGATCGACACCAGGATCGCGAAGAAGACGAGCGGGGCGACCGCCAGCTTCAGGAGCCCGATGAAGGTGTCGCCGACCTTGGAGAGGGTGGTGACGAGCCAGTCGACGTCCTGGTTGCGGGCGATCCAGCCGAGCAGGACGCCCAGGACCAGGCCGCCGAGGATCTGCGCCCAGAAGGGGATCTTGAGGAACTTGGGTATCCGGAAGCCGGTCTTGGGCTTCTCGGGTCCGCTCGCCTGGTCGGCGGGCGTGGCGGAATTCGCGGACACGGACACACTCCGGTGAGGTGAGTCAGGGGGTGGGGGACGTACGGGAGCGGCGACCGCGAAGGGTCAGCAGTGCCGCTGCGGCGGGGGTCACGTTCAGATGTGACAGGCCGCGGACATGCAGCGGCAGAGGTCGACATGCAGGCGCGCCACGAGCGGGACGCTCATGGCGTGGCGGTGCGCTGCTGCTGTCTTCATGTCGAACACGTTAACACTCGTGCTTTGAGAACATCAAAGGTCTTGTTTGAGGTAAGCGGAATCAACAACCCCATATCACCTCGCAACCCCCACATCACCTCGCGACCCGCGCGTAACCCCCGCCCCAACTCCCCCTCGACGCACAGAACCCCGGCCCCGGAGCGATGAGCTCCGGAACCGGGGTCCCGAGAAGTGTGTGACGAAGCTTACGAGGCTCGCGCCGCGCGAGCCCTTCCGCTTACGAGCCCTGCGCCTGCGTGCGCCCCTGGCCCTGCGAGCGCGCCGCGTCGTCCGCGTCGTCCTCCTGGGTGCGGTTGGCGTCCAGGTTCGCCTTGGCGCGGTCCACCCGGGCGACGACGTCCATCGAGGCGCGGTCGCGCTCCTTGCGGAGGGCCACGAAGCTGATGGGCGCCGAGACGACCAGCGAGAGCAGGAGCACCCACAGCAGGTTCGAGTCGCCGAGGCCACGCGGCAGGATCTCGGAGTAGACGAGGCCCCAGACGACCAAGAAGCAACCCACGAAGATCCCGAGGCGCATCAGCGTGTAGCGGAGCATGTCAATCCACTCTTCCGTTCCGAAATGGGCCCGAGTAGGACGAGCCCCTCCAGTGAAGCATGCAAGGAGGCGCGTCCGGCAAGGGGGTGAGGCCCTCGCGCGGAACGTCAGCCGCTCGGGAACCGGAGCGTCGCCGCTCGGGGAACCGGAGCGTCAGCCACTCGGGGAACCGGAGCGTCAGCCACTCGGGGAACCGGCCACTCAGACCCGCATGGCCTGCGGCGTCTCCCGCAGCATCGGGTCGGGACCCTCGTACTCGCGGATCGACTCGTAGCGCGTGTTCCGCTCGACCGGGCGGAAGCCCGCCTCGCGGATCAGGTCGAGGAGGTCCTCGCGGGTCAGCTTGTTCGGGGTGCCGAAGTTGTCCGCGTCGTGCGTGATCTTGTACTCGACGACGGAGCCGTCCATGTCGTCCGCGCCGTGCTGGAGGGCGAGCTGCGTCGTCTGCAGGCCGTGCATGACCCAGAAGACCTTGACGTGCGGGACGTTGTCGAAGAGGAGACGCGAGACCGCGAAGGTCTTCAGGGCCTCGGCGCCCGACGCCATGGTCGTCCGCGCCTGGAGGCGGTTCCTGACCTTGCCGTCCTTCATGTCCACGAAGTCGTGCTGGTAGCGCAGCGGGATGAAGACCTGGAAGCCGCCGGTCTCGTCCTGGAGTTCGCGCAGGCGAAGGACGTGGTCGACCCGGTGACGGCGCTCCTCGATGTGGCCGTACAGCATCGTGGAGGGGGTCTTCAGACCCTTCTCGTGCGCGAGGCGGTGGATGCGCGACCAGTCTTCCCAGTGGGTGCGGTGGTCGACGATGTGCTGACGCACCTCCCAGTCGAAGATCTCCGCGCCGCCGCCGGTGAGGGACTCCAGACCGGCCTCGATCAGCTCGTCGAGGATGTCGGACGCCGACATCCCCGAGATCGTCTCGAAGTGGTGGATCTCCGTCGCGGTGAAGGCCTTCAGGGAGACGTTCGGCAGCGCCTTCTTGAGCTCGCTCAGCGAACGCGGGTAGTAGCGCCACGGCAGGTTCGGGTGCAGGCCGTTGACGATGTGCAGCTCGGTGAGGTTCTCGCCCTCCATCGCCTTGGCGAGGCGGACGGCCTCCTCGATGCGCATGGTGTACGCGTCCTTCTCGCCCGGCTTGCGCTGGAACGAGCAGTACGCGCACGACGCGGTGCACACGTTGGTCATGTTGAGGTGGCGGTTGACGTTGAAGTGCACGACGTCGCCGTTCTTGCGCGTGCGCACCTCGTGGGCGAGGCCGCCGAGCCAGGCGAGGTCGTCCGACTCGTAGAGGGCGATGCCGTCCTCACGGGACAGCCGCTCACCGTCCCGGACCTTCTGCTCAAGATCGCGCTTGAGACCTGCGTCCATGCCCTCGCCCTTACCTCTCCCAGCGACCCACGACCTACGACCTACGACAAACTCCGCCAACCGTACTCCCCCGCCCCGCAGGTCCAGGGCGGGGCCTACTCCTCTTCCGGGAGCTCCCCGACGCGGTTCTCCCACTTGGTGGAGAGCACGATCGTCGTACGGGTCCGTGAGACGCCCCGGGTGCCGCTGAGCCGGCGGATCGTCTTCTCCAGACCGTCCACGTCGGTGGCCCTGACCTTGAGCATGTACGAGTCGTCGCCCGCGATGAACCAGCAGTCCTCGATCTCGTGCAGGTCCTTCAGGCGCCGCGCCACGTCCTCGTGGTCGGCCGCGTCGGAGAGCGAGATGCCGATGAGGGCGATGACGCCGAGGCCGAGCGAGGCGGAGTCGACGGTGGCGCGGTAACCCGTGATGACACCGGCCGCTTCGAGGCGGTTGATCCGGTCCGTGACGCTGGGCCCGGAGAGGCCCACGAGCCGCCCGAGTTCGGCGTACGAGGCGCGGCCGTTCTCCCGCAGGGCCTGGATGAGCTGCCTGTCCACGGCGTCCATAGGTGCGATGCCTTTCATTATTCAGCGATACCGCGAGTCTATGTGTAGAATCTAAGGCGTAACAGGGTCTAGCCCCTGTGAATCTTTCTCAATCTCAGCCGATCAACGACGATCCTTCAGGAGTGAGTCACCGTGTACTCGATCGAGATGGCCTACGCCCGGATGCGCGAGCTTCAGGACCTGGCCAACCGCTCGCGTGCGAACGTTGCGGCGCCGCGGAAGGCCACCCGGAAGCTGCGGGGCGCCAAGAAGCGGTAGTCCCACCGTGGGGGTGGGGGGCGGTGCCGACTGCGGGTTCGTCTTGGTTGCTCGCGCGGTTCCCCGCGCCCCTTCGGGGGCGCTCAGTCGGCACTGGAAGCGCCCCCCAGCTCCCCTTTCCACCGGCGGTACAGCTCGTGCGGCACCCGCGCCGCGTCGAGCACCCGCCCGGCGACGAAGTCCACCAGATCCTGGATGTGCGTCGCCCCCGCGTAGAACGCCGGAGAGGCGGGCAGCACGATCGCGCCCGCCTCGTCCAGGCTCACCAGGTGCTTCAGCGTCTGCCCGTTCAGCGGTGTCTCGCGTACGCAGACCACGAGCCGTCGGCCTTCCTTCAGCGTCACGCTCGCCGACCGCTGCAGCAGGTCCTTCGAAAGTCCGAGCGCCACCCCGGCCACGCACGCCGTGGACGCCGGCACGATCAGCATCCCCTTCGTCGCGTACGAACCCGAGGAAGGCCCCGCCGCCAAGTCACCGGCGGCCCAGTACCGCACGTCCGACACATCGGCGTCGAACACACCCGGCTTGCCGTCCGCGCCGCGCCCCAGCCACTGCCGCAGGTCGTCCCGCCAGTGCGCGTCCCGGAACGCGATGCCCGTCTCGTCGAGCAGCGTCAGACGCGAGGCACGCGAGACGACGAGGTCCACGCTCTCGCCCGCTGTCAGCAGAGCACGCAGGACCGCGGCGGCGTACGGAGTGCCCGAGGCGCCCGACACCCCCACGATCCAAGGCCTACGCTCTGTATCTCCTGGGTTCACGCTGTGAAGCCTATCCGGCGGTGTTTCAGACAGTGAGGCCGCGTACGAGCAGGTCGAGTAGCGCGCACGCGAACAGGGCGATCCCGATGAAACCGTTCACCTGGAAGAAGGCGCGGTTCAGCCGGGACAGGTCGTGCGGCTTCACGATCGAGTGCTCGTAGACGAAGGCGCCCGCGACGACCGCGAGGCCGAGCCAGAAGAACCCGCCCGCGTCGGTGGACGCCGCGTACCAGACGAAGAGCGCCGTGGTCACCAGGTGACAGGCGCGGGCGCCCCAGATGGCGGCCGGGATGCCGAACCGCGCGGGCACCGACTTCACGCCGACCTCGCGGTCGGTCTCCACGTCCTGGCAGGCGTAGATCAGGTCGAAGCCGCCGATCCAGATGCCGACCGCAAGGCCGAGGATGACCGCCCGGCCCGACCACTCGCCGGTGATCGCGATCCAGGCGCCGACCGGGCCCATCGCCTGGGCCAGGCCGAGGATCGCCTGCGGGAAGTTCGTGAACCGCTTGCCGTACGGATAGACCACCATCGGGATCACCGCGACGGGCGCGAGCGCCAGGCAGAGCGGGTTGAGCAGGGCCGCCGAGCCGAGGAAGACCACGAGCGCGATCAGCGCGCCGGTCCACGCGGACTTCACCGACACCGCGCCCGTGACCAGTTCGCGGTGCGCGGTCCTCGGGTTACGGGCGTCGATCTCGCGGTCGATGATCCGGTTCGCGGCCATCGCGAAGGTCCGCAGGCCCACCATGCAGACGGTGACGAGGAGCAGGCGCCCCCAGTGGATGTTCTCGTCAAGGCGGTACATCGCCGTCAGCGCGGCGATGTAGGCGAAGGGCAGCGCGAACACCGAGTGCTCGATCATGACCAGGCGCAGGAACGCCTTGGTGCGGCCGGGCCGCGGCAGCGCGGCGGAGGCTGAACTCACAGCCCGTACTCCTTCCAGCGGCGGTCGACCTTCGACGCCGTCTCCGGGTCGGACTCGACCATGTTCGGCCAGCCCCCGTCCCGGGTGTAGCCCTCCTCGGGCAGCTTCTTCGTCGCGTCGATGCCTGCCTTGCCGCCCCAGAACTGCTGGTAGGAGGCGTGGTCGAGGTGGTCGACGGGGCCTTCGGCCACCGTCAGGTCGCGCGCGTAGTCCGTGTTGCCGAGTGCGCGCCAGGACACCTCGTGCAGGTTGTGCACGTCGCAGTCCTTGTCCACGACCACGATCAGCTTGGTCAGCGACATCATGTGGGCGCCCCAGATGGCGTGCATGACCTTCTGCGCGTGCTTCGGGTACTTCTTGTCGATCGAGACGATCGCGCAGTTGTGGAAGCCGCCCGACTCCGGCAGGTGGTAGTCCACGATGTCCGGGACGATCACCTTGAGAAGGGGCAGGAAGAACCTCTCCGTCGCGCGGCCGAGGGGCCCGTCCTCCGTCGGCGGGCGGCCTACCACGATCGACTGGAGCAGCGGACGCCTGCGCATCGTCACGCAGTCGATCTTCAGCGCGGGGAAGTCCTCCTGCGGCGTGTAGAAGCCGGTGTGATCGCCGAAGGGGCCCTCGGGCAGCATCTCGCCCGGCTCCAGCCAGCCCTCGATGACGACCTCGGCGTGCGCGGGGACCTGGAGCGGGACGGTCTTGCAGTCGACCATCTCCACGCGCTTGCCCTGGATGAACCCGGCCAGCATGTACTCGTCCATGTCACCGGGCAGCGGCGCCGTCGACGCGTACGTCACGGCGGGCGGACAGCCGAAGGCGATGGCGACGGGGAGCTTCTCGCCCCTGCGGGCGGCCACCTGGTAGTGGTTGCGGCTGTCCTTGTGGATCTGCCAGTGCATGCCGATGGTGCGCTTGTCGTGGCGCTGCAGGCGGTACAGGCCGAGGTTGCGCACGCCCGTGTCGGGGTCCTTGGTGTGGGTCAGGCCCAGGTTGAAGAAGGAGCCGCCGTCCTCGGGCCAGGTGAAGAGCGCGGGCAGCTGCTCCAGGTCGACGTCGTCGCCGGTGAGGACGACCTCCTGGACGGGCGCGCTGTCCGACTTCACCTTCTTCGGCGGCACGTGCGTCATCGCGCCGAGCTTCCCGAACGCCTCGCGCACCCCGACGAAGCCCTGCGGCAGCTCCGGCTTGAGCAGGCCGCCGATCTTGTCGCTGATCTCGTTGTACGACGTCAGGCCGAGCGCCTTCAACAGGCGGCGGTCCGTCCCGTACACGTTCATGGCCAGGGGCATCGAGGAGCCCTTGACGTTCTCGAAGAGGAGCGCGGGGCCGCCGGCCTTCTGGACGCGGTCGGTGATCTCGCCGACCTCCAGGTACGGGTCGACCTCGGCCTTGATGCGCTTGAGATCGCCCTCGCGGTCCAGTGCCCGGAGCAGGGAGCGAAGATCGTCGTAAGCCATGCGTTCCAGTATCCGGCACCGGCTACCCTGGCCCCGTCACCGGGGGCTCGCACGCTCCTCGCCGCCACCGCTTGGGGGATCGCGCCACCATGCTCAGGTATCTGCCGTTCCTGCTGGTCCTGGCGGTGTGGATCTATGCCTTCATCGATGTCCTGAACACCCCTGAGAAAGAGGTCAGGCATCTGCCCAAGGTGGTGTGGGTCATCATCGTGCTGCTCTTCGGAGAGGTCCTGCTCGGCCCGATCGCCTGGTTCGTCACCGGCAAGGTGCGCCACGCGCCCGGCGCGGGCGGCGGCATCGGCGGGCGCGGCCGCGGGGGCAGCACGCGGTGGGTGGCGCCCGACGACAATCCCGAGTTCCTGAAGTCCCTGCGGGACGAGGACCCGGACAAGAAGCGGCGGGACCAGGGCGACGAGGGCTGAGGGCCGATGGAACTGCGGCTGCTCCAGACCTTCGAGAAGGTCGCCACCGTCCTCAGCTTCACCCGGGCCGCCACCGAGCTGAAGTACGCCCAGTCCAGCGTCACCAGCCATGTCCGCGCCCTGGAGACCTCCCTGGGCACCGAGCTCTTCGACCGGCTCGGCAGCCGGATCCGGCTGACCGAGGCAGGCGAGCGGCTGCTCCCCTACGCCCGGCAGATCATCGAACTCGCCGAGGAGGCACGGACCGCGGTCGTCGGCGCCGAGGAGCCCTCCGGCACGATCGCGGTCGGCACGATGGAGTCCCTGACCTCCTACCGGCTGCCGCCGCTCCTGGAGCTCTTCCACCACCGCTATCCGAAGGTGCGGCTCTCGCTGCGCCCCACGCTCGGCGACGAGACCCGGCAGGCGCTGCGGCAGGGGACGTACGACGTGGGTTTCCTGATGGAGCCCGAGACCGTGCACCAGGGCCTGGAGACCGAGGTCCTCGCCGAGGAGCCGCTGGTCCTGGTCTGCGCCCCGGCCCATCCGCTGGCCGCGGGCGGGGCGCGGGAGCTGACCACGGTGGACCTGGCGTCGGCGCGGCTCGTCGGCACCGAGCCCGGCTGCCCCTACCGGGACCTCTTCGAGGACGAGCTGCGCACGCGGACCGGGGCGCCGCCGCCGTTCATGGAGTTCGGCACCATCGAGGCGACGAAGCAGGGGGTGGCGGGCGGGCTCGGCGTCGCCCTGCTGCCCGCCGTGGCCGTGGCGCGGGAGCTGGCGGCGGGCACGCTCGTGCGCCTTGCGTGGGAGCCGCCGTTCACGCTGTGGACGCAGCTCGCGTGGCGGTCGGGGAAGCGTCTGCCGCCGCAGGTGCGGCTGTTCGTGGAGCAGGCCGTGCGGCTCGTGCGGGAGCAGAGCTCGTCGTCCGGGCCAGGGTGACCTTGAGGCTCGCGAGCACGATCAGCGGGACGCCGAGCGCCTGGACGAGCCCGATGTGGTGGCCGTAGACGGCCCAGTCCGCGACCATCGCGACCGCCGGGTAGGTGAAGGCGAGCACGGCGATCTTGGCGGTGGGCAGCTTCGCGTACGCCGCGTACATCAGGACGTACATCAGGCCGGTGTGGATCACGCCGAGTCCGGCGAGCCAGGCCCATCCCGTGCCGGTGCCGCTCATCGCGCCGAAGTCGGTGAAGGGCAGCAGGAGCGGGATGCCGACGACGACCTGGACGAGGGCGATCAGGTGCGGGCGCACGCCGGTGACGCGCTTGGTGACGAGCGTGGAGAGGGCGTAGAGGACGGCGGCCAGGAGCGCGAGGCCGATGCCCGCGAGCGAGCCCGCGTCGCCGGGGCGCACCCCCGACACCAGCAGGAGGCCCGCGAACGCGGCGGCCAGCCAGCCGAGTTGGGAGCGGGAGAGCCGCTCGCGCAGGACGAGGGCGCTCAGCAGCACGAGGAAGAACGGCTGCGTGTGGTAGACGACGGTGGCCAGGGAGATCGAGGTGGCCTCGTACGCCTTGAAGAGGAACACCCAGTTGAAGACGATGAACACGCCGCCGAGCGCGGCGAGGACGAGCTTCTTGAGGGTGAGGCCGTGGTCGCGGAAGTAGCCGCGGGCGAAGGCGTACGCGCCGAGGGCGAGGGCGCCGAACAGGACGCGGAAGAAGACGACGTTGAAGGCGCTCGCGCCGGATTCGACGACGAAGACGCCGAGGGTGCCGGAGAGCGTCATGGCGGCGGTGAGCTGGGCTGTGCCCCGGTTCTCCAGGGCGTTCCTGTGAGTCATGGAAGGAACGTACGAGCGGCCGTACGTGCTGGTCCACGCGCCAGTGGGGCGTCCTCCCGATGGCCCCATCGGTGCTGCCGATGAGGCCTGACCGCGGGCCCGCACGGGCACGATGACAGGCATGAGCAGCGCATCCCGCATTCCGACGGTCGACCTGCGGCCGTGGCTTTCCGGCGACCCCGAGGCCCGTGCGCGGACGGCACAGACCGTCGACGAGGCCCTGCGCACGGCCGGGTTCCTCCTGCTGACCGGGCACGGCGTCGACCCGGCCCTGCGCGCGGCGATCCGGTCGTCGGCCCGCGGCTTCTTCCACCTGCCCGAGCGGGCGAAGCGGCCGTACGCGGTGAAGGTCGGCGGGCGCGGCTGGCTCGGTCCCGGCGCCGAGGCCAACAGCTACGCGGAGGGCACGGCCGCTCCCCCGGACCTCAAGGAGTCGCTGTCCTTCGCCGCCGACGAGCCGACCGGTGACGCGGCCGTCGACGCGGAGTGGTTCGCGGCGAACACCTGGCCGCAGGAGACGCCCGGGCTGCGGGTGCTGGTGACGACGTATCTGCGTCAGATGCGGTCGCTCTCGGACCGTCTCCTCGAACTCCTGGGCGTGGCCCTTGGCGAGGAGGCGGACTTCTTCACCCGCCACACCGGCCACCCCACCTGGGGCTTCAACATCAACTGGTATCCGGGCCGGGAGAGGGTGGGCGATCCTGCGCCCGGCCAGTTCCGCATCGGCCCGCACACGGACTTCGGCACGGTGACGGTCCTCGACCGGGAGGCGGGGCGGGGCGGGCTCCAGGTCTTCACGGACGAGGACGGCTGGCAGGACGCGCCGTTCGACCCGGCGGCCTTCACGGTCAACATCGGTGATCTGATGGCGCGCTGGACCGGTGGACGCTGGCAGTCCGGCCGCCACCGCGTTCTGCCGCCCCCGGCCGGCCTGCCCGCCGAGGAGCTGATGTCGCTCGTGTACTTCTACGAGTGCGATCCGGGCACGGACGTCCGGGGCGTGGACTCGCACGTGTACCTGCGGGGCCAACTGGACGCGATCACCGTGGAGCCGTGACGTGCCCGCCGGCGCTCCCGCCGCGCCCGCGGTTCGCGTACGGCAAAGGCCGGTTCCCGCGACCTGGGTCACGGGAACCGGCCTTGAGGGGCGGCGGTACGCGGGGGTCAGACCCCGGCGTACGAGTGCTTGCCGGTGACGAAGATGTTCACGCCGTAGTAGTTGAACAGCCAGCAGCCGAAGGCGATCAGCGCCAGGTAGGCGGCCTTGCGGCCCTTCCAGCCGGCCGTCGCGCGGGCGTGCAGGTAGCAGGCGTAGGCGACCCAGGTGATGAAGGACCAGACCTCCTTGGGGTCCCAGCCCCAGTAGCGGCCCCACGCGTCGCCCGCCCAGATCGCGCCCGCGATGATCGTGAACGTCCAGAGCGGGAAGATCGCGGCGTTCAGGCGGTACGAGAACTTGTCGAGCGAGGCCGCCGACGGCAGCCGCTCCAGGACCGACGTGGCGAACCTGCCGGGCTGGCCGCCGCTCTGCAGCTTGGTCTCGTAGCTGTCCCGGAAGAGGTAGAGCAGCGTGCCGACGCCGCCGACGTAGAAGACAGCGCCGCAGAAGATCGCCGTGGAGACGTGGATCCACAGCCAGTACGAGTGCAGGGCGGGGACCAGCTGGTCGCTGTCGGTGTACAGGACGGTGACGGCGAGACCGAGGTCGAGCAGGACCGTCGTGACCAGCGGGAGGCCGAGCCAGGCGATGTTCTTCTTCAGCGCCATAAGGACCAGGTACACGGCGACGGCGACGGTGGAGAAGGTGATGCTGAACTCGTACATGTTGCCCCACGGCGCCCGCTGCACCGACAGGGCGCGGGTGAGCACGCCGCCGAACTCAAGGAGGAACGCGAGGACGGTGAGCGACACGGCGATGCGGCCGTAGAGGTCGCCCTTCTCGTCGCCCGCGGCGGCGCCGGGCCCGTCCGGCACGTCCCGGGTGCCGGCCACGGACCGGGTGACGACCTTGGGCCGCTCCAGGGTGGCGGTGCCGCCCGCGGCCTTGACGGTGACGGCGGGCGCGGCGGCCGCGGCGGCGGCCTTGCTCGGCGTGAGCGCGGCCGCGGTGCGGGCGACCTTGCTGCGGCTGCCGAAGAGCCACTCCGCCATGTGTGCGAAGAAGGCCAGGAGGTAGACGGCCATCGCGGAGTAGATCAGCACGTTGCTGATGTGCGCGAGGTTCTCGTTGGGCTCGGCGGCCAGGGTGGCGGCGAGATTCACTTCTCAGCCCCTTCGGCAGGTACGACATCGGGGTCGGAGTCGGAGGAGGCTTCCTCGTCCGGGTCTGGCTGGGGCGCCGTCGGCGCCCGGTCGTGCAGCTGGGCGGCGAGCTGGGAGAGCTCCTCGGGCACCTTGGCGGACTCGCTGCGGCCGAGGCCCGCCATCTCGACGACGGTGACGCCGTCGGCGCCCTTCACCGCCCGTACCCATACGCGGCGGCGCTGGATGAACAGCGACCCCGCGAGACCGGCGACGGCGGCGATCGCGCCGCCGAGCGCCCATCCGGTGCCGGGCTGCTGGGAGATCTGGAAGGTCGCCCACTCCTTGAGGTCCTTCTCGAAGGTGATCGACCCGGCGCCGTTCGGGAGCTTCATGGTCTCGCCGGGGCGCAGCCGCTGCTTGAACAGCTCGCCGTCGGCGCCCTTGAACTTCGTCATCTTGCGGGTGTCCAGCTGGTACACGTTCTGCGGGATGCCCGCGTCGACGCCCAGGCTGCCGTGGTACGCGGACAGCGCGAGCACCGGGTAGTCGGCGGCGGGGAACTGCGAGAACATCTGGCCCTTGCCGACACCCGCGAAGGTCGGCACGAAGAAGGCGTTGAAGCCGAGCTGCTCCTGCTTGCCGTTCTTGTCGCGGTAGCCGTCCATGACCTTGATGGCGCCGGTGGCCGTGCCGTTCTGGTCGATGGGCAGCACCGGCACGGACGCCCGGTAGACGACCTTGCCCTTGCCGTCGCGGACGGTGACGGCGGGGGCGAAGCCGTGGCCGATGAGGTAGACCTTCGAGCCGTCGACCTCGAGCGGCTTGTTGACCTCGATGGACTTCTTCTTCTCGGCGCCGTCGGGGCCTTCGCTGTAGCTGACGTCGGCCCGGTAGGTGCGGGCGGTGCCGCGGTTGGGGCCCGACTTCTCGTACGTGCCGACGAACTTGTCGAGCCGGAAGCTGAACGGTTCCAGGTTCCCGGTGTCGAAGAGGCTGCCGGACTTGAAGTCGTCGTACTGGCTGAGGGTGTTGGAGAAGCCGTCGCCCTCCATGACCAGCTTGCCGCCCTCGGACTTGAGGAGCTGCCCGGCGGCGAACGCGATCAGCATCACGATCAGCGCGATGTGGAACATCAGGTTGCCGACCTCGCGCAGGTACCCCTTCTCGGCGGCGACCGAGCCGCCCGCGCCGGAGCCCGCGGTGTGCACGCGGAAGCGGCGCTGCTTGAGCATCGCGAACGCGGCCTCGTGCACCTGCTCGGGCTCGGCGTCGGTGCGCCACGTCGTGTACGCGGGCAGGCGCGTCAGCTTCCTGGGGGCGCCCGGCGGGCGGCTGCGCAGCTGGCCGACGAACTGCCAGGTGCGGGGCACGATGCAGCCGATGAGGGAGACGAACAGCAGGATGTAGATCGCGGAGAACCACACGGAGCTGTAGACGTCGAAGAGCTGCAGCTTGTCGTAGAGCGGACCGAGCGTGGTGTGCCGGTCCATGAAGTCCTGGACCTTGAGCTCGTCGACGTTGTTCTGCGGGATCAGCGAGCCGGGGATCGCGCCGAGCGAGAGCAGCAGGAGCAGGATCAGCGCGACCCGCATCGAGGTCAGCTGCCGCCAGAACCAGCGCGCCCAGCCGATGACGCCCAGGCGCGGCATGTTGGGCGGCTCGTCCCGTTCCTGCGGGGCGGTCGAGAGCTTGGCGCCGGCGGCGCCGAGGTCGTTCTCCTCACGGGCCTCGGTCGTGCCGTCGGGAGCTTCGGTCTTGCTCATGGATTCAGATCCCCACCGTGTAGCCGCTGGACCAGACTTGCATCTGCTGCACGATGCTGTCCCACACGCCGGTGACGAGGAGCAGGCCGGTCGCGATCATCATGACGCCGCCGATGCGCATCACCCAGGCGTAATGCCGCTTCACCCAGCCGAAGGCGCCGAGCGCCTTGCGGAAGGCGACGGCCGCGAGGATGAACGGGACGCCGAGCCCCAGACAGTACGCGACACCCAGCAGCGCGCCGCGTCCCGCACTCGCCTGGTTGAGGGAGAGCGCACTGACGGCGGCGAGCGTCGGGCCGACGCAGGGCGCCCAGCCGACGGCGAACAGGGCGCCCAGTATCGGGGCGCCCGCGAGGCCGACGGCGGGCTTCTTGTGAAAACGGAACTCCCGCTGGGAGACCTTGGGCATGAGCCCCATGAAGAAGAACCCGAGCAGGATCATCACCGCGCCGAGCACCCGCGTGACGACGCTCTGGTTCTCCTGCAGGGTCCGCCCGAACTCCCCGAACAGCGCCCCGTAGGAGACGAAGACGACGGTGAAGCCGAGCACGAAGAGGCTGGAGCCCGCGACCATCCGGCCCCGCTTGGCCTCGCCCATGTCCTGGCCGCTGACCCCGGTGACGTACGACAGATAGCCCGGCACGAGCGGCAGCACGCACGGCGAGAAGAACGAGACGAGGCCGCCGAGCAGGGCGACGGGCAGCGCCAGCAGGAGGGCGCCGCTCATCACGGTCTGGTTCGGTCCGCTGATGGCGGCGAGGGTCGACATCACTTCTCCGCGAGCACGGGGTCGATCATCTTCCGCAGCTTCTCTTCGTTCAGCGGCTGCTGCGAGCGGGCCGCGATCTTCCCGTCCCGGTCGATGACGAGCGTGGAGGGAATGAAGTTCGGGTTGAGCGAGCCCTTGGGGAAGCGGAGCATCAGCTTGCCCATCGGGTCGTGCAGGCTCGGATAGGGAATCCCGTGCTGCTTCTCGAACTGGATCGCGGGGCCGCGCTGCGGGTCACGGGTGTTGATCCCGACGAATTCGACGCCCTTGGCCTTGGTGTCCTCGGCGACCTTCACGAAGTGCGGCGCCTCCAGACGGCACGGCGCGCACCAGGAGCCCCAGACGTTGAGGACGACGACCTTGCCCTTGTAGTCCTCGGCGACGTTCAGACTCTTGCCGTCGAGGGTCTCTCCGTCGAGCGAGGGGGCCGCCTTGCGGTCGCCCTTCTTGACGGTGGCGATGCCGTCGGAACCGGCGATGAAGTTGGTGTTTCCGGAACCACCCGACATGCCGCCGGAGCTGCAGGCGGACAGCGCCAGCGCGACGACCGAGAGTCCTGCGGTGAGCAGGGCAGCACGGCTGCGGCGTCGACTGCTGCTATCGGTGCGGTATGGGGCACGGCAGGCAACACTCATGTGAAAAGTTTCGCATGTCCGAATCGGGGATCTTCCGCACCCCCTCCACTCGCGAAACAACTGCGAAAACACGCTCTTCAGACGGGCTACGGCCCCCTCCGGGCACGCGCGTGGCCCCCTCCGAGGCGCCGGAGGGGGCCACGCGCGCGCCGTGCTCCGGTCAGCGCAGGCTCTTCCAGCCGCCGGCCGGCTGCTGGCCGACCTCCAGGCCCTGGAGCTTGGCGAGGACCTTGGGGTCCTGCACGTCGAGCCAGTCGACGAACTGACGGAAGGAGACGAGGCGTACGTCCTTCTTTCCGGCGATGTGCTTCATGGCCTCCTCGACGGCGTCCATGTAGATGCCGCCGTTCCACTCCTCGAAGTGGTTGCCGATGAAGAACGGCGCGCGGTTGCTCTCATAGGCGCGCTTGAACCCGGATATGTAGGCCTCGGTGGCCTGCTTGCGCCAGCCCGGGTAGTTGTGGGCCGGTGCCTTCGTGGAGTTCTTCGACTGGTTGGCAAGGATGTTGTAGTCCATCGAGAGGACCTCGAAGGAGTGCCCGGGGAAGGGCACGGCCTGCAGCGGCAGGTCCCAGACGCCCATCTTCTTCTGCGGCCACTTCTGGCGGCCGCCGGGCGAGGACGCGTCGTAGCGCCAGCCGAGCTTCTTCGCGGTCGGCAGCAGATTGTCCTGGCCGAGCAGACAGGGCGTGCGGCCGCCGACGAGTTCCTTGTCGTAGTCGAAGGGCAGCGACGGCAGATCGGTCCAGCCCGTGTTGGTGCGCCACTTCTTCACAAAGGACTTGGCCTGGTCGATCTCGTCCTGCCATTGCGCGGACGTCCAGTTGCCCACCGTTCCTGTGCCCGTGCAGAAGTGCCCGTTGAAGTGCGTGCCGATTTCGTGGCCCTCGAGCCAGGCCTGCCGTACGTACTTCAGTGTGTCCTTGATGTGACCGTCGGTGAGATAACCGATGTCGGATGCACCGACCGCGTTGTTCGGCGGCCGGTACATACGCTTCTTCGATTCGGGCAGCAGATAAAGCCCGGAGAGGAAGAACGTCATGTGCGCGTCGTGTTCCTCGGCGAGCTTGAGGAAACGGGGGAACAGTCCGTTCCCGACCTCGCCCGCACCGTCCCAGGAGAAGATCACGAACTGCGGGGGCGTCTCACCGGGCTGCAGCGGTACCGGCTTGCCCGGCTGACGAGGCTGCTTACCGGTGTAAGCGGTCGACCCGTCACCGATCGGCCTGGCGGGGCGCTTCGCGGCACCGCCATGGCCTTCACCGGCCTTCCCGGCGGGCCCGGACGAATCGCCGCCGCCCGAGCCGCATGCTGCGAGCCCGAAAGCGGCGGCCGCGCCGGCCCCGACTCCGAGCATTCCCCTGCGGCTGATGTCGCGCATTCCCATCCCCATTCGTCGCGCCCCTGGATCCGTTCTCGCTGTAGGTGCAAAGCAAGAGGGACGACCAGTTAGAGGGCGCGACGAACACCGGGGTTCCGGCAAGCCGCATTAAATTGTGCGGATTCGCCGAGAAGGGACATACAGTTGCCGCGCGATTACACGCGGTCGATCATGGGCCGGTTTATCAGGCCCCGAATGCCTTGCCGTTGCCCTTATTCCTGCCCTTCACGGGCTTGGCACCGGCGAGGAGATGTGCGGGCACGAGATCCCGGGCGGGCTCGCTGTAACCCACCGAAACGATCTTGTCGCCGCGGTAGGTGAACGACGTCAGCGACGCCAGCGTGCACTGCCGCTTGCGCGGGTCGTGCCACAGCCGCCGCTTCTCCACGAAGCTGCGCACGATCCAGATCGGCAGCTGGTGGCTGACGCACACCGCCTCGTGCCCGCGGGCCGCCTCCTTCGCCGCGTCCAGGGCGCCCATCATCCGGACGACCTGCTCGATGTACGGCTCGCCCCAGGACGGCTTGAAGGGGTTGACGAGGTGCTTCCAGTTGTCCGGGTTCTTCAGCGCGCCGTCGCCCACCCCGAAGGTCTTGCCCTCGAAGACGTTGCCCGCCTCGATGAGCCGCCCGTCGGTGGCGAGGTCCAGGCCGTGTGCCTTGGCGATGGGCGTGGCCGTCTCCTGGGCGCGGTCGAGCGGCGAGGCCACGACATGCGTGACGTCGCGCCGGGAGAGGTGCTCGGCGACCCGGTCGGCCATCTGCCGGCCCAGTTCGGACAGGTGGTAGTCGGGCAGCCGCCCGTACAGGATCCCGTCGGGGTTGTGCACCTCGCCGTGGCGCATCAGGTGGACGACGGTCAGCTCGTCGCCCGCTGCGGTGCCGCTCATGCGGTGGCCTCCGTCGCTTCCGCGGCCGCGCGCGCGGCACCCGGCAGGGCGGCGGCGATGCGCTCGACGGCCTGCTCGTCGTGGGCGGTGGACACGAACCAGGACTCGAAGGCCGACGGCGGCAGATAGACGCCCTGCGACAGCATCGAGTGGAAGAACGCGGTGAAGCGGAAGGACTCCTGCGCCTTCGCGCCCTCGTAGTCGCGCACCTCGCGGTCGGTGAAGAAGACGGAGAACATGTTCGACGCGTTCTGCACCCGGTGGGCGACGCCCGCCTTGGTGAGCGCCTCGGTCACGAGCCCGCGGAGCTCCTCGGAGACGGCGTCCACCTTCTCGTACGCCGCGTCGTCCAGGAGCCGCAGCTGGGCGATGCCCGCGGCGGTCGCGACGGGGTTACCGGACAGCGTGCCCGCCTGGTAGACGGGGCCCGCCGGGGCGAGGTGCGCCATGACGTCGGCGCGGCCGCCGAAGGCCGCCGCGGGGAAGCCGCCGCCCATGACCTTGCCGAAGGTCATCAGGTCGGGGCGCACGCCGTCGACGCCGTACCAGCCGGCCTTCGACGTACGGAAGCCGGTCATCACCTCGTCGGAGATGTAGAGGGCGCCGTTCTTGGCGCAGGCGGCCTTGAGGCCTTCGTTGAAGCCCGGCCGCGGCGGCACCACGCCCATGTTGCCCGGCGACGCCTCGGTGATGACGCACGCGATCTCACCGGGGTGCTTGTGGAAGGCCTCGTGCACGGCCTCGATGTCGTTGTACGGCACGACGATGGTGTCGCCCGCCTGGGCGCCGGTGACGCCCGGAGTGTCGGGCAGCCCGAAGGTCGCCACGCCCGAACCCGCCGAGGCGAGCAGCGCGTCGACGTGCCCGTGGTAGCACCCGGCGAACTTGATCACCTTGGCGCGGCCGGTGAAGCCGCGCGCCAGACGGATGGCGGACATGGTCGCCTCGGTGCCGCTGGAGACGAGCCGCACCTGCTCGACGGGGTCGATGCGGTCGACGATCTCCTCGGCGAGTGCGACCTCGCCCTCACCCGGCGTACCGAAGGAGGTGCCGCGCGAGACGGCCTCCTGCACGGCGGCGATCACCTCGGGGTGGGAGTGCCCGAGGATCATCGGGCCCCACGAACACACGAGGTCGACGTACTCGCGGCCGTCGGCGTCGGTCAGGTACGGACCGGTACCGGACACCATGAAACGGGGCGTACCACCCACAGCGCGGAACGCGCGCACGGGAGAGTTCACACCGCCGGGCGTCACGGCCGCCGCACGGTCGAAAAGAGTCTGCGAAACTGGGGCGCTATACGGGAAGCTCACACGGGCCATGGTGTCAGAGGGTCCGGACATCCTGCGGACAGGTGTTTCACTCCACGTTTTAGCGGGTGAACGTGGGGGAGGTCACTGACACGATGATCGGGTTGCGTGGCGGGGGCCGCGAGGCCTAGAAAAGACAGGGCCGTGCCGCCCTGGCAAAGCAGTCGGGTGGAGATATGCATCGCGGTGGCGGACTGGGCGAGGGGACCGACGGCCTGGGCCCGCGGCGTGCCCGGCGGGGCAAGCACCGACGCGAGGCGGAAGCGGAGCCGGCGCAGGCGCCCGACCAGGCGCTCGGCGGATCCGGCGAGTCCCGGAGGGACCGGGTGACCAGCAGGAGTGGCGGGGTCGGGGTGACGTACAAGTACTTCGGCGCCCCGGACGGTGCGACCGCCGCCCGCGTGCCCATCTCGATGCGACCCGAGGAGCTCGGCGGCGACGAGCTGGGCATGGGCGGGATGTTCACCAAGATCAAGCCGGAGACGATGGCCGCGATGGTCCTCACCGGCATCGAGGGCATACCCCTGCACAAGGTCCCCCCACTGGAACTGGTCGTCCTCCACCCCGACTACGCCGTGGTGAAGCTCCCCATGACCGTCGTCGACCCGCTGCGCGGCGTCGGCGAGGAGTCGGTGGGCGCCGCGGCCTTCATCTGGTCCACCGTCCCGGACCGCGGCGGCCCCCGCGACGCCTTCAACGTCTATCAACTCCTGCACGAGTGGCAGGATTTCAGCCACCGCCTGCATGACGCGGGCCACCAGGCGTACTGCCTGGTGTGGCCCTGAGCCTTCGGCTCCCCCGTTCGCCGGCGCGACGCCGCCAAGGCGCGACGAGGTGCCCGCTTTCTCGTCGAAATGACATCCTGGAAGCCGCACCTGCGAAAGGGAGTTGGGCTCATGCAATGGACCGTCCACGGTGAGCGGCAGATCTACAGCAATCCCTGGGTCAATCTGTGGCTCGTGGACGTCCAGCAGCCCGACGGCCGCCGCTGGGAACACCACGTCGTACGCATGCGGCACCTGGCAGTGGCCACCGTGGTCGACGACCAGAAGCGCGTGCTGATGATGTGGCGCCACCGCTTCGTCACCGACGCATGGGGCTGGGAACTCCCCATGGGGCTGATCGAGGAGGACGAGACACCGGAGCAGGCCGCCGCCCGCGAAGTCGAGGAGGAGACCGGCTGGCGAGTGGAAGCGGTGAAGCCCCTGGTGTACGCCCAGCCGGCGAACGGCATCACCGACTCCGAGCACCACGTCTTCCGTGCGGACAATGCCACGTACATCGGCCCTCCGACCGAGAAGAACGAAGCCGACCGCATCGAATGGATCCCCCTCTCGGAGATCCGGGGAATGATCGACCGCCGCGAGATCGTCAGCAGCGGCAGCCTGGTCGGACTGCTCTACCTCCTCCTCGACGAGGCCACCAAGGGCGTGAGCGGCGGAGCGTAGCCCTATCGCTGCTGTCCGCGTATCTGCCGCTCGAACTCGATCACCGGCGCCTCACGGGCGTACGGAGCCAGACGGTGGTGGAATTCTCGGACATGGCCGGTGACGCGAGGTGAATCGATGGAAGCGGTCAGGCTGAGGGCGATTCCGGCGCTGTCGCAAGCGGCGTCGAGCTTGCCCTGCTGAAGCTGGGTCGTAGCGAGCCAGAAGGCGTGTAAAGCCCGCCCGCGCTGCTGGGCAGCCTTCTCCCTGCGCAGCCCCTCGCAGATGAGCGGTTCCGCGCGCGTGGCCTCGCCCAGCCGGGACAGAGCGATCCCGGTGTCGAAGGGCCCGAGGCGTTCGCACCTGATCGCCGAAGCCGCCCACTCGATCCGCGACGGCAGGCAGAGCGAGCGGCGACAGCGGGCACATCCAGAGCGGGACATCAGGCCTACTGCCCGGCCTGGCCCCGAGCCCCCTTCCGTTTCCCCTTCTTCCGGCCTTCCGACCGTGCCTCAGCTGCGGCTCCAGTGCGGGTCACGCCCCGTCTGGGCGAGCAGCAGCTCGAAGTCGGAGGCCTTCTCGGGTGCCGTGACCGGCTCGCCGAAGACGCCCATCTTCCGGGCGGTGGGACCGAGTCCGTCGACCGTCTCCCGCAGCCGCGCGACCACCACGGCGCTCCCGGCGTCCGGCTGGAACTCCTCCCCCGTGGCACGGGCCAGATCCCAGGCGTGCACGGTCAGATCGAGCAGCGCCATATGGCCGACCATTTCGGCCGGCATGTCCATCGCTCCCGTGGCGCCCTGGTCGGCGCCGGGCTCGCCCCAGGCACGGACGAGTTTCTCCGCCTCCGCGACGAAGCGCTCGCGCCAGTCGCCGCCCTCGGCGACGTAGTCGGGCGTGGTGGAGAAGTCCGAGTCCCGTTTGGCGGCCAGCTCCTGGAACTGGACGACCACTTGGAAGAGGTGGTTGACCAGCGCGCGCACGTCGTAGTCGGCGCACGGGGTGGGGTCGCCGAGGCAGTCGTCGGGCAGGGCGCGGACGACGGGGGCGACCCGCTCGACGGCCAGGGCGAGCAGGTCGCTGACGGTGGGCCCGGGGGTGCGTGAAGTGTCCATGGAGCGACCGTACGAGGGGCGGCCCGCCCGTGACTTGAAGAAACGCGACGCCCGCGCTGCGGAGGCGGACGCGCCGATCCACGCCCCGGGACCTACGATCCCTCCATGTCAGACGCATCCGCTCCGCGCCGTGACACCCGGGGCATCGTGGACGCGGCCGGGCTCTTCGCCAAGGTGCGCTTCCGCCGCCACGCGCCCGCCGAGGCGCTGCGCGGCCATCTGGAGCACTACTGGCTGATCGACTGGGACCTGCCCGAGCCGTACGCGTCACACGTGGTGCCGCACCCGTCCGTGAACGTGGTCGTCCAGTCGTACGCGCCGCACGCGCAGGAGCCGTCCGATTCGGCTGGGCGCCGCTTCGGTGAGGTCGCGGGCATCGGACTCGGCCTCTTCAGTAAGAAGCTGGAGGGTCGCGGGCGGGTGTGCGGGATGCAGTTCCGCCCCGGCGCCTTCCGCCCGTTCGCGCCGGACCGGCCGGTGTCGGCCTGGACGGGCCGCAGAGCGCCGCTGCACGAGGTCTTCCCCCGTACTCCCGAGGAGGTGTCGGACGCCGCGGCGGCGGTCCTCGGCCCCGACGACGAGCACGCGCGCGTGGCGGCGCTCGACGCCTTCCTGCTGAGCCTCGGCCCCGCCCCGGACCCGCAGGCCGACCTCGCGACGGCCCTCGTCGAGCGCATCCGCGGGGACCGCTCGATCCGCCGCGTGGCCGCGTTCGCCCGCGCGGAGGGCATGTCTGTACGGGCGCTGCAGCGGCTCTTCTCCGCGTACGTGGGGGTGGGGCCGAAGTGGGTCATCCTGCGGTACCGCATCCACGAGGCCCTGGACCGGGCGGAGTCGGAGGAGGACGTGGACTGGGCGGAACTGGCGGCCACCCTCGGCTACGCGGACCAGGCCCATCTCGTACGGGACTTCACGGCGACCGTGGGGGTGCCGCCGACGGCGTACGGGTCGCATTAGAGGGCTGGGGACTGGGGAGGGACTGTGGCTGGGGCGGTCGCGGCCCGCTGTCAGACCCTCCGCCTACCGTGAGGGAATGGAGCGATCACTGGCACCGGAGATGCGGCTCGAACCCTGGGTGGACGAAGGCGGGCTCGCCCTGCTGCTGCGTCTCAACACCCCTGACATGACAGCCCACTTGGGCGGCCCCGAGACGCACGAGAAGGTGGTGGACCGCCACCGCCGCTATCTGGATCTCGACGACAAGGGGCGGATGTTCCGCATCACGCTGGACGGCGAGACGGCCGGCTCGATCGGGTACTGGGAGACGGTCTGGCAGGGCGAGACCGTCTGGGAGACCGGCTGGGGCGTGCTGCCCGAGTTCCAGGGCAGGGGCGTCGCCGCGGACGCGGCGCGGCTGGTGATCGCGGAGGCGAGGGCGGCGAGGCGCCACCCCGCCCTGCACGCCTTCCCCGCGACGGACCACGGCGCGTCCAACGCGGTCTGCCGCAAGGCGGGATTCACGCTGCGCGGGGAGGCGAACATCGAGTACCCGAAGGGCAATTGGCACCCCTGCAACGACTGGCGTGTCGCCTTGAGCTGACGCCGGCACCCGGGCCGCGGCTCCGTTCGGCCCGGCACCGTCTACGGCGTCACGATCGGCGGCATCGCCCCCGAGGAGGCGGGCAGCGCGAGCGGTTCAAAGACAGGCTCTGAGCGCGGTGCGGGCGCTCGCCGGCGCCATCGGGGCGGCCACGGTCACCACCGTCCTCATGCCACCCTGTCGACCATGCTGATCGTCCGCTCCGCCGCCCTCTTCGTGCTCGCCGCCCTCTTCGAGATCGGCGGCGCCTGGCTCGTCTGGCAGGGCGTGCGCGAGCACAAGGGCTGGGCCTGGATCGGCGCGGGCGTCATCGCGCTCGGCATCTACGGCTTCGTGGCCACGCTGCAGCCCGACGCCGAGTTCGGCCGCATCCTCGCCGCGTACGGCGGGGTCTTCGTCGCGGGCTCCCTCGCCTGGGGCATGGTCGCGGACGGCTACCGCCCGGACCGCTGGGACGTGGTCGGCGCCCTGGTCTGCCTCGCCGGAATGGCCGTGATCATGTACGCCCCGCGAGGCGACTGAACCGCCCGCATATCCTGGCCGGAAGACCGTTCGAAACCACCGCACCGGCACCACCGCCGAGAGCCCCGCCTGCCCGAGGAGCGCCCATGACCGCCACCGCCACCCGCATCGCGATCATCACCGGCGCGAGCAGCGGTATCGGCGCCGCCACCGCCCGCGGCCTCGCCGCCGCCGGTTACCGCGTCGTCCTCACCGCACGCCGCAAGGACCGCATCGAGGCGCTCGCCGCGGAGCTGACCGACGCCGGGCACGACGCGGTCGCGTACGCGCTCGACGTCACCGACCGCGCCGCGGTCGACACCTTCGCGACGGCCTTCAAGAAGATCGCCGTCCTGGTGAACAACGCGGGCGGCGCGCTGGGCGCGGACCCCGTCGCCACCAGCGAGCCCGCCGACTGGCGCCAGATGTACGAGACGAACGTCATCGGCACGCTCAACGTGACGCAGGCCCTGCTGCCCGCGCTCACCGCGAGCGGCGACGGCACGGTGGTCGTCCTCTCCTCCACGGCGGGTCACGGAACGTACGAGGGAGGCGGTGGCTACGTGGCCGCCAAGCACGCCGAGCACGTCCTCGCCGAGACCCTCCGCCTGGAGATCGTCGGCACCCCGGTCCGCGTCATCGAGGTCGCCCCCGGCATGGTCAAGACCGACGAGTTCGCGCTGACCCGCTTCGGCGGCGACGCGGACAAGGCCGCGAAGGTCTACGCGGGGGTCGCCGAGCCGCTCACCGCCGACGACGTCGCGGACACGATCACCTGGGCGGTCACCCGCCCGCCCCACGTCAACATCGACCTCCTGGTGGTGCGCCCGCGCGCCCAGGCCTCCAACACCAAGGTCCACAGGGAGTCCTGACGATGCCGCTCCCGGGCGACGACCCAGGCAGACCCGCCTACTCCGCGGACTCCCCCGACCCACTCGAACGCCTCACGCACGAGCACGAGTCCCGCCGCCTGTCCGAGGAGAAGAAGGACGAACGGATGATGTGGTGGTACCTCGCGTACTTCCTCTTCGGCATCCACATCGTCGCGTTCGTCATGATCTACGCGGTCCGCCACGCGAAGTAGGGACCTTCCCTCAGCCCTTCACGCAGACGACCTGCTTCAGCTTCGCCACGACCTCCACGAGGTCACGCTGCTGGTCGATGACCTGCTCGATCGGCTTGTACGCACCCGGAATCTCGTCCACCACGCCCGCGTCCTTGCGGCACTCGACACCCCGCGTCTGCTCCTCCAGGTCCTTCGTGGAGAAGCGCCGCTTCGCCGCGCCCCTGCTCATGCGCCGTCCGGCGCCGTGCGAGGCGGAGTTGAAGGACGCCTCGCTGCCGAGGCCCTTCACGATGTACGAGCCGGTGCCCATCGAACCCGGGATGATCCCGTGGTCACCGCTGCCCGCCCGGATCGCGCCCTTGCGGGTGACCAGCAGGTCCATCCCGTCGTAGCGCTCCTCGCTGACGTAGTTGTGGTGGCAGGAGATCTCCTGCTCGAACGTCGGCCTGGCCTTCTTGAACTCCTTGCGGATGACGTCCTTGAAGAGCGCCATCATGATCGCGCGGTTGTTCTTCGCGTACTCCTGGGCCCAGAAGAGGTCGTTGCGGTACGCGGCCATCTGCGGGGTCTCCGCGATGAAGACCGCGAGGTCGCGGTCGACAAGGCCCTGGTTGTGCGCGAGCTGCTGGGCCACGCCCATGTGGTGGTCGGCCAGCTCCTTGCCGATGTTGCGGGATCCGGAGTGCAGCATCAGCCAGACCGAACCCGACTCATCGAGACAGAACTCGACGAAGTGGTTCCCCGATCCGAGCGTTCCCATCTGCTTCGCGGCGCGTTCGTGACGGAATTTGACCGCCTCCGCGACCCCCTCGAACCGCCCCCAGAAGTCCTCCCACCCCGCCGTCGCCATCCCGTGGAAGCGCCCCGGCCCCACGGGGTCCTCGTGCATGCCCCGCCCCACCGGAATGGCGGCCTCGATCCGCGACCGCAGCCGGGAAAGATCACCCGGAAGGTCGTTCGCGGTCAGCGACGTCCTGACCGCCGACATGCCGCAGCCGATGTCGACGCCGACCGCCGCCGGACACACCGCGCCCTGCATGGCGATCACCGAGCCGACCGTCGCGCCCTTGCCGTAGTGGACGTCCGGCATGACGGCCAGGCCCTTGATCCAGGGCAGCGTCGCCACGTTCTGCAGCTGCCGCATCGCCGCGTCCTCGACGGACCGCGGGTCTGTCCACATCCGGATCGGTACCTTCGCCCCAGGAACCTCTACATACGACATTTCGCCCTCAAACCCCCGTAATCCACCACAAGCCAGGAAGTGCAAATACCGGAGCCAAGGTCAACGAAAGGGGTGACGGACCGGCATCCACGGCAGCGCGTGCGATACACATTGTCTCCACCGGTCGCCCATCAGCGGCAACCCAATATCCAGGCAGAGCCAGGCGAGAGGAGCCATCACGGTGCAGCGGAAGGCCAAGGCCTGTGTCCCGGGTGTCGCCGCACTCCTCGCGGCGATCCTGACCGGCTGTTCCGGCGGGTCCGGCCTCGGCGACGAGAGCGGCGACGCGAAGCCGGGCGACAGCGGCAGCTCCACCGCCGTGGCGCAGCCCGGCAAGTACCGCACGCTCCCCGAGCCGTGCGGCGAGGTGGATCACGGCACCCTCGACGCGATGCTGCCCGGCATCGTGGAGATGGAGGACACCGAGCAGCGCGAGAAGGCGTACGAGGGCACGCCCGCGGTGACGTACGACACCGACCGGCGCGTGGGCTGCAACTGGAAGATCGAGTCCTCCGGCGCCTCCCACCACCTCCTCGTCGACTTCGAGCGCGTCGTGTCGTACGACAGCACGGTCAGCGACGACGCCCGCGCAGCGGAGGCCTACGCGACGAAGCTGCGCGAGGCGGGGCTTCAGAGGCCCGCCGGAACCGCGTCCGAGGGCGAGGGTGGCGAGGACAGCGAGGACGGCGGCGAGGACGCGGGGGCCGAGTCCGCGGGCGGTTCGCCCGGCGAGTCCGGCAAGGCCGACGACCCCGGGTCCGGCGACAAGGCCCAGGGCGGCAAGAAGGGCACGAGCGAGGACGACAAGGGCAGGAGCGAGGGCAAGAACGGCGGGAGCGGCGAGAAGAAGGCGGCCGGGGGTGCGCAGGACGACGGCGCCCAGCCGACCACCCCGCCCCCCGGCCTGGAGCCCCGCACCCTCCCCGACCTCGGCGACGAGGCCTTCCTCGACGACGCCCTCACCACCTCCGCGTCGGCCTCCCGTCACCGCACCGTGACTGTGGTGTTCCGCACGTCGAACGTCATCGTGACCATCGAGTACGACGAGCAGCCCGGCCGCCGCACGGATGTCCCCGACAGCAGGGAAATGCAGGACAAGGCGCAGGATCTGGCCGACCGGCTGGCCGGCGAGTTCGACGAGTAGCGGCCGGCCGGGGCGGGTACGGAAGGCCGTCCGGCTCACCCGAACCGGAGCCGCCCGCTGTCCCATGCGCGTACCGTGGCCCCTCGGACCCGACGACGTCACGAGACGAACTGGACGTCACGAGACGAACAGAGTGAAGGAACCATGCACCGACCTGCACAGCGAAAGCGACAGCTCCGCAGCCGCCTCCTCGTCTGCGCGGCCGCCGTACCGGTGATCCTCGTCGCCGGCTGCTCCTCCGACTCCGGCTCCGACTCCGGATCCGACGGGGCCAAGAAGGACTCGGGCGCGAAGGCCTCGGCCCCGGCCCCGGCCAAGGGTGAGGACAAGGCGAGCGTCGAGAAGGCCGCGTACACCAAGCTTCCCGAGCCCTGCGACGTCCTGTCGAAGAAGACGCTCGAGGAGATGGTGCCGAAGGCGAAGGACAAGTCGGGCAAGACCGGCACGTCCAGCGACACGGCGCTGCGCGGCAGCTGCTCCTGGGACAGCCTCGACA
This sequence comes from Streptomyces sp. NPDC058308, assembly GCF_042880275.1. Classification (NCBI taxonomy): domain Bacteria; kingdom Bacillati; phylum Actinomycetota; class Actinomycetes; order Kitasatosporales; family Streptomycetaceae; genus Streptomyces; species Streptomyces sp. NPDC058308. The sequence continues at coordinate 251,850 of NZ_JBHVZA010000007.1, forward strand.
ACAACGGCGTGGACGGCTCCCAGTTCCGCTGGCTGCGCGTCTCGCTGCTGCGTTTCGAGTCGGACGCCTCCCTCGGCAGCGGTGCGAAGCGCGCGGAGAACAACTTCGCCAAGCAGGTCGAGGACGCCAAGGCGACCAAGGACGCCAAGGGCGTCAAGACGGAGCCGGTGCAGGGTGTCGGCCAGCAGGCGACGCTCGTGCGGTACGACCTGAAGAAGGACAAGGACACCTTCAAGCAGCAGACGTTCGTCGCGCGCATGGAGAACGCGGTCGTCACCGTCGACTTCAACGGCGCCGGCCTCGCGGGCGACGAGGCCCCCGACGCGGGCAAGCTGTCGAAGGACGCGCAGAAGGCCGCGAAGGAGGCCGTGGAAGCGGTCGTCTCCGCCAACGGCAGCGGCAAGGCGTCCTCCGGTGCGGGCGAGAAGCCGAAGGGCGACGACTCGAAGACCGAGGCCCCCAAGAAGGGCGAGCCGAAGAAGGACGAGGCGAAGAAGGACGACGCCACGTCCGACGACGCCAAGTCCAAGGCGTCGGACAAGCCCAAGGACAAGGCCGACAGCAAGTCCTGACCCGGCGCGTTCAGCGCCGACGCCCGCCCTGAACAGGCGAGTTGACGGAGCCCGGCCCCTCACGGGCCGGGCTCCCGGCGTACCGGCACACGGCCTTCCGCACGCATGTGCCAGGCTGTCGCTCGCAACAAGCCGATACAGGCCTTGAACAGGGAGGGGTTCGCGGGTGGCCGCGATGCAGCTGACACGCACGCACCGGATACTCATCGGAGTGGTCGTCGCCGGAGCGGTCGTCATCGCCGGGATCGGCTTCGCGGGGTCGTACGCGGCCGTGCGCGAGCTCGCGGAGGAGAAAGGCTTCGGCGGCTTCTCGGCGGTCTTCCCCATCGGCGTCGACGCGGGCATCTGCGTCCTGCTCGCCCTCGACCTGCTGCTGACCTGGCTGCGCATTCCCTTCCCGCTGCTGCGCCAGACGGCGTGGCTGCTCACGGCAGGGACGATCCTCTTCAACGCGGCCTCCAGCTGGGGCGACCCGCTCGGTGTCGCGATGCACGCGGTGATCCCCGTGCTCTTCGTGGTGGCCGTCGAGGCGGCCCGGCACGCGGTGGGCCGGATCGCGGACATCACCGCCGACAAGCACATGGAGGGCGTGCGCCTCACCCGCTGGCTGCTCTCCCCCGTCCCCACCTTCAAGCTGTGGCGCCGCATGAAGCTGTGGGAGCTGCGCAGCTACGAGCAGGTCATCAAGCTCGAACAGGAACGTCTCGTCTACCAGGCGCGCCTGCAGGCCCGGTTCGGCCGCGCGTGGCGCCGCAAGGCCCCGGTCGAGTCGCTGATGCCGTTGCGCCTCGCGCGCTACGGCGTCCCGCTCGCGGAGACCGCCCCTGCGGGCCTCGCCGCGGCGGGCATCGAGCCGGTGCTGCTGCCGCCCGCCCCGGCGGCCCCCGCGGGCCCGGAGCTCCCGGCGGCCCCGGCGGCACGGCCGTCCGCCGGGTCCGGCCAGCCGCAACTGGCCGCCACGCCCGCCGAGTCCGGCCCTGCCCCCGAGCACGAGCCCGAGCCCGCGCAGGACCCGGCGTCCCGCGCCCCCGAGGAGAAGCTCCCGGTGGCCAACCACGCGAGCCCCTGGTTCGCGGAGCACAACGCGTCGTACGCGCCGGTCGCTCCGTACGACGAGTGGTACGCCCAGCAGGAGCGGCAGCAGGTCGCGGGCGAGGGCCAGGAGGGCCAACAGGCGTACGAGCAGCAGACCTACGCTCAGCAGGCTCAGCAGGCGGCCCAACAGGCCTACGAGCAGCCGCAGGAGCAGTCGCCGCAGCCCCACCCCGTGGAGCACGGCCCGCAGTTCCCCGTGCCGAACGGCGCCGGCGGCACGCGCCCGCTCGGCGACGGCACCCCGCAGCAGGGCGCCGCTCCCGGTCCCACCGACGAGGACCTGTACCAGGTGTTCCGGCACTCGATAGAGGGCGAGGGCATGCCGACCCCCGGCGCGTTCGCGGCCAATGCCGAGGCGGCCTTCGGACTGCGTCTCCAGTCGCGCGAACTCAACCATTACATGGACCAGTTCACGGCCCGCCTGGACAACGAACTCATGGAAGACCACATCGCATAACGGGCCTTCAGCCGACGCTCTTCTGCCGCTTGCGCGCCGCCTCCCCGTAAAACGCGAGGCCCGTGCCCGCCAGGAAGAGCACGGCGTAAAGCGGTGTGGGCACGTGCCACCAGTTCTGCAGCACTCCCCAGGCCTCGTCGTCGAACACGCGCCCGGCCACGCCGAGAGCGCCCTGGACTCCGACGATCCATCCGACGATCGCGATGAGTTCCTTCATACGTTCATGATCGGCGCCGGGTGAGGGGTGCGCGTCATGCCTCCGGCGGAGCCGCCGGTAGTCCGAAGGGTGCACCCCCGAAGAGGTGCACCCTTAGGTGAGCTAGGCGCCCAGGTAGGTGAGCTAGGCGCCCAGGAGCTTGCGCACCCGGTCCGCGCCGACGGCGAGCAGCAGGGTGGGCAGGCGCGGCCCGGTCTCGCGGGTGACGAGGAGGCGGTAGAGCAGCGCGAAGAACGAGCGCTGCGCGACCTTGATCTCCGCGGGCAGCTCCTTGGCCGTCGCGTCCGCCGAGAAGCCCGCCTGTACCTTCGGCACGCCGTAGACGAGGTGCGTGAGGCCGTCCAGGGACCAGTGCGAGTCGAGGCCCTCAAGGAGCAGCCGCAGCGACTCGCGGCCCGCGTCGTCCAGGGACGACAGGAGCTCCGTGTCCGGCTCCGCGCGCACGATGGTGCGTGCGTCGGCCGGGACCTGGGTGGTGATCCAGTTCTCGGCGCGGTCGAGGCGCGGCCGTGCCTCGTCGAGCGAGGTGATCGGGTCGGACGGGTCGAGGTCGCGCAGGATGCGCAGCGTCTGGTCCTCGGCGCCGGCGGTGACGTCCGCGACGGACGCGAGCGTCCGGTACGGCAGGGGGCGCGGCGTCTTCGGCAGTTCACGCGCGGCCGTGCGCACCGCGCGCGAGTGCGCGGCGGCGTCGGCGGGCAGCACGGAGCCGTCGGCGACCTTGGACTCCAGCTTGTCCCACTCGTCGTAGAGCCGCTGGATCTCCTGGTCGAAGGCGATCTTGAAGGACTGGTTGGGCCTGCGGCGGGCGTACAGCCAGCGCAGGAGCGGCGCCTCCATGATCTTCAGGGCGTCGCCAGGGGTCGGCACGCCGCCCTTGGAGGACGACATCTTCGCCATGCCGGAGATGCCCACGAAGGCGTACATCGGGCCGATGGGCTGCACGCCGTCGAAGATCTGGCGCACGATCTGGCCGCCGACGACGAAGGAGGAGCCGGGGGACGAGTGGTCGACGCCGGACGGCTCGAAGACGACGCCCTCGTACGCCCAGCGCATCGGCCAGTCGACCTTCCAGACCAGCTTGCCGCGGTTGAACTCGCTGAGCAGGACGGTCTCGCCGAAACCGCACGCCGTGCAGGTGTAGACGAGCTCGGTGCTGTTCTCGTCGTAGGAGACGACGGTCGTCAGGTCCTTCTCGCACTGCCCGCAGTAGGGCTTGTACGGGAAGTACCCGCCGGTGCCGCCGCTGCCGTCGTCCTCGCTCGCGGCGCCGGAGCCCTCGGCGGCCTCCAGCTCGGCCTCGTCGACGGGCTTCTGCGACTGCTTGCCACCCTTGCCCGCCTTGGCCGGATCCTTCTTGGTGCGGTACTGGTCGAGGATCGCGTCGATGTCGCCGCGGTGCTTCATCGCGTGCAGGACCTGCTCGCGGTAGACGCCCGAGGTGTACTGCTCGGTCTGGCTGATCCCGTCGTACTCCACGCCCAGCTCGTCGAGCGCGGCGGTCATGGCCGCCTTGAAGTGCTCGGCCCAGTTCGCGTACGCGGAACCGGCCGGGGCGGGCACGGAGGTCAGCGGCTTGCCGATGTGCTCGGCCCAGGACTCGTCGACGCCGGGGACGCCGGCCGGGACCTTGCGGTACCGGTCGTAGTCGTCCCAGGAGATCAGGTGGCGGACCTCGTGCCCGCGGCGGCGGATCTCGTCGGCGACCAGGTGGGGGGTCATGACCTCGCGGAGGTTGCCCAGGTGGATGGGGCCGGAGGGGGAGAGTCCGGATGCCACCACGACCGGTTTGCCCGGGGCACGACGCTCAGACTCGGCAATGACCTCGTCCGCATAGCGGGAGACCCAGTCGGCGGTATCTGTGCTCTGAGCTGCCACGATCGGCACGTCCTCTTGTTTCCTCGGCATTCTCGGAATCTGGCGTCAGCCATTGTCCCAGACGGAAGGAGCCGGTCCGGGGTTGCTCTTATCCAGGAGCGACGGTGTCCACGCTCATGGGACACTTGACGCTCACCCTGACGCACCCCATTTACGAGAACGGAAGCTCATGGCCCCGGTCACGTCCCTCACCGCCTCCGTCCACCAGCGTCTCGCGGACGCCCTCTCGGCTGCCCTGCCGGAGGCCGGCGCCGCGGACCCGCTGCTGCGACGGAGCGACCGGGCCGACTTCCAGGCCAACGGCATCCTGGCGCTCGCGAAGAAGGCGAAGGCGAACCCGCGGGAGCTCGCGACCCAGGTCGTCGAGCAGATCACCAACGGCGATCTGCTGGCCGAGGTCGAGGTCTCGGGCCCCGGCTTCCTGAACGTCACGGTCACCGACAGGGCGATCACCGAGACGCTCGCGGCGCGCGCCGCCGACGGCGACCGGCTCGGCGTCCCGCTGAACCCGGACGCGGGCACGACGGTCATCGACTACGCCCAGCCGAACGTGGCGAAGGAGATGCACGTCGGCCACCTGCGCTCCGCCGTCATCGGCGACGCCCTGCGCCACATGCTGGACTTCACCGGCGAGAAGACGATCGGCCGCCACCACATCGGCGACTGGGGCACCCAGTTCGGCATGCTCATCCAGTACCTGATCGAGCACCCCGACCAGCTGGCCCCGGCCGACGAGGTCGACGGCGAGCAGGCGATGAGCAACCTGAACCGCGTCTACAAGGCGTCGCGCGCGGTCTTCGACGCGGACGAGGAGTTCAAGGAGCGGGCCCGCAAGCGGGTCGTCGCCCTGCAGTCCGGCGACCAGGAGACGCTCGACCTGTGGCAGCGCTTCGTCGACGAGTCGAAGGTCTACTTCTACTCGGTCTTCGAGAAGCTCGACATGGAGGTCCGCGACGAGGAGATCGTCGGCGAGTCCGCGTACAACGACCTGATGCCGGAGACGGCCCGCCTCCTGGAGGAGTCCGGCGTCGCCGTCCGCTCCGAGGGCGCGCTCGTGGTCTTCTTCGACGAGATCCGCGGCAAGGACGACCAGCCGGTCCCGCTGATCGTGCAGAAGGCCGACGGCGGCTTCGGGTACGCGGCGTCCGACCTCTCCGCGATCCGCGACCGCGTCCTCGACCTCAGCGCGTCGACCCTGCTCTACGTGGTGGACGTGCGGCAGTCGCTGCACTTCAAGATGGTCTTCGAGGCGGCCCGCCGGATGGGCTGGCTGAACGACGACGTCACCGCGCACAACATGGGCTACGGCACGGTGCTCGGCGCGGACGGCAAGCCGTTCAAGACCCGTGAGGGCGAGACGGTGCGCCTGGAGGACCTGCTCGACGAGGCGGTCGAGCGGGCGACGGCGGTCGTGCGGGAGAAGGCCGAGAAGGTCGGCCTCTCCGAGGAGGAGATCGTCGAGAACGGCCGGTACGTGGGCATCGGCGCCGTGAAGTACGCGGACCTGTCGACGTCGGCGAACCGCGACTACAAGTTCGACCTGGACCAGATGGTGTCCCTCAACGGCGACACCTCGGTCTACCTCCAGTACGCGTACGCCCGGATCAAGTCGATCCTGCGCAAGGCCGAGGGCGCGGCCCCCGTCGCCCACCCCGAGGTCGGACTCGCCCCGGCGGAGCGGGCGCTGGGCCTGCACCTGGACGCGTTCGGCGAGCTGATCGCGGACGCCACCGCGGAGTACGCGCCGCACAAGCTGGCGGCGTACCTGTACCAGCTCGCGTCGCTCTACACGACGTTCTACGACCAGTGCCCGGTCCTGAAGGCGGACACCCCGGCGCAGGTCGAGAACCGCCTGTTCCTGTGCGACCTCACGGCGCGGACGCTGCACAAGGGCATGGCGCTGCTCGGCATCAGGACGCCCGAGCGTCTGTGACGCCCGGGCGGCCCTGACGGGGGCGGGTCAGGCGTAGCAGTGGAGGGTGCCGCCGTTCAGAGCACGCCGTTCAGAGCACGTCTTTCAGCGCACGGCCGAGGCGCCGCAGCCCCTCCGCGATCTCCTGCGGCGTCTGCGTCACGAAGCACATCCGCAGCGTCGCCCGGTCCGGTTCGCCCGCGAAGAACGGGGCACCGGGGACGTACGCCACCCGGTGCGTGATGACCGTCCGCAGCAGCTCCGTCGTGTCGTACCCCTCGGGAAGCCTCGCCCACACGAACATGCCGCCCTCCGGCCTGAGCCAACTGGCCCCTTCCGGAAGGGAGTCGGCCAGGCCCGCGAGCATCGCGTCGCGGCGGTCGCGGTAGACGCCCGCGACCCGGGCGACGTGCGCGTCCAGGTCCCGGTCTGCGAGGTAGCGCGCCGCGGCGAGCTGGTTGACGGTGGGCGTGTGCAGGTCCGCGGCCTGCTTGGCGACGGTGCAGGCGCGCAGCAGCGCGGCGGGCGCACGCAGCCAGCCGAGCCGCAGGCCCGGCGCCATGACCTTGGAGAAGCTGCCGAGGAGGACGGTGCGGTCCGCGGCCCCGGGGTACGTGGCGATCCACGGCGTGCGCTCGCCCTCGAAGCGCAGCTCGCCGTACGGGTCGTCCTCGACGATCCACAGCCCGCGCCGCCCGGCGACCCCGGCGATCGCCGCGCGCCGCTCGGCGGGCAGTGTGCGGCCGGTCGGGTTCTGGAAGGTGGGGACGGTGTAGAGCAGCTTGGGGCGGTGCAGGGCGACGAGTTCGTCGAGGGCGGCGGGGTCGATGCCGGACGCGTCGCAGGGCACGGGCACCACGCGCGCGCCCGCGAAGGCGAAGGCCTGAAGTGCCGCCAGGTAGCAGGGGTTCTCGACCAGGACGGTGTCCCCGGGCTCGATCAGCGCGGTCGCTAGCAGCGAGAGCGCCTGCTGCGATCCGGTGGTGACGAGCACGTCGTCGGCGTCGGTCGGCAGTCCGCGAACGGCCGTGCGCTGCGCTATCGCGGCACGCAGCGCGGGTTCGCCCTCGGTCGTCGAGTACTGCAGCGCCCGCTCGGGCGTCTCGTCGAGCACCGCACGGAACGCGGCCGCGATGCCCTCGGCGTCGAAGAGGCCGGGCGCGGGCAACCCGCCCGCGAAGTTGATGACTTCGGGCCGTGCGGTGACCGCGAGGATGTCCCGTACCGGCGATCCGCCCACCGTCGCGGCGCGCGCGGCGAGCGGCGGGGTGGGGGCGGCGGCGGTGGCGGTGGGGGACGGCTCGGTGAGGCTCACGGCGGGCTCCTTCGGCTCGGACGGCGTCGCCCGCACCCTGTGTCGGACGGCGTCGCCCGCACCCTAAGCACGTGTATGCCCTCTACACGCGCCATTCCGGGATGCGGACGAGACCGTACCGGGGCGTCCCACCGGGCTTCGAAGACAGGCTCTCAGCCGTCCTGCAGCTGCCGCTCCCACTTGTCGGCGCCGGGCGGCCAGCCGTAGGTGGGCCGCCCGGCGCTGCTGCTGGTGCGGAAGGGCTTGTTCTGGTCGTCGACCCGGAGCACGCCGTGCCGCTTCCCGCTCGACCACCGCAGTTCCAGGTACCAGCGCACGTCGTGCGACGCGACGTCGGCGTTGATGTAGAAGACCTCGGGGTCGTTCTCGCTGACCTTGTACGGGAAGTCGCGCTGGCCGTTCTTCGGCGTGACGCGCGGCGCCGCGTCGTCGAGGTCGACGTGGAAGGACTTGGTGGACACGTTGCCGCCACAGCCGGTCGCCATCTGGAAGTTGTTCCAGGCCAGCGGCGCGCTGGTGCTCTGCACGCGGACGTCCATGCCCTCCAGGACGACGGTCTCCTTGCCGAGGCCCTGCACGGTCACCTCGATGTACTGGCTGCCGGACGAGACGGCACCGAGGTCGCCGACCCAGCCGGCCGTGTCCTGCACGGCGGGCTGCTGCGGCACCTCGCCGGGCTTCCGGTTGACCAGGAAGTCCATGCCGCAGGGGTCGTCGAAGGCGTACGGCTTGGTGCGCGTCGTCACCAGGTCGATGTCGCTCTGCACGCTACCGGTGTCGGGCCCCTTGCCTCCGCCCCGGGAGGCATCGGGCGACGGGGCGCCCTTCTTGGAGAGCGGGGCGGAAGGGCCGCCCTTCTTGCCCTTGCCGCCGTCCTTGTCCTTCTTCTCGTCCTCGTCCGTGCCGCCGCCCTTGCCGGGGGCGTCGGACGGGCCGGTGTCCGGGTCCGACGCCGCGGCGGAGCTCGGGTTCCGCTTGTGCCCGTCGTCGTCACGGCCGTTCAGGGCGAGGGCGACGGAGCCCAGGCCGACGACCGCGGCGACGGCGGCCGCCAGGATGACGGTGCTCCGCCTGCGCGAACGGCTGGGCGAGCGGCTGGGCGGGGCGCCGGGCTCGGACGGCTGCGAGGGGGTGCCCGTCGCCGACTCGGGGTCCGGCTCGGGCTCCTGCTCGGGATCCGGCTCCGGGGCGCGTGGGACGGGGGGTTGCTGCCCGGCGGGGGATTGCTGTGCGGCAACGGATCGCTGCGCGGCGGCGGATCGCTGCGCGGCGGCGGATCGCTGCGCGGCGGCGGATCGCTGCGCGGCGGCGGGCGGTTGTGGTTCCGGCTTACGCCGCCGGTCCGCGTCCGCGAGGATCCACCGCCGGTGGACCTCCACCAGTTCGTCCGGCGTGGCCTTGCAGAGGCGGGCGAACCGCTCCACCGGCGCGAACTCGGTGGGCACCGCGTCTCCGTTGCAGTACCGGTGCAACGTCGACGTGCTCATGTGAAGCCGCTTGGCCAGCACTCCATAGCTGTGCCCGGACCGCTCCTTGAGCTCCCGGAGCAACTCCGCGAGCGATGCCATCTCCGCCCTCCCCCATTCCAGTCCGTCGTTCCAGTCCGTCATTCCAGGGCAGTCACGTCTTCCCTGGTCAGAGTCAGTGTGAACGTTCCAGCGTCCCCAACTCCCCCGTGCCCGTGGCGACCGGGACGCAGCACCCCACAAGCTTTCGTCGTCCCAGCATGTCGCCTCCGGCACACATCACGAAGGATCAGCCATGTTCCGCACCAGTACCGTTACGAACACCCGTCCCCCTCTCGCCGTCCGAGCCCTCGCCGCCACCGCGATCACCGTCGGCAGCCTCGCCCTGACGGCTTGCGCGGACGGCACCGGAACCCGGGACGAGGGCGCGGCGACCTTCGCGGCACAGACAGCTGCCAAGCACAGCACGGAGTCGCAGCCCGCCACCAACCGGCGCACCGCGCCGGGCGGGAATCCGGTCACCTGCACGGGCGGCACCGTCACGGTGAGGGTCACCGAGGCCCCCCGCCCCGCGAACCACCTCCTGATCACCGCCACCAACACCGGCCCCACGCCTTGCTTCGCCTACGGAGCCCCCTACCTCCGCTTCGACGACGCGCAGGCCCCCGCCGACACCCGGACCGGCTCCGTCCCGCAGGCGGTCGTCACCCTCAAGCCCGGGCAGTCGGCGTACGCGGGCGTCATGACCTCGGCGGCCGACGGCAGCGGGGTGCACGGCCGCACCGCCCACCGCATCGGCGTCCTGTTCGCCGGCCGGTCGATGGACGGCAGCGTCGGCAAGGAGGCGGCCGTCGAGCTGCCCGCAGGCGGCGTGTACGTGGACAGCACGGCCACGACCACCTCCTGGCAGACGTCCCCGGAAGCCGCCCTGACCTGGTGACGCAGGCCGGGTGAGTACCAGCCCGGCCAGCCCGGCCAGTTCGGCCAGTTCGGCCAAGCCCTATCGGTCATCGGTCCCGGGCGCGGGGCGCCGTCCCGGGAGGCTACGGGACCAGCACCACCTTCCCCGTGGTCTCCCGCCGCTCAAGGGCGGCGTGCGCCTCGGCCGCCCGCGCCAGCGGGAACGTCTGGACGGCGGGCACCAACTGCCCCTTGGCGGCGGCCTCCAGGGCCTCGCGTTCACGCGCGTGGCCGTCCCCGGGGTTCTCGATCAGCTGCGACAGCGCGTTGGTGAAGGTGATGCCGCGCTCCGCGAGCAGCGCCGGGTCGGGGTCGAAGGCCTGCTGCGACGACCAGCCGATGACGACGTACCGGCCGCCGTCGGCGATCAACTCGAAGGCCGCCGCGCCCTTTTCGCCGCTCACCCCGTCGAGTACGGCGGTGACGCGCCGCCCACCGAGCCGCTCGGCGACGCGGTGCTGCCAGCCGGGCTCGTCGTAGTCGACGGCGACATCGGCGCCGAGCTCCCGTACGGCCTCGGCCTTGGCGGGCCCGCCGGCCGCGCCGACCACCGTGGCGCCGAGCGCGTGCGCGTACTGGACGACGAGCCGGCCCACGCCGCCCGCGGCGGACGTCACCAGGACCACGTCGTCGGGGCGGAGCCGGGCCACCCCGAGGAGCCCCATGGTGGTGGCCCCGGTCATCACCATGGTCACCGCGGCCTCGAAGCCGAGCCCGTCCGGGATCACGTGCAGGGCGCCGGTGTCGGCGACCGTCAGCTCGGCGTATCCGCCGGGGGACGAGCGCGGGACGACCACGGGCCGCCCGAGCCACTCGGGGCCGACGCCCGGCCCCACGGACTCCACCGTTCCCGCGACCTCGCCGCCGAGGACCGCCGGCAGCTCGGGCGGCGGGGGCGCCATGCCGGAGGCGTCGCCCCGGCGCATGACGGTCTCGACGAAGTGAACTCCCGCCGCCCGCACGGCGATCCGCACCTGTCCGGGCCCGGGGACGGGGTCGGGAAGAGTCTCGTGACGCAGGTTCTCGGCGGGTCCGAACGCGTGCAGGACGACAGCGCGCATGGTGTGCTCCTCGAAACGTGGGAAGAACGTCGATGCACACCACCCTCCGACTTCAACCAAGGTTGAGGTCAAGGGCTGCCGGTGGAGGGCCCTGCGGTCCGCGCCGGTCAGAGCCGGCGCGCGACCTCGGTCGCCCAGTACGTCAGGATCATGTTGGCGCCCGCGCGCTTGATCCCCGTCAGGGACTCCATGATCGCCTTGTCCCGGTCGATCCAGCCCCGCTCTGCGGCGGCCTGGATCATCGCGTACTCGCCGCTGATCTGGTACGCCGCCACCGGCACGTCCACCTCGTCGGCGATCTTCGCCAGGACGTCGAGGTAGGGCCCGGCGGGCTTCACCATCACCATGTCGGCGCCCTCCTCCAGGTCGAGCGCGAGCTCCCGCAGGGACTCCCGGGTGTTGGCCGGGTCCTGCTGGTAGGTCTTGCGGTCGCCCTTGAGGGAGGAGCCGACGGCCTCGCGGAAGGGCCCGTAGAAGGCCGACGAGTACTTCGCGGTGTACGCGAGGATGGACACGTCGTCGTGCCCGGTCTGGTCCAACGCGTCGCGCACGACGCCGATCTGACCGTCCATCATGCCGCTCGGGCCCACCACGTGGGCGCCCGCGTCGGCCTGCACCTGCGCCATCTCCGCGTACCGCTCCAGGGTCGCGTCGTTGTCGACCCGGCCCTGGGCGTCGAGGACGCCGCAGTGCCCGTGGTCCGTCGTCTCGTCGAGGCACAGGTCCGACATGACGATGAGGTCGTCGCCGACCTCGGAGCGCACGTCACGCAGCGCCACCTGCAGGATGCCGTCCGGGTCCGTGCCCGCCGTGCCCACGGCGTCCTTCTTCGACTCCTCCGGCACGCCGAACAGCATGATCCCGGCGACCCCGGCCTCCAGCGCGGCGACCGCGGCCTTCTTCAGGCTGTCGCGGGTGTGCTGGAAGACGCCGGGCATGGCCCCGATCTCCACCGGCGCACTGGCCCCCTCGCGCACGAACGCGGGCAGGATCAGATCGGCCGGATGCAGACGCGTCTCGGCGACCATGCGCCGCATCGCGGGGGTGGTGCGCAGCCGCCGCGGCCGCGCACCGGGGAACGATCCGTACTTGGTCACTGACTGCCCACCTCACGCTCAGTTCACTTGCGCCCCCCGTTGTGGGCAGGCGTTCCGCTGGGGGTCCCCCCAGGCCTTTGAGGCCCTGAGGGAGGGACGGGTGGGCACAACCCGCGGTGCAGAGCACTTTCCAGGGAGGCGCCCACCCATAGAAACCTACGGCGCGGTGCGTCGCCGACGCGAACCGGGCCGACGTTCACTGGGCCGGGTGACAGGATCCCCCGCCTCCAGCGCGGCCGCACGCCTCGCCGCACCGAACTCCGCCAGCGCCGCCGCGAGCTTGTGGACCGAGGGCTCGGGAGCCATCACGTCCACCCGGAGCCCGTGCTCCTCCGCGGTCTTCGCGGTGGCGGGACCGATGCACGCGATCACGGTCACGTTGTGCGGCTTGCCGGCGATGCCGACCAGGTTCCGCACGGTCGACGACGAGGTGAACAGGACCGCGTCGAAGCCGCCGCCCTTGATCGCCTCGCGCGTCTCCGCCGGCGGCGGCGACGCCCGCACCGTCCGGTAGGCGGTGACGTCGTCGACCTCCCACCCGAGATCGATGAGACCGGCGACCAGCGTCTCCGTGGCGATGTCGGCCCGCGGCAGGAACACCCGGTCGATCGGGTCGAAGACCGGGTCGTACGGCGGCCAGTCCTCCAGGAGACCGGCGGCCGACTGCTCACCGCTCGGCACCAGGTCCGGCTTCACACCGAAGGCGATCAGCGCGGCGGCGGTCTGCTCACCGACGGCCGCGACCTTGATCCCGGCGAAGGCGCGCGCGTCGAGCCCGTACTCCTCGAACTTCTCCCGCACCGCCTTGACGGCGTTGACGGACGTGAAGGCGATCCACTCGTACCGGCCGGTCACCAGGCCCTTGACCGCGCGCTCCATCTGCTGGGGCGTGCGCGGCGGCTCCACCGCGATCGTCGGCACCTCGTGCGGCACGGCGCCGTACGAACGCAGCTGGTCGGAGAGCGAGGCCGCCTGCTCCTTCGTGCGCGGCACGAGCACGCGCCACCCGAAGAGCGGCTTCGACTCGAACCACGAGAGCTGCTCGCGCTGGGCGGCGGAGGAACGCTCGCCGACCACGGCTATGACGGGCTGGCCCCCGTCCGGCGAGGGCAGCACCTTCGCCTGCTTCAGGACCTGCGCGATGGTGCCGAGCGTCGCGGTCCAGGTGCGCTGGCGCGTCGTCGTACCGGCCACGGTCACGGTCATCGGGGTGTCCGGCTTGCGGCCCGCGGCCACCAGCTCGCCGGCCGCGGCCGCCACGGAGTCGAGCGCCGTCGAGACGACGACGGTCCCGTCGGACACGCCGACCTCGCTCCAGCAGCGGTCGGAGGCGGTACGGGCGTCGACGAAGCGAACGTCCGTGCCCTGCTCGTCCCGCAGCGGCACACCGGCGTACGCGGGCACACCGACCGCGGCCGCGATGCCCGGCACGACCTCGAAGGGGATGCCCTCGGCGGCGCAGGCGAGCATCTCCTCAGCCGCGTACGCGTCGAGGCCCGGGTCGCCGCTCACCGCCCGCACGACCCGCCTGCCGCCCTTCGCGGCCGCCATGACAAGATTGGCGGCAGCTCGGAACGGCGTCGCGTCGGCGGTCATTGACGTGTCGTCAGCTGTCGGCTGGGGTGTGTCCACACCTCCCCTGGCATGCACGCGGACGACGTCGAGCACATCAGGCTCGGCGATCAGCACATCCGCTCGGGCCAGCGCCTCGACGGCGCGCAGGGTCAGCAGTCCCGGATCCCCGGGTCCGGCACCGAGAAAGGTGACGTGCCCGTGGGCGGGAAGGCCTGGAAGGTTCGAGGTGGGGCTCAAAGTGCTCGCTCCCCCATCAGACCGGCCGCGCCCTTGGCAAGCATCTCGGCAGCGAGTTCGCGGCCCAGCGCCATGGCTTGGGTCTCCGTCTCGGGCACGGGACCGGTGGTGGACAGCTGCACCAACGTCGAGCCGTCGGTCGTACCGACGACGCCGCGCAGGCGCATTTCCTTGACAATCTGCCCGTCGGCCAAGAGGTCGGCCAGCGCGCCCACGGGCGCGCTGCAACCGGCTTCCAGGGCGGCGAGCAGGGACCGCTCGGCGGTCACGGCGGCCCGGGTGTACGGGTCGTCGAGCTCGGCGAGCGCGGCGGCGAGTGACGCGTTGTGCGCGGCACACTCGATCGCCAGTGCCCCCTGGCCGGGGGCGGGCAGAACGGTGTCGACCGACAGGAGCTCGGTCACCTCGTCGGCCTTGCCGACGCGGTTGAGTCCGGCGGCGGCGAGCACGACGGCGTCGAGCTCCCCCTTGTGCACGTATCCGATGCGGGTGTCGACGTTCCCGCGGATCGGCACGGTCTGGATGGTCATGCCGTGGCTGCGCGCGTAGGCGTTCAGCTGCGCCATGCGGCGCGGCGAGCCGGTGCCGACGCGAGCCCCCTCGGGGAGCTCGGCGTAGGTGCGCCCGTCGCGTGCGATCAGCGCGTCGCGGGGGTCCTCGCGCAGCGGTACGGCGGCGAGGGTCAGCTCGGCGGGCTGCGCGGTGGGCAGGTCCTTGAGGGAGTGGACGGCGAAGTCCACCTCGTCGCGGGCCAGTGCCTCGCGCAGGGCGGTCACGAAGACCCCGGTGCCACCGATCTGCGCGAGGTGCTCGCGCGAGGTGTCGCCGTACGTCGTGATCTCCACCAGCTCGACGGGTCGCCCCGTCAACTCCCTGACTGCCTCGGCCACTTGGCCGGACTGGGCCATGGCCAGCCTGCTGCGCCTGGTCCCGAGCCTGAGGGCCTTCTCGGTCATGCCCGGCCTCGATTCGGGTCGTCGTTCTCGTTGTTCATGTGGTCAGCCCGGCTGACCGCCGCGACCGTCTGCGGGTCGAGGTCGAAAAGCGTGCGCAGCGCGTCCGCGTACCCGGCGCCGCCGGGCTCGCTCGCCAGCTGCTTGACCCGCACCGTCGGCGCGTGCAGCAGCTTGTCGACGACGCGGCGCACGGTCTGCGTGATCTCCGCGCGCTGCTTGTCCGCGAGGCCGGGCAGCCGTCCGTCGAGCCGGGCGATCTCGCTCGCCACCAGGTCGGCGGCCATGGTGCGCAGGGCGACCACGGTCGGCGTGATGTGCGCGGCCCGCTGCGCGGCGCCGAAGGCGGCGACCTCGTCGGAGACGATGCCGCGCACCTTCTCCACGTCGTCGGCCATCGGGGCGTCCGCGGACGCCTCCGCGAGCGACTCGATGTCGACGAGGCGCACTCCGTCGATGCGGTGCACCGCGGCGTCGATGTCGCGCGGCATGGCCAGGTCGAGCAGGGCGAGCGACGTCGTACGCCCGTCGAAGGCCTCGCCGTCCGTCGCGCCGGCCCGCACCGGGCCTTCGCCCCGCGCCTTCGCCAGCCACGCGGCGTGCTGTTCGAACGCGGTGGCGTCGCCCGCCGTCGCGGAACCGGCCGGGTCCGCGGACGGCGCGAGGGCGTCGCGCACGGCGGGCGGCGGCGTGGCCCCGCCCACCGCGGCGGCCACGGCCTCGGCCGTGAGGACCAGTCCGGTCGCGCCCGTGCAGGACACCGCCACATCGGCACGTGTCAGTTCATCGGCCACGGCGCCCATGGGAACGGCGCGCGCCGACACCCCGGTACCGGAGTCCGCGAGGATCTCCGCGAGGCGCAGCGCCCGCTCAAGGGTGCGGTTGGCGACGACGATCTCCTGGACACCGGCGCGCGCGAGCGTCGCGGCGGCCAGCGAGGACATGGAGCCCGCGCCGATCACCAGGACCCGCTTGCCCTTGGCCCAGGTCTCCACGGAGCCGCCCGCGGCGAGCTGTTCGAGCCCGAACGTCACGAGCGACTGCCCGGCCCGGTCGATGCCGGTCTCGGAGTGGGCGCGCTTGCCGACCCGAAGGGCCTGCTGGAAGAGATCGTTGAGGAGCTTGCCCGCGGTGTGCAGCTCCTGCGAGCGCGCCAGGGCGTCCTTGATCTGCCCGAGGATCTGCCCCTCGCCGACGACCATCGAGTCGAGCCCGCAGGCCACCGAGAACAAGTGGTGGACGGCACGGTCCTCGTAGTGGACGTACAGATAGGGGGTGAGCTCCTCCAGACCGACGCCGCTGTGCTGCGCGAGCAGCGTGGAGAGCTCGGCGACGCCCGCGTGGAACTTGTCCACGTCGGCGTAGAGCTCGATGCGGTTGCACGTGGCGAGCACGGCCGCCTCGGCGGCGGGCTCGGCGGCGAGGGTGTCCTGCAGGAGTTTGGCCTGCGCGTCCGCGGACAGCGCGGCCCGCTCCAGGACGCTCACCGGTGCGCTGCGGTGGCTCAGCCCCACGACCAGGAGACTCATGCCGGCATCACGGCGGGGACGTCCCCGTCGGGTCCCTTCCGCTGCTGCTTGGCCGACACGGGCGGGACGGGCCCCTCGTGGGCGGCGTCCTCGCCGGCCTTGCGCTGCTCGTGGAAGGCGAGGATCTGCAGCTCGATGGAGAGATCGACCTTGCGTACGTCGACGCCGTCCGGCACGGAGAGGACCGTCGGCGCGAAGTTCAGGATGGAGGTCACACCGGCGGCGACGAGCCGCTCGCAGACCTGCTGGGCGGCCCCCGCCGGGGTCGAGATGACGCCGATCGAGACGCCGTTGTCCTCGATGATCTTTTCGAGGTCGTCGGTGTGCTGGACCGGCATGCCCGCGACGGGCGTGCCCGCCATGGCCGGGTCGGCGTCGATCAGCGCGGCGACGCGGAAACCGCGGGACGCGAAGCCGCCGTAATTGGCGAGCGCGGCGCCGAGGTTACCGATGCCGACGATGACAACCGGCCAGTCCTGGGTCAGCCCGAGTTCACGGGAGATCTGGTACACGAGATACTCGACGTCGTACCCGACGCCGCGCGTCCCGTAGGAACCGAGATACGAGAAGTCCTTGCGCAGCTTCGCGGAGTTGACCCCCGCGGCGGCCGCGAGCTCCTCGGAGGAGACCGTGGGCACCGAGCGCTCCGACAGTGCGGTGAGGGCTCGGAGGTACAGCGGAAGCCTGGCGACGGTGGCCTCGGGAATTCCTCGGCTGCGGGTCGCCGGTCGGTGAGTTCGGCCAGTTGCCACGGTGCTCCTGCGGGTAGAGCGGGGCTGCAGGCGGTCACTCGTCCCCAGACCGCCCCGTCGAATGCAGGCTATGTCTTTGTGAACGCGTGCACAAAGATGGTGTCCGATTTGCCCGGCCAACGTGACCGGGGTCACGCGCCCCCGGCGCGCGATCGCGGAACCGGCGCGCAGACGGCGTCGTTGCTCATTTGCAGGGGGCAAAACCGCACACTCTCCTCACGATCATCGCCCCCGAGACCAAAACCGCCCCAAAGCGTAATCCAATTCGCGGACACTTTGGACTGGTCGGTCAGTAGGTGCCTGAGCTAACCGGTCAGTTCCCGCCGCAGCCGGTTCTCGTCCACACGCCAGAAGGTGTGCTGCTCCCCGTCCACGAGCACCACGGGAATCTGCTCCCAGTAGGCCCGGTGCAGCTCCTCGTCCTGGGTGATGTCCTTCTTCTCCCAGGGTGTGCCGAGCTCCCCGCAGACCTTCTCGATCACCGACTGTGCGTCATCGCACAGGTGACATCCCGGCTTCCCGATCAGGGTGACAAGGCGCTCCTGTGGCTTCTTCTTCTCCGTACGACCGCCGCTACGACGAAAAATCGGGCTCATGCCCCCTATTCTCGCCCGGCCCGCGCCCCCGGCGGACACGTTCCGCGCACGCCCTTTCACGGCCCCGACGCGGAGAGTTCACAGGCCCGAATCCTCCCGACTCCGGAACCGCCGAACAGACTGGCTATGCTCACGACATGGCCGCTCTCGGATGGCTCACCCCCCGTAGGCGCTCCGCCACGGCGCGGAGCGTGTTGGCAGGCGAGGCCTCGGCTGAGGCAGCGCGCAAGACCTCCCAGGAGCTGGAGGAGCTCGAAAGCCTGGCGGCGAGGACCGCGGCCGACGAGGAGCCGAAGGAACCGGAGTTCCCCGTCGTCGGCGACGACAAGGCCGCCGCCTTCTTCGACCTCGACAACACCGTGATGCAGGGCGCCGCGATCTTCCACTTCGGCCGCGGCCTGTACAAGCGGAAGTTCTTCGAGCGCCAGGAACTGTTCCGGTTCGCCTGGCAGCAGGCCTGGTTCAGGCTCGCAGGCGTCGAGGATCCCGAGCACATGCAGGACGCCCGCGACAGCGCCCTGTCCATCGTCAAGGGCCACCGCGTCGCCGAGCTGATGTCCATCGGCGAGGAGATCTACGACGAGTACATGGCCGAGCGCATCTGGCCGGGCACCCGCGCCCTGGCCCAGGCCCACCTCGACGCAGGCCAGAAGGTCTGGCTGGTCACCGCCGCCCCGGTGGAGATCGCCACGGTCATCGCCCGCCGCCTCGGCCTGACCGGCGCCCTCGGCACCGTCGCGGAGTCCATCGGCGGCATCTACACCGGCAGGCTCGTCGGTGAGCCCCTGCACGGCCCGGCGAAGGCCGAGGCCGTCCGCGCGCTGGCCGCCGCCGAGGGCCTGGACCTCGGCCGCTGCGCCGCGTACAGCGACTCGCACAACGACATCCCGATGCTCTCGCTCGTCGGACACCCCTACGCGATCAACCCCGACGCCAAACTGCGCAAGCACGCGCGGGAACGGGACTGGCGGCTGCGGGACTACCGCACGGGCCGCAAGGCCGCGAAGGTCGGCATCCCGGCCGCGGCCGGCGTCGGCGCGCTCGCGGGCGGCGCCGCCGCGGCCATCGCCCTGCACCGCCGCCGCCACTGAGAGCCTGTGTCGCCTCGCCCCGCGCCGCGCGGCCCGAGCATTCCGTCGGTCCTACCCCGCCCTGGCTCCCGCCAGTCACGCCGGTAGCACTCGGCCACAACACGCCTCATGCCGACACGGAATGTGAACCCAATCGACCAACAAACGGTCACTCTCCGGTACTTGAGCGGGCGTCAATCGGTTACAGAAGCGACGTAATCGGTGATTTTAGCAACTGGGTGTAGCGCTGCCTGTACGAAGCGTTATTCTCCTCAGACGCATAAGGGACCCCACGCGTCGCTACGACGGGTGAACAGTCCCGTACTGCACGTGATGGAAGCTCTGCCTCTGGGAGTCCCGTGTACCCACACGTCGGGGTTGACGCCTCGGGCCTGGCTACGCTGCGCGCAACGGTCATCGACCGCTTGCGCGGCTTCGTCCCCACCGCGTACGCCGTCCCCGCCGTCCCCGCCCTCGCCGTCCCCGCACCCGCCGGGCCGTGCTATGCCCTGGCGAACGGCGGTGCGGCAGTCAGCAGACGGTCCCGCTCCGGCGCCGCTGCCGCCACCTCTGCCCCCACCCCACGCCGTCCCGCCGCGGACAGCGACAGCGCCCGCATGATGGACCTCGTCGAGCGCGCGCAGGCCGGCGAGTCCGACGCCTTCGGCCGCCTCTACGACCAGTACAGCGACACGGTCTACCGCTACATCTACTACCGCGTGGGCGGCAAGGCGACCGCCGAGGACCTCACCAGTGAGACCTTTCTGCGCGCGCTGCGCCGCATCGGCACCTTCACCTGGCAGGGCCGCGACTTCGGCGCCTGGCTGGTCACGATCGCTCGCAACCTGGTCGCCGACCACTTCAAATCAAGCCGTTTCCGCCTCGAAGTGACCACCGGCGAAATGCTCGACGCCAACGAGGTCGAGCGCAGCCCCGAGGACTCCGTCCTGGAGTCCCTCTCGAACGCGGCACTCCTGGAAGCCGTCCGCCGCCTCAACCCCCAGCAGCAGGAGTGCGTGACCCTGCGCTTCCTCCAGGGCCTCTCCGTCGCCGAGACCGCGCGGGTCATGGGGAAGAACGAAGGTGCGATCAAGACCCTCCAGTACCGCGCGGTGCGCACGCTCGCCCGCCTCCTGCCCGACGACGTCCGCTAGGTCCTGAGGCGCCGGGGCCCAGGCCCGCCGACGACGCCCCCACCCCCTCCGTCATGCTCCGTAATCCCCAACTCACCTTCCGTGGCGGTCAGATGGCCGCCGCGGACTTGTCGCGGTCCGATCATCCTTCGTCCGTAACCCAAGTGCCGCGACGCTCGTTGTGCGGGATGCAGGCTCCCTGTGGTCGCTACCTGACTGGCTCCGCTCACTCGATCGTGTGGAAATGGTCAGGACACGCAACCCTCAGGACCCCCTGGGGAGTCGACCGTCTTGACGAGAGGAGGTGCCGCCAGTGATCGCGAACGTATCGGCCCACCGGCGGGCGAACGCCTTCGCCCAGGCCCTGGAGGAGCATTCCGACCAGGGTCCGGCGGCCGAGCAGTCCGAGGACTCCGCGCCCACATCCGCACCCGCGGCCGCATCCGTGGAGTCCCCCGAAACCACCGCGGCCCGTTCCGAACCGACCGGGCAGGGCCACATGCTGGCCCTGACGGAAGGTCTCGACGCGCTGCCCAAGCCCGCCCTCGACCCCGAGGTCAAGGTCGTCCAGCGCGCCCAGCTCGTGGCCGCGATGGAAGCCATGCTTCTCGAGGGCAACAGTCCATCGGTGCCCGAGCAGCGGTCCCGCAAGGGTGCTCATCGAGCGGGCGCCCTGCGGAAGTTGCGGCCGCGCTCCCGTCTCTCCAAGGGCATCGCGGCAGGCGGCCTCACCGTCGGCGTCGCCGCGGGCGCGTTCGGCGGAGTTGCGGCCGCCAGCTCCGACGCCCTGCCCGGCGACTCGCTGTACGGTCTCAAGCGCGGTATGGAGGACTTCAAACTGGGCCTGGCCGACGACGACACCGACCGCGGCCAGCTCTACCTCGACCATGCGTCGACCCGGCTGAACGAAGCCCGCAGACTCATGGAACGGGGCCGCACACGCACCCTCGACCACGAGTCCCTCGGCGAGGTCAGACGAGCCCTCTCCGGCATGCGACACGATGCCACCGAGGGCCACCGCCTGCTCCTCCAGGCCTACGAACGCGACGGCTCCCTGGGCCCCATCCAGGCGCTGTCCGCGTTCTCCCGCTCGCACCGCGAGGCGTGGAGCGACCTTCAGGGCCGCCTCCCCGTCCAGCTGGGCGACGTGGGCCAACAGGTCAGTTCCGTCTTCGACGCCATAGACGAAGAGGTCGACCCGCTGCGCTCCCGGCTGCCCCGCGCCCCGGAGAAGGGCGGCACGCCCGGCCGGACAGCTCAGAGCCCCAGCGGCTCCGGCACCTCCGGCGGACGTCCCTCCCACCCCTCGGGCGGCGGCAGTACGCACAGCGGTGACACCCGACACGACAGCAAGCCAAGGCCGACCACCTCGCACAGCAAGGACGACGGCCTCCTCGGCGGGACCACAGGCGGCCTCCTCGACCCACCGGCCGAGAAAAAGACGTCCCCGCCCCCGTCGGACGGCAAGAGCAAACCCCGGCAGGACAGCTTCCCGGCCAAGCCGGACGTCACCCTGCCCCCGCTCCTGCCCGGCCTGCTCCCCGAGCTGGGCGTCGACGGAGAGGACGCGAAATAGTCCTCGGCGGTACGTGAGCGGGGGCGCCCTCCTGGCGGGGAGGGCGCCCCCGATGCGTTGTCAGAAGAACACCGACCGCCGCTGCACCAGCAGCTTGTACAGCGAATGCTGGATCTGCTCCCGCACCTGGTCCGTCAGGTTGAACATCAGCATCGGGTCCTCCGCCGCCTCCGGCGGATAGCCGTCCGTCGGGATCGGCTCCCCGAACTGGATCGTCCACTTCGTCGGCAGCGGCACCGCGCCCAGCGGGCCCAGCCACGGGAACGTGGGCGTGATCGGGAAGTACGGGAAGCCGAGCACCCGCGCCAGGGTCTTCGCGTTGCCGATCATCGGGTAGATCTCCTCCGCCCCGACGATCGAGCACGGCACGATCGGAGATCCCGTGCGCAGCGCCGTCGACACGAACCCGCCGCGGCCGAACCGCTGCAGCTTGTAGCGCTCGCTGAAGGGCTTGCCTATGCCCTTGAAGCCCTCCGGCATCACACCGACCAGCTCGCCCCGCCCCAGCAGCCGCTCCGCGTCCTCGGCGCAGGCCAGGGTGTGGCCGGCCTTGCGGGCCAGTTCGTTGATCACCGGCAGCATGAAGACGAGGTCGGCGGCGAGGAGCCGCAGATGCCGGCCCTGCGGATGGTTGTCGTGCACCGCGACCTGCATCATCAGGCCGTCGAGCGGCAGCGTCCCGGAGTGGTTGGCGACGATCAGCGCCCCGCCGTCGGCGGGGATGTTCTCGACGCCCTTCACCTCCACCCGGAAGTACTTCTCGTAGAAGGGGCGGAGAACCGACATCAGGACCTGGTCGGTGAGCTCCTCGTCGTAACCGAAGTCGTCGACCTCGTACTCGCCGGTCAGCCGCCGCCGCAGAAAGGCCAGGCCCCCCGCGACGCGCCGGTCCCAGTCACCACCGCGGCGCGGCTCCGGCGCCCGGCCTGCCGGTTCCGGGCGGGCCGCCTGCGGCTCCCCGCCCTGCTGCCCGTCCTGTCGCAGCCCGTCCTGCTGGCCGGGCAGCGCCTTCACCCCGGCCACGGGATCACCCGCGCGCCGAGGCGCCGACCTGCG
This sequence comes from Streptomyces sp. NPDC058308, assembly GCF_042880275.1. NCBI lineage: Bacteria > Bacillati > Actinomycetota > Actinomycetes > Kitasatosporales > Streptomycetaceae > Streptomyces > Streptomyces sp. NPDC058308. The sequence continues at coordinate 274,357 of NZ_JBHVZA010000007.1, forward strand.
GCGCGCCGCGCGCTGCGCGCTCCCGCGCGACCGGTCGTCATCGAACGGAATGACCTTGGCGTCCGCCATCGTTGACGCTCTCCTCAATTGACGCTCTGGTTGCCGCCCGCGAGGGGCAGCGCGGCGATCCGGTCGACTGCCCCCGCGAGGGCACTTGGCGGCAGCAGCCCGGGGCCCCGGCTGCGTACGAAGTCCGCGAACGCCTCCGCGGTCGTGTACTTCGGCCTGAACCCCAGTGTCTCGCGCATCTGCCGGGTGGCCACGACCCTGCCGTGCGTGAGCAGCCTGATCTGCTCGGGCGAGAAGTCCGTCGCTCCGAGCGTGCGCAGCGCGGAGCCGACCCAGGTGACGGCCGGCAGGAACATCGGCACGGTGGGGCGGCCGAGCCGCCGCGAGCACTGGGACAGGAGCAGCTGGCCGTCACCGGCGATGTTGAAGGTGCCGCTGTTGAGCGTGCCACGCTCGGGCTCGTGCGAGCCGAGCCGCAGCACCTCGACCGCGTCGTCCTCGTGGACGAACTGCAGGCGGGGGTCGTAGCCGAACACGGTCGGCAGGACCGGCAGCGAGAAGTACTCGGCGAGCGGGGAGTCGGCGGCGGGACCGAGGATGTTCGCGAAGCGCAGCACGCACACCGCGACGTCCGGGCGGCGCCGCGCGAAGCCGCGCACATAACCTTCGACCTCGACGGTGTCCTTGGCGAAGCCACCGCTGGGCAGCGATTTCGGCGGCGTGGACTCGGTGAACACCGCGGGATCCCTGGGCGCCGACCCGTACACGCTGGTGCTCGACTTCACCACGAGCCGCTTCACCGTCGGCGACTTCTGGCAGGCCCCGAGGAGCTGCATGGTGCCGATGACGTTGGTCTCCTTGACCGAGCCGCGGCTGCCCCGGCCTCCCCGGCCGAGCGCGGTGGCCGTGACGTCCATGTGGACGACCGTGTCCACGCTGTGCTCCGCGAGCACCCGGGCGATCGTGGCCTGCCGGATGTCGGCCTGGACGAAGTCGGCGCCGCCGAGATGGTGCTCGGGTGGGACCGCGTCGACGGCGATCACCCGGTCGACATCGGGGTCCCGCTGGATGCGCCGGACGAACCGTCCGCCCAGTTGCCGGGCCACTCCGGTCACGAGCACGACCTTGCCCAAGATCAGCGCCTGCCTTTCCCCAACCCTCAGCCCTTGCCGCGCGGTGTCGGCTGTGTTGCGGCCCACGCTAGCGGGTGGACGTTGCGGTGTGATGTCCGTGCGCCCAGAGACGGCCGAAAACACCGAAGCCCTCCCGTCGGATGACGGGAGGGCTTCGGTACACGCTGTTGCAGCGGCCGCTTACTTCTTGTTGCGACGCTGAACGCGAGTGCGCTTCAGCAGCTTGCGGTGCTTCTTCTTGGCCATCCGCTTACGCCGCTTCTTGATAACAGAGCCCACGACTACCCTCGCTCACTTCTCTTCACTCGGTGCGGGGCAGCAGACTGGGCCCACACGACCTACGTCGGCCTAGCCTACCTGCCCCCGCGTGAGGGACGTAATCGAGGGGCCATGACCCCTGCCGCGACGGACCCTGAGGCCCCTCGCTCAACCTGCTTCGACCCCCACATAGGACTCGCGGAGGTACTCGTGAACCGCCTGCTCCGGAACCCGGAAGGACCTTCCGACCCGGATGGCGGGCAGATGACCGCTGTGCACCAGCCGGTACACGGTCATCTTGGACACTCGCATTACCGAGGCGACTTCCGCCACGGTCAGAAACTGAACCTCGTTCAGCGGCCTCTGGTCTGCAGCCATGACACCCCACCTGAACCTTCCGCACATGACGGGCACCGGCTTCCCCTTCCGGTGACTCTTCGTCGCTATGCGCTCACTCCCCAGACTAGGGGCGGATGATGCGAGTGGGGAAGAGGAGCAGCGATCGGCCGCCTACTGTGACAGACACGCTCGATTGAGTACATAGCGAGTAAGCGGTCGGTAGTAATCAGACCGCACAGCGTCATCAAGCGGAACGACGACGGACACCCGCCCCTCGGCCTCTCCGACGAACAGCGCGGGATCATCCGTATCCGCCAGACCGATCGCCTCGAACCCCAGCTGACCTGCCCCGCAGACCCATCCGTGGTCCCCTACGACCAACCCGGGAAGCGGCCCGCCGGCCTCCGCCGCGGCATCCAGAGCGGCCCGAACCGGCAGTGGTGAGTGGGTGTGTGCGCCGGTCTCACTCCCGGCGGGACGCGCGCCGGGTTCGCGCACCAGCGCGACTCCTTGTGCGTAGTCAAGGTTGTACGTGCGTAGGCCGAACCGGGTCGTTATGTCGACACTGTCACCCTGCGCCGGGGTGAGGACAGTGCATCCCGCCGCCGACAAAGCGTCCGCCAACGCGGCGTAGAAGCCGAGCAGACGGTGCGGATGACCGGTCCCGAGGAGGACCGGGAGCCGCCGTCGAGCCGCGTCCGCGAGCCGTTCCGCGAAGGCGTCGAGCGCCGCCAGCGTCCGCTCCGGATCGATGACGTCGGCCCCCGTGGTGAGCGCCGGATCTGCGGATACCCCGCACTTGTCCGCCATCAGCCCCAGCAGATCACCGGGGCCCCAGCTCCACTCGGGGTCGAGCCCGAGCAGTATCCGCGGGTCGCGGGCCGCGAAGAGCCGATAACTCCGCAGGCTCTGCTCCCGCGAGGTGGCCACGGGCCCGGCCAACCGAGCCGCCAACAGATGCGCACGCAGGGCGCCGGTGCTCAACACGCTGCCGATGCTGGTGCATCGACCACCCCCGAACCCACAAAACCCCGGAAAACCCCCACACTTGGGCTAACGCGGGCACAATACGCCCCCGACTTCGGCCGGGAAAGCCCCTAGGTCACGCCTAGGCCAGCAGGCCCCGCAAGGGGAACGAGGCCCGCCGGGCGGCGATCACCGCCTGGTCGAGCCGGTCCGCCGGGTCGTACCCCGACTCCCACCCCCGCCAGTCCACGGGCCACCGCCCGTCCGTCATCCGCCCCGGCGCCAACTGCCGTGTCCGCGCGAAGACTTCCTGCCGCCACGCCTCGGGCACGTCCGTCACCGGCTCGACCGGCCGCCCCGCGGCGATCCCGACCAGATGCGTCCACGACCGCGGCACCACGTCCACCACGGCGTACCCCCCGCCACCCAGAGCGACCCACCGCCCGTCGGCGTACTCGTGGGCCAGCTCATGACAGGCGACCTGCACGGCCCGCTGCGCGTCGAGCGATACGGCGAGGTGGGCGAGCGGATCCTCGAAGTGCGTGTCGGCACCGTGCTGCGACACCAGGACCTGTGGCCGGAAGTCGGCGAGCAGCTCGGGCACCACGGCGTGGAAGGCCCGCACCCACCCCGCGTCACCGGTGCCGGCGGGTAGCGCGACATTCACCGCGGACCCCTCGGCCGCGCCGTCCGCCCCCGTCTCCTCGGGCCACCCGGTCTGCGGGAACAGCGTGCGCGGATGCTCGTGGAGCGAGATCGTCAGAACCCGCGGGTCCTCCCAGAAGGCGGCCTGGACGCCGTCGCCGTGGTGCACGTCGACATCCACGTACGCGACCCGCTCGGCGCCCAGCTCCAGGAGGCGCGCGACGGCCAGCGCCGCGTCGTTGTAGATGCAGAACCCGGAGGCGCCCCCGGGCATCGCATGGTGCAGCCCGCCCGCGAAGTTCACCGCGTGCAGCGCGTCCCCGCGCCACACCGCCTCGGCCGCGCCGACGGACTGGCCTGCGATCAGTGCGGACACCTCGTGCATCCCGGCGAAGGCGGGGTCGTCCTCCGTGCCGAGCCCGTACTCCCCGCGCGCGGACGCCGGATCGACGGAGGCAGCCTTGACCGCGTCCACGTAATCCCCGCGGTGCACGAGCCGCAGCGTCGAATCCCCGGCGCGCTTGGCGGCGACCACATCCAGCTCCCGGTCGAGCCCGAAGGCACCGATGAGGCTTCGGGTCAGCCCGAGCCTGACCGGGTCCATCGGGTGACCCGGGCCGAAGTCATAGCCCGTTACTGCCTCGTCCCACATCAGCTGTGCGCGGCCACTCATGCCCGTCACCGTACCGGTCCGCTCCCGGGGCGAAGGAACGGGCGTACAACAAGGTCAGGAGGACCAACACCAGAGGAACGACCATGGCGCCCCGGTAGTTCCACGCATCGCCGAGCCCGCCCACCAACGGCGAACCGATCAAGAAACCCACATAGTTGAAGACATTCAGTCGCGCGACGGCCGTATCCGAAGCCGCGGGGAACAGCCGCCCCGCCGCGGCGAACGTCTGCGGAACCACCACGCACAACCCCAGCCCCAGCACCGTGAACCCCGCGATCCCGACCCATGCCCCCGGCGCCACCGCCACGACCGCGAACCCCAGCGCGGCCACCACCGACCCGGCCCGCACCACCGCCACGGCCCCGAACCGCCGCACGCCCAGATCCCCGAGCCCACGCCCCACCAGCGTCATGACCATGTAGACGTTGTACGGAACCGTCGAGACGTCCTCGGAACTCCCCAGGACGTCCTGCAGGTACTTGGCGCTCCAGTTGGAGACGGTCGAGTCCCCGATGTACGCGAAGGTCATCACCAGGCACAGCGGCAACAGCACCTTGAAGACGACGGTCCCGCCCTCCTGGCCCGCCCCGGAGCCCGCACCGTCCTTCGCCCCCGCCACGTCGACGTACCACCGGCTCCCGATCAGCGCCGCCGGCAACAGCACCGCCACGACCGGCAGATAGGAGACGAAGAGCGGAAGGTCCCAGTGCGCCCCGACCCAGGCCAGCGACGCCCCGACGATCCCGCCCAGGCTGTACGCGGCGTGGAACCCCAGCATGATGCTGCGCCCGTAGGCCCGTTGAAGACTCACCCCGAGCATGTTCATGGACGCGTCGAGCGCACCCACCGCAAGCCCGAACGCCCCGAGCGCCACGGCCGCCTGCCAGAGCGCGTCCCCCGCGCCCACCCCCAGCAGCGCAAGCAGCACCACGGGCTGCGACCACCGCAGCACCGCACTCGGCGGCACCCTCTTGACCAGCTGCTCGGTGCCCACGCTCCCGGCCCCCGCCAGGATCGGCACCGCCGCGAGAAAGACGGGCAGCAGCCCGTCGGATATCCCGTATCGGTCCTGGATCGCCGGAATCCGCGTCACCAGCAGGGCAAAGGTCACTCCCTGCACCAGGAAGGCGAACGCCAGCGAGGCCCTGCCGCGCCGCAGCTCATCGGTCATGGCTGCAGAGCGTAGGGCCCCCGACTACCCATGGGTAGGTCGATCACTCAACCAATTTCAGCAGGCCCCGGCCGCCTTGCAGACCATCTTCTCCATCGGCTCGACGACCAGGCGGCCAGTGACGAAGACCGTCAGCGTGATCGTCACCGCCGCGATCACCCCGCTCAGCCACACCATGGTGTCGACGGACAGCGTGTAGGCCCCGACGACCCGCAGCAGCGCCTCGCCGAAGAGCGCCGCACCCCACACGACGGAGAACATCCGCTCCAGCCGCGCGAACCGCCCCCGCTCGGCCATCAGCCGCTTCCAGGCCGCGGCGCGCCCCGCGTTCCCCTTGGTCACCCAGGGCTTGAGGGCGGCGGTCATCAGCGGCCGCCCGGCCACCACCGACAACAGCACCGCGACCCCCACGGTCGCGGTGATCCCACTGTCCTTGGCGAGCATCAGCCGCGGATCACCGGCGATCAGACTCATCAGCAGCCCCACGACGTTGGCCGTCAGGATCAGCGCCGCGAGCCCGTTGACCCGCCGGTCCTTGACCACACCCCACGCCGTCCGCCCGGCCGGCAGCACGCTGCTCCAGGCGAGCGCCCCCATGGTGCCCATCCCGAACCCCTTGCTGAGCAGGTAGTACGAGGCAGTGGGCACGACCGCGTCCAGCACGAGCGGCTTCAGCGACTCGATCCGCGCCGCGCGGGCCTCCGAGCCCGCCGCGGCGGCAGGGGCGGCAGGGGCGGCAGGGGTGACCGTGGCGGGGGCTTCGGCAGCGAGCTGGCTCATGATCGGGTTCCTCCGTCGTAGCTGTGTACGTCCCGTTCGCGACTCCTTCGCGACACCCACAGCTTCGCCGCCGGCCCCTGTCCCCCGACAGAAACGATCGTCCGGACCTGGCAGTGACAATTGTCAGTGCCACCCCACTGCCCGCGTCATACGAGCAGGTCAGCCAACTCCCGCAGATCCGCGAAGAGTCCAGTTGCCCCCACGAGCCGCTCCGCGGGCGTCATGGCGGTGAACCCATAGACGTCCATCCCGGCGGCCACGGCGGCCCGCACCCCCAGCGGACTGTCCTCCACGACCACGCACTTCTCGGGCTCGACGCCCATGCGCTCGGCGGCGTACAGAAAGAGATCGGGCGCCGGCTTCCCCCGCCCCACATCCTGCGAGCTGAAGACCCGGGACGCGTCGAACCACCTGTCGAGCCCGGTCCTGCGATGCCCGACCCGAATCCGCTCATGACTCCCGGAGGAAGCCAGACAGTAGGACACCCCGTCGGCCGTGAGCTTCTCCAGCACCTCCACGGCCCCCTCGACGGGCTTCAGCTCCCGCTCGAAAGCCGCGAACACCCGCCCGTGAAAGACCTCGTCGAAGTCCTCCGGCAGCCGCTCACCACTCCGCTCGAGAATCAGGTCGTGTACGCGATGCACGGCAGCACCCATGTAGTCACGCAGGGAGTCTTCGTACGAGGTGGGGTGCCCGAGCTCGGTCAGATAACCCGCCAGGATGGTGTTGGAGATCGGCTCACTGTCCACCAGGACGCCGTCGTTGTCGAAGATGACCAGGTCGTATCGCATATCCCGACCCTAAGTCTTCGCCAAAGACGGCCTGGTCCTGAACGCAGAAAACCCCCGCACCAATGGTGCGGGGGTTTCCCATTTCTAAAATTAGTTCGGCGGCGTCCTACTCTCCCACAGGGTCCCCCCTGCAGTACCATCGGCGCTGTGAGGCTTAGCTTCCGGGTTCGGAATGTAACCGGGCGT